>JAAWDU010000075.1 GCA_022793905.1 Clostridia bacterium
TATTGTGCTACATGTATTCCACTATTATCTAATTCTAATAATTCTGCCATCATATCATTTTTAGTTGCACATAATATAATAGCAATTGGTGGCTCTTCTCCATCTGCTTTTTCGTATTTATCCAACCATTTTAAATAAAGTTCCACTTGTCCTTTATGTTCTGGTCTGAATTTATCCAATTTTAATTCAATAACAACCAACCTCTTCATTTTTCTGTGATAAAATAGCAAGTCTATATAATAATCTTCTCCATCTATTGTTATTCTTTTTTGTCTAGCTAAAAATGCAAAATCGTTTCCCATTTCTAAAATAAATCTTTCTAATTTTGCAGACACTGTCTGCAAAATTTAATTATTCTTTATTAATTGGCATTATATCACTTATTTTCATTTTTTTCATTATAAATTCAAAAAAAGATGAACTTGAATTTATTTTTTACAATATGATATAATGTTGAAAAATAGGGATGGAAAAATATATGAAAATCACCACAAAACTTGCTTTAAGATATATTAATAAAAATAAACAAAGAAGCATAGTTTGCATTAGTAGTATTGTTATTGCAACAATATTTGCGATAACAGTATTTGTTATGTTGTCTAGTTTTCAAAGATATATGGCAGAAACTGTTAGAAATAAGAAAAATTGGGAAGCTAGATTTGATAATATAACATTTGCTGATGTAAGCCAGATTTTAAATAATGAGAATGTGAAAGAAATCTCTGTTATGCAGAAACTTGGAATATCAGAGCCACTTTATAGCGTCGAGTTTCTAAGCGTTTCAATAGATGTTAGAGCATACGATAAAAAAGCTTTAATAAACGAGAAATTAGATTTAATGGAAGGTCGTCTGCCAGAAAATTCGAGAGAGATTGTTGTTAAATTTCATGATGACGCAATAGAAAAAGGAATAAATTACAACTTAAATGAAAATCTAGATTTAATTATAAATGGAGACCATAAGAACTATACAATTGTTGGAATAGCTAGAAATATTGACTTTGATGATGGAATGAATTGGGGAGGAATAACTTATCTTGATACTAATAGCATAAATAAAGATTCAATAGTTAGTGCAAGTATTTTAACTAAAAACATACAAAAAGCAAATGAAACAGTAAAGACTATAAATGAAAAATTAAAAGCAAAAGAGAATATGAAAGATAAAGAAACGGAAGAGTGGAATTTTGAAGAAATTGATAGCAAACTTTTGGGAATGAAAAATAATGAGCATGAAACAAGCACTTATAAAATAAATACTGAACTTTTAGAATATGAATGCGTTTTACAAGCAGGAACAGATTTTGCAAGAAAACTAATTATTCTAGGAATTGTATTAACCATTATAGTAATGATTACATCAATCACTTTAATATATACATCGTTTAAAATGACATATCAAGAAAGAATAAGAGAATTTCGGTATGCTTTCATCAATAGGTATGAACAAAAAATATAAAAACAGTCTTATAAGAAAAGAAGTTTTGATGTTAGGGGCAATAGGAATAATAATAGGAATCATATTTGGTCTAGGCATAGCTAAAATTGTTTGCAATTTTCTAGACATATTTGTGCGAAATTTAGGATTAGAAACAAACACAGGAACAGAACTATATTATATAGCAAACAAGAATGTTCCATTTACCATGCAGGTGCCATATTTTATAATAATACTTGCTATATGTATTGTATATATAATTATATTTATTTCAAGTGCTATTTCAAACAGAAAAATTAAGAAAATGACACCTGTTGAAGCAATAATTGGACAAAATGAGAATAAAATAAAAAAAGAAGAAATAGCTTCTTCAAAAACAATAAAAAAGATATTTGGAGAAGAAGGAAATCTTGCATATAAAAATATTAAAAAAGATAAATCTAAACGTAAAGCAACAATATTTTCAATAATAATTAGCATTGTACTATGTCTATCTGTAAATGGTTTTATTAATAATTTATTCAAAATAAACAAAAACGAAACATATGTATCTTATACAATATGTATGAATGATGTAGAAAAACAAAAGGATGTAATTATTAATTACCTAGAAGAAAATAGTTTGATTGACGACTATTTCATAAATTATCAAACAGGCGGATATGTAATATTAAATGAAAACCAAATGACAGATAAGTTTAAAGAAATTATAGAAAATGAAGTCTTTGACAATAATTCAGGAAATGCAGATATAAAATCAAATAGTGCAAAAATAAATATAAACACAAAAGTTTTTCAAAAAGACATTTATAATAAAATTTTGAAAAGCGTAGGAATTTCAGAATTAAAGAAAGATGAAGTTATCATAACTAATACAATACCTAAAAATACAAAATATGGCAAAAATGTTCCTATAACTAAATTTAAGGTGGGAGACACATTAGAATTTAAAGATATTTCTGGATATAATAAAAAACTTAAAATAGTAGCGATATTGAATTCATTTGATGAATTTTCGAATGAAGTGGATAATAGCTTTCAAGGAAATGGACTAAATGTTTCAATAGAACAGCTCTTAAATGAGGAAACTCTAATAGAAATTGCAAAAAATGCAAATAAAAATCCGTTTACAGGAGAAGTTGGAAGTTTTCGAGGATACATATATATTATTACAGACAAAGCAGATGAAATCAGCAAAAGAAAAGGCGAAATAAACAATTTAGTAGGAGAAAAACTTTTATACGTAAATGATTCAGCTTTTACGGAGTTTCAAATAAGTAAAAAAGAAACTTTTAAAATGGCAGGAAATACAGTGGTTGGACTATGCTTAAGTATTGCAATTGCAAATATTTTCAATACAATCACTTCAAATATTTTGCTTAGAAAAAAAGAGTTTGCTATATTAAAATCCATAGGTATGAGCAATAGGCAAATGCGAAAAATGATAAATCTAGAGATATTATTTTATGGAATAAACAGTATATTTTATGGTCTAATATTTAGTATTGGTGCTTTATATATAATGTATTCATATATGATAGAAACAAATATATATGCTTTTACTTTACCATGGAAAACTATAGCATTTTTAATAATTACAATATACACAGTAATATTTATTGCAATGTGGAATGCGATTAGAAAAATATCAAACAAAAATATAATAGATGAGATAAAAAATGAGAATATATAAAAAATGAGGCAAACTTAAAAAATAGGTTTGCTTATTTTTTTACTTAATATTGAAAAAAAAGCTAAAATGTGATATTATAAAGCAAAAATGTAGGAGGAAAAAATGGGAAGTATATTGTTAAAAAATGGTACAGTATTAGACTACGCAAGTGGTACAAACGAGAAGCTAAACGTAAAAATAGAAGGGCGGAAAAATAACAAAAATTGCGAAAAACATAGAAGAAACTTTAGAAAAAGAAATAAACTGTGAAGGCTTATACATAATGCCAGGGCTAGTAGACATACATTGTCACCTAAGAGAACCAGGAGGAGAGCACAAAGAAACAATTGAAACAGGAGCTAAGAGCGCTGTTAAAGGAGGATTTACAACCATATGCCCAATGCCAAATACAAAACCAACACCAGATAATATCGAAACACTAAAATATATACAAGATAGAGCAAAAGAAGTAAATTTATGCAATATACTACCATTTGCAAGTGTGACAAAAGGAGAAAAAGGAGAAGAGCTAGTAAATTTTGAAGAACTTCTAAAAGCAGGAGCCATAGCATTTTCAGATGATGGAATGCCAGTTGAAAACGCAAGAATGATAAGAAATGCAATGATAAGTGCAAACAAATTAGGAAGCTTCATATCAGAACATTGTGAAGAAAAATCAGTATCACAAGGTGCGATAAATGCAGGAAAAGTTGCCGAAGACTTAGGGGTAGAAGGAGTTTTGCCAGAAGCGGAAGAAATAATGGCAAGTCGTGATATTGTAATTGCAGAAACAAACAATTTACATACACACATTTGCCACATAAGCACAAAAACATCAGTAAATATGATTAGAGACGCAAAAAAAAGAGGCGTAAATGTGACATGTGAAACATGCCCACATTATTACTTTTTTACAGAAGAGGAAGTAAGAAAAAGCGGAACAAATGCAAAAATGAACCCTCCACTAAGAAGAGAAATAGATAGAGAAGAAATAATCAAAGGACTAAAAGACGGAACAATTGATGCAATAATAACAGACCATGCACCACATGCAAAAGAAGAAAAAGAAAAGGAACTTGCAAAAGCCCCAAATGGAATAATAGGATTTGAAACAGCACTTCCCGCAAGCATAACAGCTCTAGTAGATAAAGGGCACTTAACACTATTAGATTTAGTTAAATTAATGTCATATAATCCAAGCAAATTGTTGAAATTAGATAAGGGAGAAATAAAGATAGGTGCATGTGCCGATATTTGTATTTTCGACCCAAATAAAGAATACACTTACGAAGAAAATATGATAGTTTCAAAATCAAAAAATACACCATTCATAGGAAAAAAATTGAAAGGACAAGTTAAATATACAATAGTAGACGGAAGAATAGTATTTGAAGGTTAAAAGAAAGGAAATAAAAAATGAAAAATGCAATAGATAATTTAATAGAAAAAATAAAAGAAACAAACAACCCTACAGTAATAGGGCTAGACCCAAGGTATGATATAATTCCAAATTGCATAAAAAGTAAATACGAAGAAAACCTAGAAGGAGCAAGCAAAGCAATAATAGAATTTAATAAAAAACTTATAGACAAAACATATGATATAATCCCAGCAATAAAACCACAAATAGCATTTTACGAAATGTTTGGGTGCCCAGGAATAAACGCATTTGAAGAAACATGTAAATATGCAAAATCAAAAGGAATGGTAGTTATTCGGAGACATGAAAAGAGGAGACATAGGCACAACAGCACAAGGCTACTCAAATGCCTCAATAGGAAAAACAACAATAGGAGAAACATTCCAAAGCATATTTGATTTAGACTTTGTAACAGTAAATCCATATCTTGGAAGAGACGGAATACTTCCGTTTATTGAAGACTGCAAACGCTACGGAAAGGGCATATTCGTACTTGTGAAGACATCAAATAAATCATCACGGAGAACTTCAAGACTTAGAAACAAAAGACGGAGAGAAGATTTATGAAAAAGTAGCAAAACTTGTAAATGAATGGGGAGAAGAGCTAATTCGGAGAAAATGGATATTCAAGTATTTCTGCGGTGGTAGGTGCAACTTATCCAAAACAATTAGAGGAATTAAGAAAGATAATGAAAAATTCATATTTCTTAATCCCTGGATATGGTGCCCAAGGAGGAAAGGCAGAAGACATTGCACTTGGATTTGATGAAAAAGGTCTTCGGGCGGAATTGTAAATGCTTCAAGAAGCTTAATTTGTGCATATAAATCAGAAATGTGGAAAGACAAGTTTAGTGAAGAAGAATTTGCTGATGCAACAAGAGAAGAGGCACTTAGAATGAGAAACGAATTAAATTCAAATATAAAAAAATAAGTTCAAAAAAGAACTTTTATATAGGAGGTAAAAAATGCCAGTACATGTAAAAGCAAAGCTAATTAGAAAAGAAAAATTAAAAGATGATATTTTCAAATTTACAGTAGAGACAGAAGAAATTGCAAAAACAGCTAAAGCAGGACAATTCTTAGAAATAAGAGTAAAAGACAGCATAGAACCATTACTTAGAAGACCAATTAGTATATACAATATAGAGGGAAAATTTGTAGAATTTATATTCCAAATAAGGGGAAAAGGAACGGAGATTTTATCTCGGAAAAAATGAAGGAGAAGAAATAGATATACTTCGGACCACTTGGAAGCGGAAATTTTACATATGAGGGAAAGAAAAATATTGCAATAATTGGTGGTGGAATAGGGATATTTCCACTATATGAACTTGCAAAAGAAGCAAAAGAAAATGCAAGAATCAATATGTATTTAGGATTTAGAAATAAAGAGTTTGTAGTTCTAGAGCATGAATATAGAAATGTTTCAGATAAATTCACTTTGACAACAGACGATGGAAGCTATGGAGAAAGCGGCTTTGCTATAAATTATTTAAGAGAGGATTTAGAAAAAGGAGAAATAGACGGAATATATGCATGTGGACCACTTCCAATGCTCAAAGCAGTGAAAGAACTTGCAAAAGAGAAAAAAATACCATGCCAAATCTCATTAGAAGAAAGAATGGGATGTGGAATAGGTGTATGCCTTGGATGTGCAATTAAAATAAGTGCAGGAGACCAAATAGTATATGGGCATGTTTGCAAAGCAGGACCAGTATTTGACGCGAATATAGTAGAGATATAGGAGGAAAAAGTATGAAAACAAGTGTAAACTTAGCAGGAATAGAAATGAAAAATCCAATCACAGTTGCTTCTGGAACATTCGGATATGGAAGAGAGTTCAGTGAGTTTATAGATTTAAACAAATTACGGAGGAATTGTAACAAAAGGAACATCTTTAAAGCCAAGACCAGGAAATAAGCCACCAAGAGTATGCGAAGTAACAGCAGGAATGCTAAATTCAATAGGTCTTCAAAACCCAGGTGTAGAATTTTTTATGGAAAATGATTTGCCATGGCTTAAAAAATTTGATACAAAAATAATAGTAAATGCTTGTGGAAGTTCTATAGAAGAATATGTAGAACTCGCAAAGGTGTTAAACACACTAGATATAGACGGGGTCGAGTTAAACCTATCTTGTCCAAATGTTAAAGCTGGTTGCATGGCATTTGGAACATCATACGAAGGAGTAAAAGAAGTAACATCGCAGGTTAAAAAAGTATTAGATAAGCCACTTATAGTGAAACTAACACCAAATGTAACAGATATTACGCTTCCTGCTAAAGGTGCAGAAGATGCAGGAGCAGACGGGGTTTCACTAATTAATACACTCCTTGGAATGAGTATAGATATAGAAAAAAGAAGACCAATACTTGCAAACAATATGGGAGGATTGTCAGGTCCTGCTGTAAAACCAGTTGCTGTAAGAATGGTATATCAAGTAGCACAAGCTGTAAAAATACCAATACTTGGGCTCCGGAGGAATAGTAGGAGGAAAAGATGTTATAGAATTCATGATTGCAGGAGCAACAGCCATATCAATCGGAACAGGCAATTTTATAGAACCAGAAACAAGTATAAAAGCAATAAAAGAAGTAGAAGAGTATTTAGAAAAACACCAAATAGAAGATATAAACGAGCTAATTCGGAAGTATCAAAATGAATTAGTTAGCAATAATCATTGCAATATACATAAAATCATGATATACTATATGAGTATTATCCCATTAAACATGGGTTTATATATATGGGGCAAGCGTGCAAAATTCAAAATATTATTTACAGAAGGAGTGAGTAGCAATGAAGAAGCAAAAAACTCAGGAAGAAAAGAAAGTACGGAAAGCAGCGATAGAAGCAACCTTAGGGTTTTTAATAATGGTGGTTGTTATAGAGATTGTAACTATGCTAATCTTTTCTAAAACCGCACTTTGGAGTGACGAGTCGACGCAATGCTGTATTGTGTTGATAATAATCCTTGACATTGCAATGACGGTTTTTGGGTATTTCGACATTAAAAACCAAATTTCTGAGGCACAGAAAGAATTCCTTGATGAACAAAAACGGAATAAGAAGGATGAAAATGCTAAATAGCCCATAAAGAGGAGGATTTGAATAAACTTTCTCTTGAGTAAAAATAATGCCTGCAGTAATGCGGGCATTATATAAAATACTAGATGATTTTCAGAAACACATAATTTGGAAGGAGATAAAATTATGGCAAGAGTATTAAAAAATAAGGAATTAATAAATACAAGGTTAGCGACTAATTATGGTGGGTGGATGTATTGTAATGAATGTAATGAAAATATAGGATATTTATGCTATTCAACTTATGATAAATTAGAATTAAAATATAGATGCAATTGTGGAAATCAAGGTAGTGCAATGTTGGAGTTTGAAGATAGTAGGAAAGGTCAAAATTGTGATGATGAGTTAGTCACTATAAAAAATAGATTTTGTTGTCCAAAAGATAATGAGCCTTTAATTACAATATTAGATAAAAAAGTAGATAGTTATGAGATGAAAATTACTTGTAAATCTTGTGAAAGTATTTATAAAAGAGTAAAATAAGGAACTTTTCATATATAGAAAAGAATAAAATAATGCCAGCAAGAATACTGACATTATTTTTATTTATCTAGAAAGAACAGCACCAAGCACTAAAATTCCTTCATTTTCAGCATAAATAGTGTCAAACTGAGAAATAGGAAGCGGATTTATTCCTATGCCACATTCAATAGTATAACCGAGGCAAGTTATAATTTTGAATAAACCAATCCTTATATCCAGCAAAACCAGACCCATATGGAGTATCTTCCAAAATATATCCGACTTGCATTAGAAAATTGCTGACCAATATAATAAGAACCATCTGGAAGATAATCTAAAAATCTCCAATAAATAATTCTTCCTTGAGTATGATAAGCCAGAATTAATCTAAAATTATGCTTCAAAGTAAAATTATATAAAGCAAGTGATTCAGGAGCAGTCAAAGGACCGTTCTCCAACAAAATCACGAGGGGCAGGAGAAGTAAAACCTTGAGAAAACTTAATTTCTTTGGCGTTCTCCCAACCGGGCAGGAAACTGTAAATTTAAATCAGTGCCGTAAAATATTAGCCTTCCAACCAGAAGGAAAAGGAATACTCGGATATTTTCTCGAAATATCAACAGCATTTTTATAAAACTTTGAATCTCTAGAAATAGCTCCATTAACCAAATCAACCCCATCAGGATTGCACATAGGAACAACATAAATAGAAACAGAATCAAGAAGTGCTTTTGCAGAATATCCATAAATATATCCATTATTAGAATAAGCAATTGCAAGATTTTGCACAAACTTCATAAGTACGGGAGTACAAATCCATTCATTTCCGATGTATAGAACCAGAATAAAATACCTCTTTAGCTCCCTTTCCAATTCTTAAATATGGAATATTCCTCCCCATAACAGTTTTTCCAATAGAACCGGCATTCAATAAATGGAAAAGAAAGCAAAAGCCTGTCAATATCCATAATCAAAATATCATAAGTATAACCACGGTCAAGCATACACATATAAACCCTCCAAAATAAAATAATAAACAACTAACATAATATATGAATATAAAAGTAAAAAAGTGTTAAAATATCTTGTAAATCGAAAGAATTTATGGTATAGTTATACCGAAAATAAAAGCGCATGGGGGAATTACGGTTGGAAAAAATAGTAATAGAAGGAAAAACAAGATTAAAAGGCGAAGTAACAATAAGTGGTGCAAAAAATGCAGCGGTAGCAATACTTCCAGCAACAATTTTAGTAAATGGTATATGTACAATAGATAATATACCTAATATTAGTGATATAAAAATGTCATGCCAAATTTTAGAAGCACTTGGGGTAAAAATAAGAAAAATTGCAGAAAACACACTAGAAATAGATTCAAGAAATATAGAAAGCATAGAGGCTCCACTTGACTTAACAAGTAAATTTAGAGCTTCATATTATTTAACAGGAGCACTACTTGGAAGATGTAAACATGCAATAGTTGGGATGCCAGGAGGATGCAAACTTGGAGCAAGACCAATGGATCAACACATAAAAGCATTTGAAGCACTTGGAGCTAATGTAGAAATAGAACAAGGAAAAATAGAAGTAAAAGCAAAAAAGCTAAAGGGAAATTCAATATATCTAGATATTGTTTCAGTAGGAGCGACAATTAATGCAATGCTTGCATCAGTACTTGCTGAGCGGTATAACAACAATAGAAAATGCAGCAAAAGAACCTCATATAGTAGACTTAGCAAATTTCTTAAATAAAATGGGTGCAAATATAATGGGTGCAGGAACAGACAGAATAAGAATACAAGGAGTAAAAGAACTAAAAAAAGATGAACAATATTCAGTAGTGCCAGACCAGATAGAAGCTGGAACATTCATGCTTGCATCAGTTGCAACAAGAGGAGATATAACAATAAAAAATTGTATTACAAAACACTTAGAATCAATAACAGCAAAAATCATAGAAATGGGAGCAGAAGTAGAAGATATAGAAGGGTCATCATTAAGAGTAGTATGTGGTAAAAGACCAAATAAAATTAATATAAAAACATTGCCATATCCAGGGTTCCCATCAGACTTACAGCCTCAAATGGGAGTTGCAATGTCGATTGCAAATGGTACAAGCATAATAAATGAAAGTATATGGGATTCAAGATTTCAATATACAGAAGAGCTAAATAGAATGGGGGCAAAAATAACTGCACAAGGAAAAGTAGCATTTTTTGAAGGAGTGGATAAGCTGATTCGGTGCACCAGTAAATGCGACAGACCTAAGAGCAGGAGCGGCACTTGTAATTGCAGGAACACTTGCAGAAGGAATAACGACAATATCAAATTTAGAGCATATAGATAGAGGATATGAAAATATAGAGCAAAAATTTGGAAATTTAGGGGCAAAGATAAAAAGAATAAAAGAATAGAAAGGGTAAAACAGTGAAATTTTGCAGTTTATACAGTGGTAGCACTGGAAATAGCCTGTTTATCCAAGGAGACGAAACAAAGATACTTGTAGATAGCCGGAGTAAGTGCAAAAAAAATAGCAGAGGGGCTAGATAGTATAAATATAGATATAAAAGAGATAAATGCAATATTAGTAACACATGAACATATAGATCACATAAGAAGTATTGGAACAATAGCAAAAAAATATAATATACCTATATATGCAAATTTAGGAACTTGGAACGGCATAGAAAATGAAAAATTAGTTATAAAAATTGAAGATAAAAATTACTTCAAAATAGGAGAAAAATTCGAAATCGGAGACTTAAAAATAACTCCATTTGCAACATCACATGATGCGATGGATTCATGTGGATTTAACATAGAGCACGAAGGAAAAAAAATTAGTATAGCAACAGATTTAGGAGAAATTACAAATGAAGTAATGAATGGGTTAAAAAATAGCAAATTCATATTGTTAGAAGCAAACTATGAGCCAGAAGTATTAAGATGCTGTGCATATCCATATTCAGTAAAAACAAGAATAGCAGGAAATAGAGGACATCTTTCAAATGGAGAAGCAGGTAAAACAATAACAAAACTTTTAAAGTACGGATTAGAAAATGTTATGTTAGGTCATTTAAGTAAAGAAAGTAATTTCCCAGAACTTGCATACAAGAGTGTAGCAAATGAACTTTTACAAAGTGGAATAAATATGAAAGATATTGAAATGTCAGTCGCAAATAGACTAGAGCCAAGTAAAGTAGTAAATATATAAAAAAAGCTTTTCCTTAGAAAAGCTTTTTTTATATAAACTAGCAACTTTCTTGCTTAAAACTAATAACATTATTAGAAGAATTCTTCTTTTTAATAAATCTTTTCCCAAGCTTTATATTAGGAATAGAAGAAAGCTCAACACCTTTATTTTTGGCAAACTCAATAAAGCCATTTTGTAAATTAACTGCTAAATTTGATTGTAAAGCATTTTGCTTAGATAGATGACTATGATATAATGCTTTACCATATAAATCATTTATAATGCTATTTAAAGCTTTGTCAGTAGCATAAATTACATTAAGACCATTGTCAGTATTTTCATAAATAAGACCATCTTTAACAACAAGATTAGCACCAAAGTTATTATCAAAAACTGAAGAATCAATATCAAATTGTTCAGCAATCTTAAATAAATCACCATTTTCATAGGAAATTGAATTATCATCAGCTTTATTAGAAAATTTAAACAAAAATTTCTCATCATTATCTTGAATAAGTTCTAAATAATTATCTTTAAAATAATGAATAAGGAAATTTTCAAAATCGGAAGTATTCTCATTTATCTGATTACCATAGAATTCTGCTAATGCCTTAATTAAATTTTTATCAGCAACAATTCCATCAGAAGAAGTTAACTGATTTCCGATTATTATAATCTCTTTCAAAATGAGGACCTAACATTAAAGGTGCATTTTTATATCTAATACTATTAAAAACACTAGTAACAAAATGTTTAAAAGAATTAGGTTTTCCATTATAAACAGTTTCATTGTGTTCAATTCTATATGAGTTTAGAAGATATCTTTTTTTATAAAGTTCTTGAAGTTTTGGCTCGTTTGTAGACATCATATCTTCAAAATATCTATTTTTATCAAATAAATGCAAGTTCTGCATTTGTCTATAAATTGTATTTGAATCTTCGACTTTACCTTGAAAGTCTTCTAAAAGTTTTTCATATTCAGAGTTAAGTCTAGCAACAGCTTGACGATTTTTCTCATCATAAGATTTAGTTTCAGATAAAAGGTTTTCTAAAAGGCAATTTTTTTCTTCAACTGGTAAATCTCTTGAAATAATTTCATCATATTTTTTACCATAATCGTTAATAAGTTTAGAACTTACACTATTGAATTTTTGCTTTTTTTGTTCAATTTGCCTAGAAGCACTTTCATAAACTCTGGCACTTTCAAGTTTATATTGTTTTGCATTCAAATCTTCATTAAATTTATTTTCAAAATTCTTAAAATCATGTCTAGAAAATTTCTTTTCAAGTTTTTTTATTTCCGTTTCAATATTTACAATAGTTTCATTATAAAAATTCGGAGAAACATATAAATAATAATATTTTTCACCGAGAACCTGTTATAGGAGAGGAATTTTTTTCAAAAAGCAAAACTGCATTTCCATTCTCAATTTTTATATCACAAACCTCAGGAAAGGCATAAGAAATACGTCTTTCGTCAAGTTCTTGATGGAAAGTATCAGAAAAATCATCTACTAATACAGATGTTAAAATTCTAGTAATATCATCTTTACAAATATTGGAATTACCAGTATCAAGTTGAGCATCTAAAAATTGCATAATTTGATTACTAATTTCAGATTCTTTTCCGATTACCAAGTAAAGATTTAAACTTTTGCTTAACAAATCCCATATAATAATCATGAATAGCCTGTCTAAGTTTTAGGCTAATCTCTTCATTGGTTTCTATCATAATAAATACCATTCCCTTTCTAAGTATAAGGTAAAAAATACTTTTATCTCCAGTTTATCATATTACTTATATCATATAAGTAAAAAAAAAACAACTAAAAAAGTAAAAATAATAAAATATTTTTTGAAAAAATAGGCAAACTAAGAAAATAAAGGAATAGGAGGAAGAAAAAATGAAATCAATGTGGATAGAGGAAGAACCAGAAATTATAAATCAAGTAAAAGAGTTAAAAGGAAAGGAGCAAACTGAAATATGTGTAATTGGTGGAGGAATAAGTGGAATAAGCATAGCATATGAGCTGACAAAAAGAGGAAAAAATGTAATATTATTAGAAAAAGACAAACTAGCAGAAAAGGCAAGTCGGAAATACAACTGCAAAAATAACATCACAACATGACTTGATTTATGACTATTTAATAGAAAATTATGGAATAAAATTTGCAAAAAAATACTATAACTCAAATCAAGAAGCAATAAAAAATATAGAAAAAATAATAGAAATAGAAAATATAGATTGTGATTTTGAAAAGCAAGATGCATATGTATTTACCCAAGATGTTAAAAATTTAGAAAAAATACAAAAAGAAATAAAAGCTGTAAAAGCAATTGGTGGAGAAGCGGAATTTGAAAATAGTATAGAGTTAAATCTAGAAAATATACAGCGGAGCAATAAGATTTAAAAATCAAGCTCAGTTCAATCCAAGAAAATATTTAAAAGGATTAGTAAATAAAATCTTAGAAAATAAGGGGAAAATATATCAAAATTCAAAAGTAATATATATAGAAAAGGTAGGAGAAAACTACAAAGTACAAACAGAAAAAGGGGAAATAGAGACGAAATATGTAGTAGTAGGAACGCATTATCCAATAAAAAATATTCCAGGATTTTACTTTATAAAGATGTATCAAGAAGCTTCATATGCGATTGCAATAGAAACAAAAGAACCAGTATTTGAAGGAATGTATATAAAAGCAGAAGAACCCAAAATATCTCTAAGAACAGCAAAAAGTGGAGATAAGACTTTAGTTATTCTGGGAGGAATGGGGCACAGAGTAGGTGCGGAAATTGATTTAAGCAAAACCTATGAAGAATTAGAAAAAAAGGCAAAAATGATGTACAAAGATGCCAAAATATTATACAGGTGGGGAACACAGGACTGTATAACATTAGACAAGATTCCATATATTGGAGAATATTCAAAAATTATGGAAAATATATACGTAGCAACAGGATATAAAAAATGGGGAATGACAACATCAAATGTAGCTTCAAACATAATAGCAGATAAGATTTTAGGTAAAGAAAACAAATATGAAGAAATTTATGATTCTACTAGACTAAATCCAGTAAAAAACAGGTGGGAACTAGGTGAAATGATAAAAGAAAGTGCAAGCTCATTAGTTGCAGATAGGATGAAAGAAAAAGCAAATGCACCAACTTGCACTCACTTAGGATGTAAACTTTCATGGAATAATTTAGAAGAAACATGGGATTGCCCATGCCATGGTTCAAGATTTGATAAAAATGGAAAGCAGATTTATGGTCCAGCAATAGACGACTTAAAAAATCATTGAAAAAGCCGAAAAATATGATATAATCATACAAGAATAAACAAATTGAAGTCACACATGATTAAGTTATTTATTATATAAATAATACTCTGATTAGATGTAAACTCATTTATTTACATCTAACAGTATACATATAATTTTTTATTCAAATTATATTTGTTTTTGCCTTTTACTGTTAGAATAATCACATACAAAGAATATACTTGCAAGAATAAGTAAAATAAATGCTGATAATATATCCCATATATCAATTATTGGCTCTAAAATCATTTTAGATAAAGTAATATTTATTATCAAACCAAAAGTTATTGATAATAAAAAAGTAATTCCTATTGCTTTAATCTTTTTTGTTTTCAATAGTTTGAAAATTCCAAATATGCACCATATATATAATTGTAATTAATGACATAATTGTACCTATTGATAATATTGAGATTTCTTTTACTGAAATACTTAATATATATAAATATGGAATAATAATACTTAATACTATCAAACTTCTGGTTATTCCTTTTTTACCTAGTTTTATTATTGGAATTAACACTAACCAAGCAAATATAATTGAACTCGTTGTGATAATATACAATGAATCAATTTCAAAAATTTTTCAAAAAAGTTTACATTATTTGTTTTTATTTCCATTTTTGCTAATTGAATAATTTTATATTTAGTGATACAATAAATGCAAATAGAAATAAGTATGATAGATGATTTGCTACAAAAATAAAGTTATAAGGAATTAGATATGAATAAAAATAATAAACAAATGAAATTGTATAGAAAAACGAAAAATATTATATTATTAGTAACAATAATAATTTGTATGATACTCGCAATATTTAATAACAGTGCTGATAATGAAACTTATAATAATACTAATATATATAATATAACCAACACTAATACAATAGATAGAAATGTAATTAATAATAATGATAAAGGTCTTATTACTTTAAATAATATTCCACCATATAATGGAAATGCTTATATTGAATTAAATAATAATATGCCTGAATTTGAAGAAAAAGATTTTACTACTGTGCCTTTTGAAGATTATAGTGATTTAGATAAGTATAAAAGATGTGGTGTTGCATTTGCAAATGTTTGTAAAGAGATAATGCCAAAAGAAGGAGAAAAAAGGAAAAGCATATCACATATAAAGAACCTTTCAGGCTGGGTACAAAAAGAATACCCTAACATAATAGGAACAAAAAACTTATATAATCGTTGTCATTTAATTGGCTGGCAATTATCAAATGAAAATGCAAATATTCGAAACTTAATGACAGGCACAGCTTATCTAAACCAAGCTATGATAAAATGGGAAAATGATATTGCAACTTATATAAAAGATAATGAAAGAGAAAATAAAAAATATTATCATGTTTTATATAGAGTAACACCAATTTTTGAAGGAGAAAATAAATTGGCAAGTGGTGTACATATGGAAGCTATGTCGGTAGAAGAAAGAGAGAAAGGAATTTATTTTAATATATATATTTATAATGTACAGCCTAATATAGAAATTGATTATTCTACAGGAGAAAGCTATGAAAAATTGCTATTAAATGAATAAATGCTAAACTTGTTTGTAAAAGAGCTTATCTTCTTTATCATAATATAAAATAGAATTATCATCTACCCAATAACTAATTAGCTTATTGGGTACTTTTAATATATTTTTCTGGCTTTCTCCATAACTTAAAAGAGTATAATTATTCTCACGAGAGATTATGCTAAATATAGTATTTTCAAAATCGATTTTAGAAAAATTAGGTTCAGCCATAAGTTTTTGTAGAACCTCATTATGCTCATCTATGGAAATAAAACTATTCATCCAATCTCTAGTTATTTCATCTTCATAGACATACTTTCCATCTTTAAAACTAACAACTACATCATTATGTAGCAAATTAAATACATCATCAGAAAAAGAAGTTTCTTCAAAAACTATATTAGTATTTATATTTTGCAAATATGCACTGTTTAAACATTTTTCTACAACAACATATAAATCATTTTCTGTTCGATATTGCTTCATATGATTTTCCTGTAAATTAACAATTTCCTTTGAGGCTTCTTTGAGTTTTTTAGAAATAGCATTTGTTGATTTTGTATCTATTATATATTTATTTCCTGATTTTTCCAAAATCATGCCTTCTTGTACAAGTTTTGGCAAATCTTTACCAGATAAATGAAAGGTAGATACTATATTTCCGTTAAAATATTCGTTTATCTTATAGATATTTTTTGCTTCATATTTATCATCTATGTTATTGTTCCAAGAAACGTAGTAAATATTTCTACTATTACTGTATTCTTTTAAAATATCATTACGTTTTTCATAAAAGTCACTTAAAAAGGTATATGATATTTTGTTTTTTGCTATTAATTCATTAGTACACAAAAAATCAGTTAAATCTTGCTTAATCTGTTTTTCAGTAATATTTTCTTTAATATTGTTCAAATATTCAGTTAATTCATCAATAAATTGTAAAGTAAAACTATGAGATTTAGTACCATCTGCAAGATTGTTAAAAAAATCTAATTTCAATAAAATCACTCCTAAAAATCAAATGAGGAAACTGTTATTAGAAATAATAACCAAAGATTTAATCTAAAATAATTATATACTAGATTTCCTAAGAATGCAAGGAGTATCAAGAAATTTCTTGAAAAAAGCACCAATAATGGTACTTTTTGGTGTGGCTAGAGGGACTTGAACCCCCAATCTCAGACTTCGTAGGCCTGCATTCTATCCAGTTAAACTATAGCCACATATATGAAAACATTATAATATATTAAATGGGGTAAAATATGGAGGAACTCTTACATTCTCCCATATACCCTTTAATATCAAGTATTTAAGAACTATAAGTTCATAGCCTGCCATTCTATCCAACTAAACTACGACTACACTTATATTTTTTATTATAATAGTGTTTTAAAAAAATTTCAATAGAAAATAAAAAAAAGTATTGCTTTTTTTTATTTTATGTATTATAATATATAATTGTTAATAGTTCGGTGCGTAGCGCAGTTGGTAGCGCACGTGGTTTGGGACCATGGGGTCGCAGGTTCGAATCCTGTCGCCCCGACCATTAAGGCTGAGTTTGAAAAAAACTCAGCAATTTTTTTGAAATTAAATAAGCACTAAAATAGCATAGTTTAGAGAAATTTAATCTATGAAGAGCTTAAAACTAAAGTTTATCCTAAAAAAGGCTCTCTCGCTTGGCTATTTTTACATTATATGAAATTACTCCACATATTGTTTGCAAAATTAAGTCGATGTGTTATAATTATTTATAATAGATTATAGGAAGGTCAAAAATATATGAAGAAAAGAAAAAAATAATAGCAATTGTTGGAACTATATCAGCAGGTATACTAGCCATGTTAGGTTACGTTATGCTACTTGTAAGAAATACAGCACTGTATGGAGTTCCAAGTGGTGAACCACTATATGAAGTACAAGACATACAAGTATTTAATTCACAATTTATAAATTTTATAGGAAACCAAAGAGCATCTACTGTAATAAGATTGATACAAATGATTAATGCTAGTAATTATAATTATGATGAGTATCAAGTAAAATATACTGGTCCAGACTTACGCAATATAGCTACTTCTAAAACTTATACTGTAGAACTAAAATATGATAATACAGGTATAGTTTGTGAAGTTATTGTAACAGAAGCAGGTGTAGAAAATGTTCAAAAAAATACGTAAATTAGGTGAATTAACTCTATTAGAAAAAATTAAAGACGAAGAATTAAAAAAGCATGTATTAATAGATTTGTTTTGGGAATGCACTTTAAGTTGCAATGCAAAATGTAAGCATTGTGGAAGCAGTGCAGAAAAGAAAAAATATGAGGGCGAATTAACTACAGAAGAAATAGAAAATGCATTTAAGCAAATTTCAGAAGATATGAATGCAAATCTAATCCTAATAAATGTAACTGGTGGCGAGCCACTCGTAAGACAAGATTTGTGTGAAGTAATGGAATATGCTACAAAAGAACTAGGGTTTCATTGGGGAATGACAACAAATGGAAATTTATTAAATGATGAAAATATAGCAAAACTCAAAAAAGCCAACATGGAAACAATTTCTATAAGTATTGATGGGCTAGAAAAAACACATGATAATTTTAGAGGTGTACTAGGTTCTTATAAGACTATTATAGACAATATAAAAAAATTGAAAAATGCAAATTATGTGAAACATATTCAAGTAACAACTGTTGTAAACAAAACAAATATAGAGGAATTAGAAGAACTCTATAAAATAATGTTAGATTTAAACTTGGACTCATGGAGGTTAGCGTCTATGGATCCCATAGGTCGAGCAAAAGAAAATAACGATTTACTATTAGATGGTAAAGAATTAAAAAAATGCTAGATTTTATATTAAAAAAGAACAAAGAAAAAAGACTCAAAATATCATATGGTTGTCCTGGATTTCTAGGATTAAAATATGAAAAAGATACAAGAGGTTATTATTTCAATTGTAGAACAGGAATAAATATAGCTAGTATTTTATATAATGGAGATTTATTTGTATGCCCTAATGTGCCAAGAATAAAGCATTTGATACAAGGAAATATTAGAACTGACAATTTTAAAGAAGTTTGGGAAAATAAATATAAAGAATTTAGAACAAAAGACAGAACTAAATGTGAAAAATGTGAGGAATGTGAATGGTGGAATTTTAAGCCTTTTTTCATTTCTCAAACTTTTTCAAAGTTTCTCTATATTTGTGATATTACATTCAATATTAATATATTATCGTTCATCAATTTCCTTTTTCATCAAGAAATCCATATACTCTTTGAAAAAATCCCCTAATATTTTCTGCTTTGTGATATTGTATGTTTTGTTTATAACTTCAAAATGCTTCATAATCAAATTCTGTATTAGGCATTCCTTCAAATTCACCAAAATCTTTTTCAGATAATCTTTCATCAAATACCATTGGAATATTACTCTCTCTATTTATAATTTGAGCAGTTTGCATATGCATTCTAAAATTTCCATATTATTTTATCTTTATTATAATAAGTTATAGAGGACAATGAAATAAAAAAACTTCGTTGCCCTCTATTAGACATTTATTCTTCGAAACCAATTGTAAGAGAGTCCTTACCCGTTATAAATTCGCATCGAGCATACCAACCATTAAAGCTATTGATAATCTCATATACTTTTTCCCAACATGTAGATGAATAACCTAACTCATTAACCTTTTCCTCTGCCTTCTTTACAAATTCAGCTAAAGTACCCCTGTCAATAGAATTAATATAATGCTCTCTCATATTTATCCTAAATACGGCTACGCAAATTTTAATATTACCAGATTGTTTTGAGAATTTAATTTGGTTTATCACCTCTCCATGCCATTTGAATGTATTTACCAAATCCAATATAGCATATACAGTTCCTCTTATCTGTTGTATCTCTTTTACCCGTTCTTCTTTCTTTTTTATTCTGTCTTTGAACTCTTCTTCTGCTTTACTCTTAACTTTAAAGAGTTCATTGCTAGAAAAAATTTCATTTGTGCTAATCATTACTTGCTCCTTTCTTTTATTAAGGTTGTAATTGCGAGATATTTTATCGTTCTTAAATCAAAGAATAATTTTGTTATCTCCTTTCCAAATTTTGAACTTTTAGCTCCTACATAATTAATTATAGTTCATTTTATTTATTATGTAAAATATATTTTTGTATGTTAAATATAACTTAGAGTTATATTTAACAATTATTTTTAAAAATCTTTATTAATTTATTTAATTCATTAGACTTATTACTAATATTATAGTAAATACCATATTCAACTGGTTCTAATTTTAAATCCGTATCTAACAAGCATAACTCTTTGTTTTCTAATTTATCTTGAATATATTCCTGTGTAATGACTGCTATTATATCTTGGCTTTTCAAAATCTCAATAATACCAGAATAGGTTACATTTTTTATATTAATTTCATCATTGGCTTTAAATTCTAAACCGTTTTTTAAATTTATATATGCACTAGAAAATTTCTTTAAGGTATATATTGTTTCTCTTTTCAAATCATTTTTCGAAAGTTTTTGTCCTAAATATTTAGAATTAGCGTTTACAACGAATACATCATGTAAATATCCTAAATTAATAAATTTAATTATTTTAGTATCATATAATTCTTCGCTATATCTTTTTGAAAATGCAAGGTCTAGTTCCTGTTTGTCTAACATAGAAAACATATGCTCTGCAATTAATTTTAATATATTGATTGTACTATTTTTATTTTCTTCATAAAATTTAGATATTCCATTATTATATATAGCATTAGGCATATTTATGTGAACACCAAGATTAATATCTTGGCATGCATTAAATAATGAATCAGCTTTATTCAAAATATTAATAGCTTCTTTTATTTGCAAATATAGCTTTTTTCCTTCATCTGTTAATACCATACCATATTTACTTCTTTTAAATAATTTTACATTTAATTCATTTTCTAAATTTTTTATATGTTTAGTCACTGCTGGTTGTGATACATGTAAAATGTTGCTTGCTTTAGTTAGATTTTCTTCATGTGCTACAATTGTAAAAATTCTATATAATTCTAAATTTATCATAACATAACCTTCTTTGATATAATATTATTGAGTATTATTATAACATACTAATACTTATTATACTATAATTAATTAACTAAAACTTTACATATTCTCATCTGTAGCATTTTAGTTTGACTTATATAAAATCAATATTTAAAGAAGTGCTACTGAATTATCCGAGATTTATTTCTAAAGAGTATTTTAAATGTCAAGCAAGAGTTGATAATGACGAAAAAATAGTTTGCAAAATTAAACTTGAGCATGAAGTGAAGATTGAGAATATTACTGATTTTAAGCATTTTACAAAAAATCCTATAAGAACATTCCAACCATTAAAGCCAGGTTTTAAGAAAACTCAGCAATTTTTTTGAGATTGAATAAGCATATTTAATTGATTTTCTAAAATGAATATGATAGAATTTTTACTAGCAGATTTTATCTTAATAAATTGTGCCTTAAATGGAACGGAAGGAATAATTAAAGTTATGAATGAAAAGAAACTAGAAAATACTTCAATTTACTATTGGATTAATGACACCAAAGTTGGAAGTGCAATAATATTTATACACCCTGCATTTGCAAATCATACTTGTTTTGAGGCGCAGTTAGATTATTTTAAAGATTATAGAGTTATTACAATAGATTTAATAGGTCATGGCAAATCAATAGGAAAAGGATCAATCGAAGATACTGCTATATATATAAAAAAAATTATGGAAAAAGAAAAAATTGATAAAATCAATTTAGTTGGAGTATCTGTTGGAGCAGTATTAGTTCAAGATTTTGCAAATAAATACCCAAGCAAAGTATCTTCTCTAACTTGTATAGGTGGATATGATAATAATAATTTTGATAAAGAATTGCAAAAATGTAATACAAAACAGCAAATGAAAATGATGTTAAAGGCAGTGTTTTCTATAAAAGCATTTGCTGAGGATAATAAAAAAATATCAGCATATACAAAAGAAGCGCAAGAAAAATTTTATCAAATGAATTTGGAATTTAAAAAGAGTTCATTTAGATATTATGCAACACTTCGTAAACTAGTTAATAAATATAAAACATCAAAAAGAGATTATCCACTTTTAATTGGAGTTGGAGAATACGATAATGATATGGCAAAAAAAGCATCAGTTAGTTGGCACGAATCAGAGCCAGATAGTGAATATGTAGAATTTTCTGGGGCAGGACACATAGTTAATATGGATACACCAGAACAATTTAATAAAGTTTTAAAAAAGGTAATTAGATAACCACAAATACAATGTGTCAATAGGGACGGGGCTATTTGACACAAATATTTAAAAAAATAA
>JAAWDU010000102.1 GCA_022793905.1 Clostridia bacterium
AGGTTTCCAGCTTAATACTTCGATTTTCATTAACATATTACTATGTTAAGCGACAACTTTTTTATCGTTTCTATTTGGATAATCAAAACTATATGTAGTTAAGTTTTTCATAAACCTACCATAATCACTATTTGGCTTATAATCTTTCTTATATTTGAAATATAACATTTTTCTAATTGTACCTTGATTTTGATTTATTCTTCTTTCTTTGACTACTGTGCTATACTTTTCTGTAATATTGCAATAAAAAATACCTCTTTTTTCTAGCATTTCATCTAGTAAAGTCTTTAATGATGTATCTGTATTATTTTCTATTACAAGCCAAGTAATATGATGTTCTTCTATTTTTGCAACTATTTCATCGTATAAATCTGTAATTCCCTTTTTCTTAAAGATACAATCTATCATATAGTAATTTCTTCCGTCTGTTTTGCATATAGGCATTGATATATTATCTCTACCTTTTCTTGTTGTATCTAATACAGCTAACGAATAATTACTGTATGCTGGTGTACCATCTTCGTTTACAGGAAGTCTATCAAAGTGATTTAGTAATTCATCTGCAAAGTCAAGCCCTTCTGCTGGTATTGGGTCTTGTTGATATACACAAGCCCATTGGAAATCATCTGTCACATCTCTTAATTGTCTTGCTTCTTCTGTTGTCATTACTGCTTCGCAAGTTGTTTCGTCATTTTCGTCTAATAAAGGTACTCTTATTACTACTGTTGAGCCGTCTTTACTTTCCCATACATACTTAAATTGTTTACTAGGTACTAATTCTGATATTGCCTCTCTATCTTGTATAATTCTATTTAGTATATCTTCTGGAGACCACATTGTACCTGCAAATACAAATTTGGTACTATCTCCATCACGTCTATTTATCCAGTTTCCAGTCCATTTGTTGTATAAATTTTGATGTATAATACTATCTGTTGCTTCTTCTGCACCTTTAGTCATATCATCAAATATCATCGCTTTATTTGCTCTTTTACCTGTAACCTGTCCATCCCTTGATACTGCTATATGTGAGGCTGGAACTGTACTATCTTTTAATTTCCAGTTATACACTTCGCTATTAAGTAATGGCTTGTCCCCGTATTGTTGATATTCAGTGAATACATCTCTATATCTTTTATCTGATATAATCTCTCTAATACTTCTACTAAAACCAGCCACCAAGTCATCTGAATATGACATTCTTATTATTGAGTTGTTTCTATCTACTCCATATAGCCAAGCACTCCAATATGTAAGTGATATTGACTTACCACTACTAGGTGGATAAGAAGCCACTATATACTTTAATTTATCTGAAAAAGTAATTTTATTTAAGTAGAACAAAAATGGCTTTAAAACACATTTACGTCCGTTCTAGTACCCTTTTAGTATTGTTCATTTCCATATATTCAAAAAAGTGTTCTAATGACCTTCTTCCTGCAAATGCCATACACTTCTCATATAGTTTGTAATAGTCTGCTTGATATTTGATTTCACATTTTATAATTCTACTTTGTGTTGCTGGTAGTAAAAATTTAATTGCATATCTACAAGCATTTAATTCTATTTATTGCATATTATTTTCATTTTTAAAAATGTAAAAATACTAA
>JAAWDU010000076.1 GCA_022793905.1 Clostridia bacterium
GCAAGAGGAATACCAGAATCTCAAATAATATATATAAATTTTGAATATGAAGATTATGCTTTTATAAAAAATGATATGGATTTACACAATTATATTAAAGATAAAATAGTAAGTAAAGATAAATATTATTTATTCTTTGATGAAATTCAAAATGTCGAACACTGGGAAAAAGCAATAAATTCATTTAAGGCATCTAAAAATGTATCAATATTCATTACCGGTTCTAATAGTGATTTACTATCTGGAGAACTTGCTACACATATAGCAGGAAGATATGTAAGTTTTAAAACTTATCCATTCACATTTAAAGAAGTATGTGAGATTAAAAATATAACAGATATAAAAGATATAGAAGAAGTATTTGATGACTATATGACTTGGGGAGGAATGCCACAAAGATTTATGATGACAGATGAAATTCAAACAAGAACATATTTATCAGACATCTATAATTCTATATTAGTAAAAGATATTATAGTAAGATTTAATATAAAAGATTTAGATCTATTTAATAGAATAGTAGAATATATAGTTACAACACCATCTCAAAATTTTTCAGCAGAAAGTTTATCAAATTATTTTGCAAATAAAGATGATAGAGAAGTCTCAAAAATAACTCTATATAACTATTTAGAATATATGACAAAAGCTATGATGATAAATAAAGCTGATAGATATGATGTTAGAGGAAAAAGAATATTAAATGGAAAATACAAATATTATTTAACAGATTTAGGATTTGGTCAAATAATGAATGTTGGAAAAAGACCACAACTAGGAGCATATTTAGAAAATATTGTATATAATGAATTATTATCTAGAGGATATGATGTTAAAGTCGGAAATTTAGAAAATCGAGAAATAGACTTTATAGCAACAAGGTTTAAAGAAAAGATATATATTCAAGTAGCTTACATTTTAGCAGATGATTCTGTTATTGAAAGAGAATTTGGAGCATTTAAAAATATAGAAGATAACTATCCTAAATATGTTTTAACAATGGATAAATTTGATTTTTCACAAAATGGTATAATTCATAAAAATGTAATAGATTGGTTATTAGAAGAATAGTACAAATAAGAAATATTATAAATCTTAAGAGTATTAGATAGTTTTGAACCATATATTTCAGAAAGCTACATTTCCTGATAACACTGGATGGTGTGGATTCCAATTTATGTCTTCTCGGCAAGGCGGAGGTTTTTCGCCTTGTTTTTATATATTTTCAGTTCTTATTGCTTCTTTCATGATTTCGTCTATTAAAACTTGAATAATGTGTATAATATGATATAATGTTGAAAAACAAGGAAAGGAAGATAAGTTTGAAAAATTATGAAAATAACGACAAAACTTGCAGTTGAATATATGAGAAAGAATAAAAAAAGAAGTGCTATTTTAATTAGCCGGAGTTACTATAACTACTATACTCATAATGTCTGTTTTAATACTACTTTCTAGTTATCAAAATCATATGATAAATTCTATAAGAAAAGAAAAAGACTGGGAAGCGGAATTTGGTTATATTACATATACGAAAGCAAAAGAGATTGAAAAAGATGAAAATGTAGAAATGCTTTCAATGTGTTATGATATTGGTTTAGGAGAAGAAAACTTTGCAACAATTTATCCAGAATTTTTTACAGTTTTAGTAAATCTTAAAGCATATGATAAAAACTATATAGATATTTCTAATATTGAGCTACTAAAACGGAAACTTTCCTAAAAGCTCTAATGAAATAATGATAAGCGAAGAAGCAGAAGAAAAATTAAGAAAAACTATTGGAGAAAACCTTGAACTAACAATAAATGGAAATAAAGAAACATATACAATAGTTCGGAATTGCAAAAAAATTAGAATTTGATATACATAAATTAGGCTACTATGAATATTCAGCAGTCACTTATTTAGATGATATGCTTATAAATGAAGACTTACAAGTAAATGCTTCTATAAAAACACATAATATACAAAAAATATATGAAACCACAAGAAAATTCGTAATTAATAAACAAAACAATAACTCAAAATCAGCAGAAGAAATAGAAAAAGAAAAGTTAGATAATCTATTAAATAGAAAAGAAGAAAACAAAAAAGAAGAAGAAATAATATATAATATTCCACTTTTAAACTATTCATGCGTACTAGAAGCAGATAAAGAATTTGCAAAATTTCTCATTACATCTCGGTGGATTTGTAATAGGAATAATATTTATCTCTTCTATAATGCTAATATATACAACATTTAAAGTAACATATGCAGGTAGGATAAAAGAAGCTAGACTTTTATCTTCAATCGGAATGGATAAAAAGAATAAAAATAACGTGAATTTCAAAGAAGCCTTTATTTTAGGAACAATTGGACTCTTATTAGGCATATTACTTGGAATACTTATTTCTAATGTTATTTTAAAAATTCTAAACAACATAATAGCTGAAATCTCAGAGCAATATAAGTTATTTGACTTATTCAATAAAAACACAAGAATAGATATAAATATACCATTATTAGCATTCTTTATTACATCTATAATAATTTATATAATAGTATTTATTTCAAGCAAATTTTCAGCAAGAAGAATACAAAAAAATCTAACGCACCCAAATATCAAAGTTCCAATAATAGTGCAAAAAATATTTGGATTAGAAGGAGCAATTGCGTATAAAAATATAAGAGCAAATAAAAATGAATATAGAGCAGTAGTGATGGCTATTTCAGTTAGTATAATACTATTCCTAAGCATGAATGGATTATTTACTAATTTATTTAAGCAAGAAATAAAGGAAGAAAAAGACTATAATGCTTATAGCATAATGGTTTATAATAGTGAAGATTTACCACACATAATAGATTTTTTAAAAGAAAGAAATCTAGTTAATGACTATTACGTATATGAAACATTAATTTCAAGTGGTATAAAACTAGAAAAAGAAAATCTTTCAAATGAAGTGAAAGATATGATAAAAACTGGCATATATAAATTAAATGATGAAAATAAATTTGATATATCAACTGTTATGTTCAAATTCGATGAAAAAACGAAAAGCAAATTGTTAGAAAAAGCTAGAATTAAAAATTTAAAAGAGAATGAAATAATAATAACTAATACGATTACAAAGGAAACTAAATATGGAAATAATATTCCTCTAACGAATTTAAAAATAGGAGACACACTAAAACTAAATAACAGTGAGCAAGAATTTAAAATAGTAGGAATAATAGATGATTTATCTCCATACAGAAAAAATGAAAGTATAGAAGAGCCTGTTATAAACATAATTACAAGTGATGAAATAGCAGAAAAAATGAAAAGGGCTAAACTAGAAAGAGGAAATAGCAATATCGTATTTGCAAATATAGAAACAAGTAATCCGAATGAAATAGATAAGGAACTAAAAATATTAAATGAAAAAGAAGAAGTTTGCTTTGGTTCAAATTTATATGGAAAGAAAATAACTAAAGAGAAAGAAGCGGAAATTATAAAAATAGCAGGATATGCAATTGTACGGATTAATAGCATTTGTATCATCCATAAATATATATAACATAATTTCTTCGAGTATAGTAATTAGAAAAAGGGAATTTGCGATTTTTAGTTCAATCGGAATGAATAAAAAACAGCAAAAGAAAATGCTACGCTTAGAAGCAATATTTTATGGCATTGACTCTTGCATTTATGGAATAATCATTAGTTTAGTAATATTATACTTAATGTACATCAGCTTAGTGGAAACAAGATTATATCTATTTAAAATACCGCTAAAAAGCATACTATTTTGCATAGTAGTAACATATGCACTAATATACATATCTATAAAAATAGGAAAAAGAAAACTATCAAACAAAAATATAATAGATGAGATAAAGAATGAGAATATATAAAAAAACCGTTCATCCTTCAAAAACGACCGTTTATCTTTTTTAATTTAAATTTTTTCAATTTTACTATTGACATTTGTATTTTAAGTATTATAATAGTGTCATGTGATAAATAAATCACAGTAAATAATTATATTGCAATGATGTTAGTTTTATACTGGCATCTTTGTAATAGAGAGGAAAAGTGTTACTGGACGTACTGAAGGAGGTACAACAATGAACATTCGCAAGCGGTTCTTCTCGTTCCTGATGGCTTTTGCCATGCTCGTTTCCTGCATGACTGTTGCTCACGCGACGGAAGTGAAGGCCGAGGAAACCAATAATGCAGTGGAGTCTTATGCTGGGAGCAATCTCGGTATCTCTCCGAGATATCACGGTGATCTCACTGGAATTATCGACGGCACTTCAGTAGTTGCAAGTGGTTCTTTTACTGTGTTGGAGGAAACCTATGTTACCTTAGTTATCAATTGCAAAGTAGATGGTAATGTAGTCCTGCGTGGCAAGGGAATACTTCTACAAGAAAAGCGTTTCAAAGCACCAGGTGGAACTTTCACGGTTGCTACCCAAAAGATTCCTGCAGGTACTTATAGTTATGTAATCACATTACATAACAACACTCAACCATGGGCTGGCAAATTTATGGCAACTGATTACTATTACAATGACCAAAAGTAATCACAAGCTTATCCACTGAGTATAAATGCAGAGATTTATTTAACTAACATATAGCACTTTTCTTCTCGGCAAGGCGGAGTTTTTCCGCCTTGTTTTTATATATTTTCATTTCTTATTTCATCTATGATTTCTTTATGTTTTATCTTTCTTTTGGCTCTATGCATTGCTATAAATATCACTAGATATGTTATGCAAGCACTTATCACGATATATTTCCAAGGAAAATAAAATGCATATAATTTTCTATCCATCATCAAATAATAAATTATATAAAGAGTAACAGCACTTATTCCCGTTCCATAAATTATACTATCTAAGCCATAAAAAATTCCTTCTAAAAATAGCATTTTACTTAATTGCTTATTATTCATTCCTAATGACTTAAGTTCGGCAATTTCTCTCTTTCGTAGAATTATACTTTGCACAATAGTATTGAATATATTGAATACAGAAATTAAGGCAACAAAGCTAGCTAAAGTATATAAAACTATTTTTGTAATATTTTTTTGGCTGATTTCTGAAATACGTTCTTCATAAAGATTATGCCCCATATAAGTATTAGCACATAGTTCTTCTAGTTCATCTTTTCTTTTATCCAATTCATACGCATTATCAGTCTCTATATAAATAAGATAACAATTCATACTACCACTAACTGAGTCTGGGATTTTTAATTCATTTAATGTATTATTATTTCCAATAAAAAATATTATAGGTCTATCAATGTAGTTTTCTGAAATATATGGTTCAAAACTATCTAACACTCCGAACAATCTTAAGTTTTTTATTTGCTCCATTTTCAAATTTTGCATTTATACTATCTCCAACATTAAAATTTGTTATCTGTATTTTTTCTCCATACCTCGTTTTTGTATCTAACGTATTTAATATAATTATTTCATCATCTTTTAAACTACTAGATCCTGCTTTATCTAATAAAGAATAATATATATTATCAGATAATTTAAGAGGGTGTAATGAAAATGAGTTTTCTTTTATTACCTGGTCTTTAATCATTTGATTAATTGTATCTGACATTTCACTTTCTGTTAAAATCAATTTAGCTGAACTGAGAGCAACATCAACAATATAGTAATCATTTACTAAATTATTTTGTTCTATATAATTTAATACATTTTCTAAAGCGTTTGCATTTATTAATGAAAATACTGGTATACTCATCATATACTCATCATATTTTTGTTTACTTTTTTCATTAACATATATGTTAGATATATAGCCACTAACAGAGACAAATAGCACAATACTTATTATTATTGAAATTACGATTGTTTTATATCCTATTTTATCTCTTTTAATATTTTTATATCCAATTATTCCTTCTTCTTTAAATACTTTACCTATTATTTTAGGATATTTTAATTGTTTACTATTGCACTTTATATCTGTAATGCTTTTAATATTTTCTATAATATTTCTTTTCACTGCTTTTCTCATAGAAAATTTGCAAGCGATAAATACTATTAAATATACTAAAATAATCGCAAATAATATCATAATAAATGGGAAATGCAAAGTCATAGTTATTTTGTTATCAATTAAAATAAATAAATACTTACTATCAATAGTTTTACTTATAAGTATATTTAATATTTTTATTATTACATTAGAAAGCAAAAATCCAAGCCACATTCCTATTACAATGCCTGATGTACTAAGTATAAAAGCTTCTTTTCTAATCATCTCCTTCAATCCGTTTTTATCCATACCAAGAGATGAAAGACTTCCAAATTCTTTTACCCTTTCGCTATATGTCATTTTAAATACTGTATATATTACTAAAGTTGAAACTATCATAATTAAAATAACTACACAAATACCAACTTTTATTAGTGTTTTCGCAAATTCAGAATTATTTTCCATTATACAAGAATAATTCAAAAGTTTCGTGTTATATAAAACCTTTAATGAAGTATCAATATCCTCGCTATCCAATTTTGTATCTTGTATAAACATATTATCTAATAGTGCTTGTTCCTCTTCTTTAGTTAAATTCTTTATTGTATTTTGATTTGTTGCAATTGAAGCGTTCTCTTTTTTTACTTCCCACCCTAAACTGTCAGTTATAGTTTCAATTGTTTCATATATTTTTTGTATATTATTTGTTAATACTGATACATTTAAAATTGTATCTTCGTCAAGCAAAGTATCATCTAAACATATAATTGCACCTATATTGAGCCCTAAACTGAGACCCATAGTTTCATCAAAGTCTAAATTCTCTGCCATACCAACCACAGTATACTCTTGCGTTTTTCCATTAATATTTAATTCTAATTCTTGATTTAAATCTATTTTTTCTTCAATCATAGTTGTGTTTTTTGTCATTGTACTTATTAAAATTTCATTTGACTTTGTAGGAAGTCTTCCTTTTTTTAATATTATTTTTTCATTTTTTAATGCATTCTCATCATATGCTCTAACTTTCAAATTAGTTGTAAAATCATCATATAAATATATAGATGACATTCCAAGTTTTCTATACATACAAACTTCTTTTATATTCTCATTTTTTGAAATTTCCTGTGCCTGCTTATATGTCACATTCTCAAATTCTGCATCCCAATTTTTCTCATTTCTTACAATATCAACCATGTAATTTTGATAACTTGATAGAAGTATTAATACAGTTACAACAAAAATTGTTACAATACTAATCCCGAATAATAGTAACCATGCTTCTATGTTTATTCTTTCTCATATATTCAACTGCAAGTTTTGTTGTTATTTTCATAATAATCTCCAAAAAATTAAATTTTTATTTGATTTTATTCTATCATAAAACCCCAATAATACAATACACAAAAATAAAAAAACAGAAAAAAACCATTCATCCTTCAAAAACGACCGCTTATCTTCATAAATAAAAAAATTCGACTTTATTAGAGCAATTAAAATAAATATGTGATATAATCTAAACAAAAAAGGGATAAATAATATGAAAATAACTACTAAACTTGCATTTCAGTATATGAAGAAAAATAGAGAGAGGAATAGATTTACAATTATTCGGGATAACTGTTGTAACTGTGCTTGTTACGGTTTTATTTATTATGCTTTCTAGTTATCAGGAATATTTAATCAATTCAGAAAGAGCAAGAGGAAATTGGGAGTTTGAAGTTTCTAATATTACGTATGAAGAAGCAAAAAAAATAGCAGAGTATGAAGAAATTAAAGAAATTGCTTGTTCATACAATTTTGGCATTGCTGAAGAAAGATTTTCAAGTGATACACTTTTTCCTGTAAAATATAACATAATGGGATATGACGCTAATATGCTAAAAAATGAGCATATATACGTTATCGAAGGAAGACTTCCAGAAAATGAAAATGAAATAATCCTAAGTTTAGCAAAAAACGTTGGAGAGTACTATAAAGATTTCGTTTTAGGAGATGAGATTGAATTTACATTAAATGGAAATGTAAAAAAATTTAAAATAGTTCGGTAAAACACAAAATTTAACATCAGATATAAATGAATTTGGAAACGTAACCATGAGTGGAATTACGTTTTTAGATAATGCAAAACTAGCAGATAATACAGTTTTAAACATGAGAGTTTTAACAAATAATATAAAGAAAGTACAAAAAACAGCAAATAAAATTGCAAATGATTTAAAAATAAAAGAAAGCGCGATTACTTTTAAAGAAAAAAGATACATGGATATAAAATTAAATAATAATGGTGAGTTTGTTTTAGGAGATAATGTTGAATTACAAGATGATAGAAATATAGCATTAACATATAATACTAAACTTTTAAATTATGTAGGAATAAACGAAGAAAATGCAAGTCAAAGCTTTAGAAAAAGTGTGATTAAAATTAGTGTACCAATAATTTTAATTGTAGCAATTGTTTCTTTAGTCATGCTGTATTCTTCATTCAAAATGACTTATTCAGAAAGAATAAGAGAACTCGCAATGCTTTCATCACTTCGGAATGGATAAAAAACAGAAAAAGTCTATGATGAGAAAAGAAACAATGCTTCTAAGCATTATACGGTATAGTATTTGGTATAATTATAGGGATTGCAATATCTTATTTATTCGCAAATATATTTAATATCTTGCTTAAAGATTATAGATATGATATGTTAAGTACAGGCGATTTTCGTGATATGCTATATATGGAGTATATTGTGAAATTTAATGTGAAATTTTCCATAAAAATCCTAGCTTTAATAATTTTAGCAATATTTGTTATGGTGAGCTTTTCTAAAAGTCTAGCGAATAGGAAAATTGAAAAACGTAATATAGTAGAAGCGGTCAAAAATGCAGGAAATGTAAAAAAGACAGGAAAGCACACAAAATGCCCTAAAATAATAGCAAAAGTATTTAATATAGAAGGAGTAATTGCATATAAGCATGTAAGAGAAGATAAATCTAGATATAAAACAATAGTAATTTCACTAATTGCAAGTATCATTTTATTCCTATGCACAAACGGAGTTATAGATAATTTTTATAAATCAGGAATACTAATAGCTACATCGATGAATTATCTTTCAGATTATGGATTTAGAATTGACGGAGATCAAAATGAAGAAAGTGCAGAAAAAATAATAGAGTATTTAAAAGAAAATAACTTGATAACAGACTATTGCTTTTTTAGTAGTGAAAAGCTTGAAAAAGTAAAAATTCCAGAAGAAAAGATTTCAAAAGATATGAAAAAGTTAATAAAAAAAGGTGTTCATAATTTGCAAGATGGAAAAATAGAAATGAATTCAATTGTGCAATACTATTATGGAGAGAGCTATGAGAAATTATTAAATAAGGCTTCATTAAATGAATTGAATGATAATGAAGTGATATTAGTTAATAATATAATTCCAAAAACAAAATATGAAAAGAACATAGAATTAACTAACTATAAAGTGCGGAGAAACATATAAGCTAAATGTTAATGGTAAAGAGACAGAAATGAAAATTGTTCGGAATATTAAACGGATTAGACTTGTATTCAATAGAAAATACGAGTATAAATATAAAAAATCCACGGACTAGCACAAATAGTAAATAAGAATACATATGAGAGCTTAACACAATCAAAGTTAGGATATATAGCACTAAAAACAGATAAGGTTCATGAAATAGAAGAAAAGCTTAATGAAATAGAAAAATATTCAGGAAAAAAAGTGAATCAAGATGATTGGCACGCAAGAATACAAGCACAAAAAAGTACTAAAAAAGTAGTAGATATTTGTGTAAATTCGTTTATAGCATTTCTTGCACTTATTTCTGCAATAAATATATTTAACACAATATATTCAAGTATGCTAATAAGAAAAAAGGATTTTCTAGTATTAAAATCACTAGGGGCAAGTAATAAAAAGCTAAACAAAATAATGAACTTAGAATGCCTATTCTATGGGATAAACGCAGTTATTTTTGGTGTATTTATAAGTATTTGGATATTATATGTTTTATACATAAGAATGGTAGAAACAAGCTTATTAGCTTTCGAAATCCCGATTTTAAATATCATAATATGCATTATAGCACTATACTTACTAATATACCTAGCACTAAATAAGGCAAAAAAGCAAATTGACAAAGATGAAATTATTGAAATAACTAAATAAAAATGAACAAGATAGAAAATAGAATAAATTCAAGAAAAAGTTTAATTTTGGGGGATTAGTTTGAAAATTACGACAAAACTTGCAATTGAATATATGAAGAAGAATAAACATAGAAGCATAGTTACTATTATTCGGGATTATTTTAGTTACTGTTCTTACTCTTTCTGTTTTGATTTTATTTTCCAGTTATCAAGAATATATGGTTAATATTTCTCGAAGCGAGAGTAACTGGGAGGCTAAGTTTTCAAATATAACTTATGCGGAAGCATGTGAAATTGAAAAAGATAAAAATGTAAATGAAATTTCTATTTATCAAAAACTTGGAGTTTCTGATGAAAACTTTGCAAAACCTACTAGCGGATTAGATTTGGTTTCTACTACTAAATTTGATGTAAGAGCTTATGATGAGAATGCTTTTAAAAATTCTAATATTTACCTTACAGAAGGAAGATTTCCTGAAAATTCTAATGAAATTCTGATAAGCTTAGATGCCGATAAAAATAAAGGTTTAACTGAAAAACTTGAGACAGGAGACAAATTAAAAGTTACATTAAATGGGAAATTAAAAGAATTTACTATTGTTCGGCAAAACTGACAAATTAGATTTTGATGATAAACTCGTTACTTTTGCACAGCTTGGTGCAATTACTCGATTTGATAAAAGCAGTATAGAAAGTAACGAAATTGTTGATGTTACTATTTTGACAAATAACATTAATAAAATTCAAGAAACAGTGGAAAGAATTGCAGAAAGATTTGGATTGCAGGCTTATAGCTCTTCAAAAGATGAGGCTATTTCAAATTTATTTTCAAATTCAAATTTTGCACAAAATATATCAAGTAATGAATTGCAAGATGAATTTGCAGTGAAATCTGGAACAGAAATTAAAGATGAAAATATATTATCTCAATATTTAAAGGGAGAAATAAATAGCAGTAAGTTAGATAAAAGCTTTAGGTACAATCAAAGCCTTTTAACTTATGCTGGAATATTAGATAATAATACTTTTACTAAAAATATGTTAATTGCTAAAATCTCAGCTATATTTATTATTATGGCTGTTTCAATTATTGTAATTTACACTTCTTTTAAAATGACTTATTCTGAAAGGATAAGAGAGTTTGGCGTTTTGAAATCTATTGGAATGGATGATAAACAAAAGAAACTAATGATTAAAAAAGAGGAAAAAATCTTTGGAGCTATTCGGAATAACTGCTGGGTTATTTTTAGGAATTTGTGTTTCAAAATTGATTACAGGTGTAATTAATATATTGTTAAAAGGATACACTCGTGATATGTTAACTGAAGGTAATTCTGACCTTTTATTTAATAGACCTGATTTTTGTATGATGCTTCCATTTACAGCACTAGCTCTTGCTATTTTTATTGTTTATATTGTTACTTTAATTTCTAATAGGCTTTCTTTAAAGAAGTTTAATAAACTAAGCCCAATAGAAGCAATAAAGGGCACTTTTGCAATGAAATTTAATAAAAAGGCACAAACATCAAATGTAATAGAAAAGATTTTTCATATAGAGGGCTTTATTGCAAATAAAAATATTAAAAGAGATAAATCTAAATATAAAACAATTGTGATTTCTATAACTATAAATATTATATTGTTTTTAAGCTTAAATGGAATTATTTCTAATTACTATAAAACTGGGATATATGGTTCTTTGTTTGATTATGAAAATGATATGCCTTTTGACACTTTTATTTCTTTTTCTGATATAAATGATTTAGAGGAAGTAAATGGAGTAATCAAATACTTAGAGGAAAATGAGTTAATAGATAGCTGGTATTTATATCAGCAAAATGCTCAAAATGAACGAGTTAAAATAACTAAAAATGATGATATAATGAAGGGAACTACTCTTTATTTAGCCTTATTTACAGATAAGTATTATGAAATAGAAACAAAACTTGGAACACTATCAAATATAGCAAAACAAAGTCTTCAAATAGACAAAATGAAAAATATGCTAGATTGTGTGAAAATTCAAAAAAAGGTTACTGATATACTAGCAAATACATTAACAGGATTACTTGCGCTTATTGCTTCTTTGAATATATTTAATACAATATCTTCTAGTATTTTCCTTAGGAAAAAAGATTTTGTAGTGCTTAAATCAATTCGGAATGAGCCACAAGCAAATTAATAAAACACTAATTTTAGAGGGAATATTTTATGGACTTGATTCAATTTTTTATGGCATTTTATTTAGCCTGCTCATACTATTTGGCACATCAAAATTTATGCAAATAGATAGTAATATGTATTTAAGCAAGAATTTATTTGAAGTCCCATGGTTAAATATATTTATCTCTATAATAGCTATATACATAATAATCTTTTGGGCTATTTTTAGTTCAAAGAAGAAATTTATAAATAATAATATAATTGATGAAATTGAAAATGAAAGTATTTAGAAATGAGGGTTCCTATTCTAGGACATCCTCGTTGCAATATAAATACTTACTATGATTTATTTATTACATGACACTATTATAATAATTTAAATATAAACATTTCTAAATCTAAAGCTATACTTTTTTAAATTTTGTCGACACTGTCGACAAAATTTAACTATTATTCATCTTTAATATTTTTCCTTTGTTCTAATTGTATTTTTGCTTTTTCTATACTATCAATAAACTTTTTCTGTAATATTTCTTTTGGTACATATTCCGTTAAATATTGTGCTACATGTATTCCACTATTATCTAATTCTAATAATTCTGCCATCATATCATTTTTAGTTGCACATAATATAATAGCAATTGGTGGCTCTTCTCCATCTGCTTTTTCGTATTTATCTAACCATTTCAAATAAAGTTCTACTTGTCCTTTATGTTCTGGTCTAAATTTATCCAATTTTAATTCAATAACAACCAACCTCTTCATTTTTCTGTGATAAAATAGCAAGTCTATATAATAATCTTCTCCATCTATTGTTATTCTTTTTTGTCTAGCTAAAAATGCAAAATCGTTTCCCATTTCTAA
>JAAWDU010000077.1 GCA_022793905.1 Clostridia bacterium
AAAATATTTAATTCAAAAAATCGTAGTATAAAAAATTTTTATTTAGTTCAAATTGCAAAATCTTTGCAAAAGAGGGGCAAAGTAGATGTCTTGTAAATGAGCATTAGACGAAATGTTTATTTACAAGACATCTATTTTTTTTCCAAATAAAAGAACTAAAATACAAATGTTAGCCTTGACAAACATTTTTAAAAGTAATATAATATTTTTGTTAACCAAGGATAACAATTTAAAAAATGGGAATAAATAAAATAGAAGAAAAAGGAGAAAAAAGTGATAACAAAAACCCAAGAAGAATATCTAAAAACAATATATATACTAAAGAAACAAACAGGAGATATAAGAGTAACAGACATAGCAAACAAAATGAACTGCACCAAACCAAGTGTAAATAAAGCAATAAAAAGCTTAAAAGCAGAAAAATTAATAAACTACGAAACTTATGGAGAAATCAAACTAACAAACCAAGGTGAGGACCTAGCAAAAAAAATACTAGAAACCTATGATATAATCTACCTATTTCTAAAAGAAGTATTAAACCTAAGCAAAGAAGAATCAGCAAGTGAAGCAGAAAAAATAAAGCTAGCAATTACAGACAAAACTGCAAATGAACTAGCAAAATATGTACATAAAGAACTAGGTTTAAGCAATCTAAACTGTGGATATGATGTAAACAAAGAAAAATGCAGAAGTTGTGTGAGACGCACAAATAGAAAGGAAGAAATCTAAAATGGAAAACAATCTATTAGAAATAAATGAACTATATGTAGTTGCAGGAGAAAAAGAAATCCTTAAGGGCATAAATTTAAAAATAAATAAAGGAGAAATACATGTAATAATGGGACCAAATGGTTCTCGGAAAGACGACAACAGCAAATGCAATACTAAATAACCCAGAATATAAAAAAAATAAAGGAAATATAGTATTTGAAGGAGAAGATATAACAAACAAAAAAACAGACGAAATAGCAAGAAAAGGGATTTTTATGTCATTCCAATTACCAGAAGAAATACCACGGAATTTCTGTAACAAACTTTTTAAAATCAGCAAAAAGCAATATAACTGGAAAACCAGTAAAAATATTTGAATTTAAAGAAGAACTAAAAAAATATACAGAAGAATTAAATATGAAACCTAAAAATTTAGATAGAAGTTTAAATGTAGGTTTCTCTGGTGGAGAAAAAAAGAAAAATGAAATTTTGCAAATGCTAGTAATAAATCCAAAATTAGCAATTTTAGATGAAACAGATTCGGGATTAGATGTAGATGCAATAAAAACAGTATCTAAAGGGATAGAAATGTTTAAAAATGATAATAATGCAGTTTTAATAATTACGCACAATACAAAAATTTTACACAGCCTAAAAGTAGATTATGTACATGTTTTAGTAAATGGAGAAATAGTAAAAACAGGTGGAGAAGAATTGGCAAAAGAAATAGAGCTAAATGGATATGCAAGTTACAAAAAAGGAGAATGAAATGAGCAAAACAAAGCTAGAAGAGATAAATAGGAATATATACGATATAAAAAACAAAGACAATTATGATTTCAAAATAGCAAAAGGTTTGACACCAGATATCATTGAAGAAATATCAAAACAAAAAGGTGATCCATTGTGGATGAAAGAATTTAGATTAAAAGCATTAGATGTATATAATAGTTTAGAATTACCAACATGGGGACCAGATTTGTCAGAACTTGATATGAGTAAAATCGCAACATATGTAAAACCAAAATCTAAGCTTAACAATTCTTGGGAAGATGTGCCAGAAGATATAAAAAATACTTTTGACAAACTTCGGGATTCCAGAAGCTGAGAAAAAATCACTTAGCCGGAGTAGGGGCACAGTATGATTCAGAAGTTGTATATCACAGTATGAAAGAAGAACTAAAAGCACAAGGTGTTGTATATACAGATATGGAAACGGCTTTGAAAGAGTATGAGAGTTTAGTAAAAGAGCATTTTATGAAATGTGTACCTGTAAACGATCATAAGTTTGTTGCACTACATGGTGCTGTTTGGTCTGGGGGATCTTTTGTTTATGTACCAAAAGGGGTAAAGGTAGATATTCCACTTCAATCATATTTTAGACTCAATTCACCAGAATCTGGGCAATTTGAACATACGCTTATTATAGTAGAAGAAGGAGCGAGTCTGCATTTTATAGAAGGATGCTCTGCACCAAAATATAATAATATAAATTTACATGCAGGTTGTGTTGAATTATATGTTAAAGATAATGCATATCTTAGATATTCAACAATTGAAAATTGGTCTAAAAATATGCTAAACTTAAATACAAAGAAAGCTATAGTTCGGAAAAAATGCACAAATTGATTGGGTATCTCGGATCTTTTGGATCTAAAATTTCAATGCTTTATCCAATGAGCATTTTAAATCGGAGAAGGAGCAAAAACAGAGTTTACTGGAATTTCGTTTGCAGGAGAAGGACAAAACCTTGATAATGGATTTAAAGCAGTGCATAATGCAAAAAATACATCTAGTGTAGTAAATGCTAAATCAATATCAAAAAATGGAGGAAAATGCACATATAGGTCTCTAATTAAGGTAAATGAAAATGGAGAAGGTGCAAAGTCATCAGTTTCTTGCGAATCACTTATGCTTGATGATATTTCTACATCAGATACTATACCAACATCTGAAATAAGAAATGATAATGTTGAAATTTCTCATGAAGCAAAAATTGGAAAAATAAGTGATAAAGCGATTTTTTATTTAATGTGTAGGGGGATTTCAGAAGAAGAAGCAAAAGCTATGATTGTACGTGGGTTTGCTTATCCTATTTCAAAAGAGCTTCCTTTGGAATATGCAGTCGAAATGAATAATTTAATTAACCTTGAATTGGAAGGAGCGATTGGATAAAATATGGAATTTAGACTAAATAAAACGCCAGTTAGAACTTGCCGAAATTTTAAAATTAATGATGTAGTAATAGATGATATAAAATTTACAGAAAACATAGAAAAATTTGAAAATATCCATATTTTGGGGCTAAATGAGAATGTAGAGGCATCTTATGAGGTTAATCAAGAAAAACTAAAATATGGAATTGGTGAAGAAGTAGAAAAAGAAATTTTTGAATATGCAAATCATAAGATTAAGTTAAATATTAAAAAAACAGCTTTTATTGAAATTTATAATGATTTTGATAAAAAAAATTCAAAGCTTATAGATTTAATTGATATAGAATGCAAAAAGCGGAGCGAAAGCTAAGATTTTGATTAAGTACAAGTCAAACGATGATGAAGAAAATTATCATAATGGAATTATTAGAACTAAATGTGCTCAAGATGCTGAATTAGATATTACTTTTATAAATTTGCTAAATACTAAATCTAACAATTTTGAGAGTTTTGAAAACATACTTGAAAATAATGCAAGTATAAAATTTACTATTATAGATTTTGGCGGAAAACGTAGTATTAGTAACTATTTTTCTTTGCTAAAACGGAAATGAAGCCCAAAATAGTGCTAATGTAATTTATCTTGGAAAAGATGACCAAGAGTTTGATTTGAATTATATTTCTGAATTAGAAGGAGAAAAGACGAATGTGGAATTTGAACTTCAAGGAGCATTAAAGGATCGCTCAAGAAAGCATTTCAAAGGAACTATTGATTTTAAAAAGCGGAGCAAAAAAAGCACATGGTAATGAAAATGAAGCTTGTATGCTTTTATCAGATAGAGCAAGGAGTATTTCACTTCCAATGCTCTTATGTAAAGAGGAAGAGGTTGAAGGAAACCATAGCGCATCTGTTGGAAAAATTGATACAAAAGAATTATTTTATATTATGAGTAGAGGTTTTTCAAAGTTAGAAGCTATGAAACTTATTGTCAGAACCAAGTTTAATAAAATTTTAGAAAAGATTGAAGATGAAAAATTGAAGGAAGAAATTTTAAATGAAATAGATATGAGATTAAATTAAGGAGGATTGAAATGGAGGAATTAAAAAAAGACTTCCAATTACTTATCAATAGAGATATTGTCTATTTGGATAGCGGAGCTACATCTCAAAAGCCAAGACAAGTTATAGAAAAATGCAAAGAATTTTATGAAAAACATAATGCAAATCCACATAGAGGAGCATATAAGCTTAGTATGGAAGCAACGGAAGTTTATGAAGGAACAAGAGATAAAGTACAAAAGTTTATAAATGCAAAATATAGAGATGAAATTATTTTTTCAAAAAATACTACAGAAAGTTTGAATTTACTTGCATATTCATATGGTCTTGAGAATTTAAAAGAAAATGACGAAGTTGTAATTTCAATAATGGAACATCATTCAAATTTAGTCCCTTGGCAAAAGGTTTGCAAAAAAACTAAAGCAAAATTAAATTATATGTATATAAATGATGAGTTTGAAATACCTGATGAAGAAATTGAAAAGAAAATTACAGATAAAACAAAAATTGTTTCAATTATGCATATTTCAAATGTTTTAGGTACAGTAAATAATATTCAAAAGATTATTAAACTTGCACATAAAAAAGGAGCGATTGTTATTTTGGATATAGCACAAAGCATTCCTCATAGAAAAATTGATGTGCAAGAGTTAGATGTAGATTTTGCAGTATTTTCTGGACATAAAATGCTTGCACCTCTAGGAATAGGTGTTCTTTATGGAAAGAAGGAATTGTTGAATAACATGACACCTTTTTTAATGGGAGGAGACATGATTGAATATGTTTATGAACAAGAAACAACATTTGCACCACTTCCAAATAAGTTTGAAGCAGGAACGCAGAATGTAGGAGGAGTTGTACGGCTTAGGTTCTGCAATTGATTATATAGAAAACTTAGGATATGATAGAATTCAAGAAATAGAAAAAGAGATTCTAAAATATGCAAGAGAAGAACTCTTAAAACTTGACTTTTTGACATTATATCTAACACCAAATGAGGAAAATCATTCTGGAGTTATCTCATTTAACATAAATGGTGTACATCCGCATGATACAGCAAGTATTCTAGACTCAAAAAACGTTTGCATAAGGTCAGGAAATCATTGCGCACAACCTCTTATGAGATATTTAGGAATTGATTCAACTTGTAGAGCAAGTTTTTATTTCTATAACACAAAGGAAGATGTAGATAGGTTAGTAAGTGCACTTAAAGAGGCATATGAAATGTTTAAGAAGTATATTTAAAGAGGTAACAAAATGGAAGATATTTATAATGATTTAATTATGGAACATAGCATGAATTCATATAATAAAAAAAAGCTAGAAAATGCAGATTATGAGCAAATAGGACATAATCCAAATTGTGGTGATGAAATTACTTTAGAATTAAAATTAAGTGGAGATATAATTGAGGATATGGCATTTTTAGGGCATGGATGTGCTATTTCACAAAGTTCTACATCTATAATGATAGATACATTAAGAGGAAAAACAATTAAAGAAGCAAAAGAAATTATAAAAACTTTTATAGCAATGATAAAAAGAGAAGAGCAAGAAGAGGAGAAACTAAAAAAACTTGAAGATGCAGTTGCGTTCAGAAATGTTTCTAATATGCCAGCTAGAGTAAAATGTGCGCTCTTGGCGTGGCATACAATAGAGGAGATATTAGATGAAAAATAAAAAAGTATTATTAGGCATGAGTGGAGGGGTCGATAGTAGTGTATCAGCCTTACTATTGAAAAAACAGGGATATATTGTTACTCGGTGCAACTTTGGAACTGATTGAAGAAGGTAGTAATGCTGATAAAAATACATATCTTGATGCTAAAAATATTTGCAATTTACTTGGAATTTCACATTTCACATATAATTATAAAGAAGAGTTTAAGAAATATGTTATTGATGATTTTATAAATTGTTATGCAAATTGTAAAACACCAAATCCTTGTATAGAGTGCAATAAACATATGAAATTTGGCGTAATGTATGAAAAAGCAAAAAGTCTGGGGTGTGATTATATTGCAACAGGTCATTATGCAAAAATAGAATATGATGATGAATATAAAAGATATGTATTAAAAAAGTCAAATGCTGGTAAAAAAGATCAAAGTTATGTGCTTTGGAGCATTCCAAAGGAAATACTTGAACATGTAATTTTTCCACTTTCAGATTTTGAAAATAAAGATGAAATTAGGAAGATTGCAGAGGAAAATAATTTAAAAGTTGCAACTAAGCCAGATAGTGAAGATATTTGCTTTATTCCAGATGGAAACTACAAAAGATTTTTAGAAAACAATTCCAGTATAAAGCCAAAAATTCGGAAATATTGTAAACGCAAAAGGAGAAATCTTAGGAAAACATAATGGGCTTTATGGATATACCATAGGTCAAAGAAAAGGGCTTAAAATATCATATAAAGTGCCATTATTTGTGCTTGGATTTAATAAGGAAAAAAATGAAGTTATTGTAGGAGAGGAAAAAGAGCTCTACAAAAAAGAAATAGAAGTAACAGATATAAACTTACTTTTAATAGATAAATTAGAAAAAGAGATGGAAGTTTTAGTAAAAACGAGATATTCAAGTAAATCTGCAAGAGCGAGAATAAGAGAAAATGGAGGAAATATTAAAATAGTTTTTGATGAACCACAAAGAGCAATAACAAATGGTCAATCAGCAGTTTTTTATATTCGGAGATACTGTTTTAGGTGGTGGGAAAATAATATGAAAAAATAGTGAATAACCTTGACAAGTTATTTTGAATGTGATAATCTGGTATTCAATACTAGATTAAGAAAGGTTTTATATTTATGACTAGAATAAAACTAAAAGATAGGATTTTACCAAGTTATACAAAAGGAGAAGAGATTTTTAATATGACTTCTCATATTGTAGGAGGAGTTATTGGCATTGTCGCAACAGTATTGTGTGTTGTAATGGCATCAGTACATGGAAATGTATATGGAATAATAAGTGGAGCAATCTTTGGAGTAACAATGATAATTTTATATACAATGTCAAGTATATATCATGGGTTAAGTCCAAAAGTTAAAGGAAAAAAGGTAATGCAGATTTTAGATCATTGCTCGATATTTTTACTAATAGCAGGTTCCTATACTCCATTTACTTTATGTACATTAATGCAAGATAATCAAATTAGTGCATGGGTTATTTTTGGACTGATTTGGGGATTTGCTGTTATTGGAATTATACTTAATTCTATAGACTTGAAACGTTATAAGAAATTTTCTATGATATGTTATTTAGCAATGGGATGGTGCATAATATTTAAAATGCCTGTACTACCAAAATATTTAGGGATTCCTGGTTGTATACTTCTTGTTGCAGGTGGAGTAGTATATACAATAGGAGCTGTTCTCTATGGAGTTCGGAAAAAAACGCAAATATATGCATTCGATTTTCCATATATGCATATGTATAGCTAGTTTATTACACTTTTTATGCATTTTATTATATGTAATGTAAAATAGAATAGAATCCTGAATAGGTGGTCAAAAATATGCAAATTTGATAAAAAAACTTGCATATTTTTTTATTAAATAATATAATATTAGAAATTAATAAAATTTAGAGGTGGATAGAACAATGCAAAAACGTATTCATGAAACTATTGAAATAACTGATTTAAAGGATATGCTTAAAAAGTCGGGAGAAATTTATGGAGAAAGACCAGCATATAAGTTTAAAACAGATGTAGAAGACAAGTTTGATATAATTACGCATAAAGAATTTAGAGAAATGGTAGATGGACTTCGGAACAGCTTTGATTAAATTAGGATTAAAAGGAAAGAGAATAGCAGTAATTGGAGAAAATAGATATGAATGGGGACTATCATATCTTGCTGTAACTTGTGGAACAGGAATTGTAGTGCCACTTGATAAATCTCTTCCTGAAAATGAAATAAAAAGTTTAGTTGAACGTTCAGATGTAGAAGCAATTTGTTATTCTCGGAAAGTATGATGAGATAATGAAAAAACTTAAAAAAGAGGGGATTCGGAAGACTTAAACATCTTATTTCAATGGACTTAAAAGAGAATAAAGATGGAATTTATTCAATAAAAGAATTAGTAGAAAAAGGCAGAAAGTTAATAGAAGAAGGAGATAGAAATTTTCTTGATGCCGAAATTAATCCAGAAGAGATGAACATAATGCTGTTTACATCAGGTACAACATCTGCATCAAAAGCAGTTGCTCTATGTCATAGGAATATTTGTGCAAATATAGTAGATATTGCTTCAGTTTTAGATGTAAATAAAGATGATACAATGCTTTCGTTTTTGCCAATGCATCATGTGTTTGAATGCACAGTAGGATTTCTATATCCATTATATAGAGGTGCAGGAGTTGCTTTTTGTGAGGGAATAAAGCATATTGCAGATAACTTAAGAGAATACAGAATAAGTGTAATGCTTTCTGTACCAGTTCTTTTTGAAAATATGTATAGAAAACTTATGAAAAATATAGAAAAACAAGGAAAACTTGGAAAAGTTGAAAAAGGTCGTAAAGTAAGTAATGTACTTAGAAAAATGCATATTGATGTGAGGAAAAAACTATTTAAAGAAATTCATGATAAGTTAGGTGGAAAAATAAGATTGTTTGTAAGTGGAGCAGCAGCTCTTGATGTAGAAGTTGAAAGAGGCTTTAATGATTTAGGCTTTAGAATTGTGCAAGGATATGGTCTTACTGAAACATCACCAGTTATTTCAGCGGGTACAGATGATCACTATAGAGAAGGTTCAATTGGTCAAGTATTCCCAAGCTTAGAAGTAAGAATTGCAGAACAAGATGAAGAAGGTATTGGAGAAATTCAAGTTAAAGGACCAAGTGTAATGCTTGGATATTATAATAATGAAGAAGCTAATAAGCAAGTATTTATAGATGGATATTTCAAAACAGGAGATTTAGGACGTTTAGATAAAGATGGATATTTGTTTATCTCTGGTAGAAAAAAGAGTGTAATTGTACTAAAAAATGGTAAAAATATATTCCCAGAAGAACTTGAAAATCTAGTAAATAGAGTAGAAGGTGTTGTAGAAAGTATGGTTTATGGGAAACCTGAGAAAGATGGAGATACAAAAATTTGTGTGAAAATTGTGTATGACCAAGAAGTAATGGAAGAAATGTACAAAATAAAAGATGAAGCAGAAATATATGAATTATTACAAAAAAGAGTGAAAGAAATAAACAAAACAATGCCAGCTTACAAATATATTAGAGAAATAATGATTACAACAGAACCATTAATAAAAACAACAACAGCTAAAATCAAGAGACATGAAGAACTTGCAAAAATTTTGTAAAAAGTTACAAAAAAATGTTGACAAATGTAATCAAAATGTAATAAAATTGTAATTGAAATTTAAAAGAAAATTTTGAATTTACTATTGTAGTATTTAGTGAAATGTTATATAATTATCGTATAAATAGATATAACATTAGTACGAAGGAGGGAGGTTTACAATGCTTAGAAAAAATAAAGCTGGCATAGTAAACATAAGAATGGTTATTACAGAAGAAAAGATTTTATCTAACATAGATAAAGTACAAAAACTAATTAATCCAAACAGCAAAAAACAAATAGTTCAATTAGAAGATGATGCATATTTTAAGGACATGATTGAATCTATTAGAATGTATTTAATTGAATATCCAAGGAAAAAGAATTTCCCTGTATCTGTTTATAAAGCTGCTTACAGTTTAGTTGAATATGCAACAAATCAATTTGAAGAAAACACAAAACAAATTGAAGAACTTATTAGGCAAAGAGAAAAGAATATTGGGCTTTCAACTGATTTAAAAGAATTGTTAGATAACACAATTAAAAAAGATAAAGATTGGAAAGTATATGTTAAAAATGCTTCAAAATTGTTCCAAGAGGATATAATAGATGCTTTAGGAATAATAGGAAGAGCTAAGTCAGATACTTCAAATAACTATAAAGATGCAGTAAAACTAGTACAAGCCAGAATAAGTAATCTAGAAGCTAATTTACATATTGAAATAGATATGGAAAGAATAGAAGATAGGTCAAAAGCTTTAAGCTATATAGGAATTGAAATTGCTGATGCACTTAAAGGCATACCAACACCAGTAGAAATTAATGAAGAAGATACAAATACAGTGATGGAAAAAGATACTTACATAGAAGATACAAGAGTAAATGTGAAACCATCATTATGGCAAAGAATTAAACAAAGCAAAGTCGCAAGAGCTCTTACATATGTATTTAAAGCAAGGCTTACAAATGGAGAAAATGCTTTACCTGAAGGTAGAGGAGAATAAAATGAAGAAATACCTTCCAAAAATAGGAGGGTATTTTTCACTACATAAAAATCTAAAATGGGAGAGAAAAGTATATGAGTAAATATGATGAAATTTATCTTGATATTGCAGAAAAAATACTTGAAGAAGGGTATTATGATAATAATAGAACAGGAATTGCAACATACAAATTACCTCATCAAATAATGAAGTTCAATCTACAAGAGGAATTTCCAATACTTACGACAAAATCAGTAGCATTCAAAACAGCAGTAAAAGAGCTTCTATGGATATTTCAAAAACAATCAAACGATGTAGAAGAATTAAAAAGGGATAATGTTCATATTTGGGATGAATGGGAAATGGAAGATGGAACAATTGGAACCTCATATGGATGGGTTGTAAAAGAATATAAACAGATAGATAATCTAATTCATAAACTAAAAACAAATCCACAAGACAGAAGAATGATAATAAATTTATGGCAAATACCTCATCTAGATACAGGAAGCCTATATCCATGTGTATTCAATTCATGTTGGGATGTAACAGATGGAAAGCTTAATTGTTTGTTAACAATACGTTCAAATGATTTACCACTAGGAAATCCGTTTAATGTAGTACAATATGCAGTACTTATACATTTACTTGCGCAAGTTACAGAGTTAAAAGCTCGGACTATTGACAGTTTGTATAAGTAATGCCCATATTTATGAAAATCAAATAGAGGGAATGAAAGAACATATATCAAGAAAAAAAGAAGCATTACCTGCACCTAAACTTTGGATAAATCCAGAGATTAAGAATTTTTATGATTTTACAATAGATGATATAAAATTGATAGATTATAAAAATTTAGGGAAAATAGAAATGCCAGTCTCAGTATAAAGGAGAAAAAGTATGCTAAGTATTATTGTTGCAATCGCAAAGAATAATGAAATAGGAAAAGAGAACAAGTTAATTTGGCATCTGCCAGAAGATTTAAAAAGATTTAAGATGTTAACTACACGGAAAAACAATTATAATGGGAAGAAAAACTTTTGAATCTTTAGGCAGAGTACTTCCAAATAGAAAACATGTTGTTATTACAAGAAATAAAAATTTTAGTATAGAAAATGAAATGGTTGAAATTGTGTATGAAATTAAAGATATAGAAAAATATATAAATTCAAGTGAGGAATGTTTTGTAATAGGTGGAGCGAGTATTTATAAAATGCTTATGCCATTTGTTAAAAAAATGTATATAACTAAAATTGAAGAGGAATTTGAAGCAGATACTTATTTCCCAAAAATTGATGAAAAGGAGTGGGAAATTACAGAAAAAGAGAAAGGAATAACAGATGAAAAAAATCCATATTTGTATGAGTATATAATTTATGTTAGAAAAAAATAAAAAAATTTAGAAAAAGTATGTCAATGATTTTTGAAAATGTCCCAAAATATTTTAAACATAAGCCCTAAAAATTTAGTTTTTTTAGGGCTAAATTTTAGGAAACTTTTTCAAGTTCTGTTCGCAATTTAATTAATTGCTTTTCTACAAATTTTTCAAAAGACTGCCTTTTCAAAAGATGGGTCATTCTAGGGATGTAAATTTTCTTTGGCTCTGTAGGCAAGGCAGTATC
>JAAWDU010000078.1 GCA_022793905.1 Clostridia bacterium
GATACTATTTTCCAGTCGTTTGCTACTTCTGCTGTTGTGTCTACTAGGCTATGGTTTCCGCACTAGTCCTCTTATTGTTACTGCTCCTAGTATTACGATGATTACTATCATGATTATTAAAGCGATTAAGGTTATCCCTCTTTCGCTCTTGCTTTGGTTTTGTTTTTTGGTTTTCATTTGGTTTGGTTTTCCTTTCTTTTTTTCATTTATTTTTTATTTTTAACATTAATATCTTTGGTTTGGTAATAATATTTTTATCTCCCTTATGGCAAGGAATAAAAATAGAAAAAACCAAACAAGACAAACTATTTTTATTCCCTCCCACAAAGGTAAGTTAAATTTCATATTAATATTATACTGGTTATATAACCAGTAGTCAAGTATCCTATTAAAACTTTATAATTTTTTATAAGGATTGGTGGTATATATGTTAAAAATCAAAGAATTAAACATTGAAAATGGTTATTATTTATTTAAATTAGAAGAAATTTTAAATACAAGAAGTATTAGTATTAATAAACTAATACGAGATACAAATACAGATTTTAAAGTAATAAAAAGGCTTATGACAGGAGAATTGGTAAGAATAGATATATTTGTGCTTGCAAGATTATGTGACTATTTAAATTGTTCGATAACTGATATAGTTGAATACATGCCAAATAAAAATTAACCAAATCAATTTAATCTTTTTGAAGCAAATAAAATTATTTATATAACGATTTTCTCTTTATTTTTTAATTATTATATTATATAATACCTTTATAAAGAAAGGTGGAAGAAATATGAATCCAGAAATGATTGAAAAGCTATATGATTTATTAGATGAAATACCTGTCACAATGACAAATCGAGCGCAGGTAAACCATATAAAAGAACTATTAGATAATAGTGATTTCGAAGCTGCTGTTACTGCACTTAAAACTTTAAAATATGGTCTTGCTATTGAAGAGGAATTACCTATGGAATCCCCTATTAATGAAGAGGAAAATTCAGAAGAAGAAACCGAAAGTGCTTATCCAAAGGCTTTGATGGATGAGGAATTAGAAGAAACTTATATTGGTCTTTTGCTTACAGATCCAAAATCAATAAGTAGATACTATTTTCTATATGATGACTGCTACTTTGCAAATGATATTATACTAAATTTATATAAACTGATTTTATTTTCTGACGGAGAAGCTTATGCTTCTGAACTCGCAAAAAAAGGATATAATTTTGCAAGAAATGTAGAAGAAATCTTTCCTTTAAAAGAAACATTTAAAATTAAAGTAGAAGGAAAAAAATACGACTTTGAGAAAATCTATGTAGAACTTAGAAAACTTTTTATTTTAAGAAAAAACTATAGAAGAATTCCAATTAAATACATACAAGAGAAAATAATAGATATTATAAATTACAAATTATATAATCAAATGTCTATAGAAGAAGTAGAAAATGCAGTTAGTCAAGCTGAGGTTACATCTAAATTTAAACAATCTGTGTTAAATGAAGGTGTTTCAAGCTTTTTAACATCAAATGATAATAACTTAGCAAATGGACTAGAGCTTCCTTTCCCTATACTTTCTAGCGTATTTAAAGGTATAAGAAAAGGTGAAACAACTTCATTTGCAATGCCTTCAAATGCTGGTAAAAGTAGATTTACTATGAATTTAGCTTCATATATTTCATTTGTACATCATCAAAAAGTTTTAGTAATTTCAAATGAAATGTCTGAAGAAAAAATGAAACTTTGCTTAATTACAACTGTAATCAATAATCCAGAAATACAAAAACTCCATGGATATAAACTAAAAATAAGTGAAGGTGAACTTTTGGAATTAAAATTTAGACCAACTCAAGGTGTTGATGTTGAAACTGATGAAAATGGTTATATAGCTAGAAAAAGTGATGAAACTCAAACAGATTTTATAGAAAAACTAAAAAAATATTCTAAAGACTTTTGTGATGTTTTATTTGTAACAGACTGGCTTAGTTCACAGCTTAGCAATTCAATCCATTTTATAAATATTACAGACCATACAAACGAAGAACTAAATAAGGTTATCAAAAATTATTATTATAAAGAACAAATACAATATGTTTTCTATGACACTCTAAAAGCAGATACTGAACACATAGGAAATGCTGATGAAATTAAAAAAACTGCAACTATATTATCAAACTTAGCTCAAAACTTTAATATTTTTATAGGTTCTACAATGCAACTTACTGAAAATTCAACTATGCCACTAAATCTAAATGTTAATGATTTATCTGCAAGTAGGACTGTAAAAGAAGTTCTTGATACTTTATGTTTGATAAAACAAATACATATAGATTCTCTTCAGAATTATGAATATTCGCATAATGAAGTTGATACAGAATTTTTTGATTTAGAAAAATTTGAAGATCCCAATGTTAGATATTATGCTTGTGTAGTTGATAAAAATAGAGCTGGTGCTAAACCACGTGTACTTTTCAGACTTAATTTGGCTTATAATAGTTGGGAAGAACTTGGATATTTAAGACTAAAGGAAGGTTGAAATAACCTTCCTTAATTTTATCCAAATATACCTTTTTTCTTTATAGGTGGTTCTTCACCCATTGTTTGAGCTAATTTTTCTAAAAGTTCCCTTTGCTCTTTTGTTAATTTTTTTGGTGTTTGAACTATTACTGTAAATATGAAGTCCCCTTTATACCTGCTATTAATACTCGTAAACCCTTTTTGTTTTATTCTAAATTTTGTACCTGTTTGAGTTCCTTCTGGTATTTTGTATTTTTCCTTAGTACCATCTACCATTGGAATTTCTAATTCAGCACCTAATGTTGCTCCGAGTTATTGATACTGGTATATCACATAATACATTTATATCTTTTCTTACATATAAGCTGTGATGTTTTATATGTACTACTATATAAAGATCTCCATTTGGTCCACCATTACTTCCTGGCGCTCCTTCATTTCTTAATACTACCGTTTGACCGGTCATCAATTCCAGCTGGAATTGTAACAGATATCTTTGTTTGTTTTCTTACTTTTCCTTTTCCTCGACATCTTTCACAAGGCTCTTTTACTATTTTTCCAGTACCTCCACATGTTGTACACGTTTTTGATACTTGCATTTGTCCGAATAATGTAGATTGTATTTGTCTTATCTGCCCAGTACCTCCACATGTTCCACAAGTATCAATCTTACTACCTGGTTTTGCCCCATTTCCATGACATACATCACATATTTCATCACGATTAATTGTTATTTGTTTTCTAACACCTAAATATGATTCTTCGAATGTAATTTCTATATCATTTCTTAAATCTGCTCCTTTACTTGGTCCGAGTCTGTGCCTTTTCTTTTCTCCTTCTTCCTCCTCCGAAAAATTGATGAAACTATATCATCTAAGTCTATATCAAAACCATCAAATCCAGATGTTGAATATGAATAATATCCTCCACCAGGATTTCCTCCACCAAATCCTCCAGGTCCATTTGCTCCAAATCTATCATACATTTCTCTTTTTTGTTTATCTGAAAGTGTCTCATATGCTTCATTTACTTCTTTGAATTTAGCTTCTGCTTCTTTTTTGTTGTCTGGATTTGCATCAGGATGATACTTTTTTGCAAGTTTTCTGTAAGCTTTCTTTAGCTCTTCATCAGTTGCATTTTTACTTACACCTAAAACTTCATAGTAGTCTCTTTTCTCTGCCATTTTCTTTCTCCTTATAATCTTATTATAAGGCGGGTAAGCTCAATATTTTAAGACTTACCCTCCCTTTTTTATATATTAAAGTTATTGATTATCATTATTTTCTACATTATAATCAGCATCATATACATTTCCATCTTCATCTTGTTTTGGTCCTTCTCCTGCACCTTCTGCTCCTGCATTTGGATTTGCTTGTTTATATAGTTTTTCTGATAATTCATAGAATACTGTTGTTAATTTTTCTGTTGCTGTTTTTATGCTCTCAGTATCTGTTCCTTCTAATGCTTTCTTTAAGCTGTCTACTTCTGTTTCAACTTTTGCTTTTTCTTCTCCGCTTATCTTGTCTCCAAGTTCACTTATTGTTTTTTCGCAGTTATATACTAAACTTTCTGCATTATTTCTAATTTCAATTTCATCTTTCTTTTTCTTATCTTCACTTGCATGTGCTTCTGCATCTTTTACAGCTTTTTCAATATCTTCTTCTGAAAGATTAGAACTTGCTGTGATTGATACATTTTGCTCATTTCCTGTTGCCATATCTTTTGCTGATACATGAACTATTCCGTTCGCATCTATATCAAATGTTACTTCGATTTGTGGAATTCCGACGAGGTGCTGCTGGTATTCCTGATAATTGGAATCTTCCTAAAGTTTTATTGTATGCAGCCATTTCACGTTCTCCTTGTAAAACGTGTACTTCAACACTTGTTTGACCATCTGCTGCTGTTGAGAAAATTTGTGATTTTTTTGTTGGTATTGTTGTATTTCTTTCTATTAATTTTGTGAATACTCCGGCCATATGTTTCAATACCTAGTGATAGTGGTGTTACGTCTAATAGTAATAGGTCTTGAACGTCTCCTGATAAAACTCCTCCTTGGATTGCAGCACCAATTGCAACACATTCATCAGGATTTATTCCTTTATCTGCTTCTTTTCCAGTTATTTTCTTAACTGCTTCTTGAACACATGGAACTCTTGTTGAACCACCTACAAGTAAGATTTTGTGTAATTCTGATGCTGATATACCTGCATCTTTTAGTGCTTGGTTAACAGGTCCTAATGTTGAATCTACTAAATCTCTAATTAATTCTTCAAATTTTGCTCTTGTTAGTGTTATATCTAAGTGTTTAGGTCCTGTACTATCTGCTGTTATAAATGGTAAGTTTATATTTGTTTGACCAACTCCTGATAATTCTATCTTTGCTTTTTCAGCAGCTTCTTTAAGTCTTTGCATTGCCATTTTATCACTCTTTAGGTCTATTCCTTGTTCTTTTTTGAATTCATCTACTAGGAAATTAATTATTCTTTCATCAAAATCATCTCCACCTAGTTTATTATTTCCACTGGTTGCTAAAACTTCAAATACTCCATCTCCAATATCTAGTATAGAAACATCGAATGTTCCTCCAC
>JAAWDU010000103.1 GCA_022793905.1 Clostridia bacterium
TCCTGCAATTTTTCCTGCATCTTTTGTTGCCTGTCTTTGAGAGTCACTAAAGTATGCTGGTACTGTAATAACTGCTTGTGTAACTTTTTGTCCTAAATAATTTTCAGCATCTGCTTTTAGTTTTTGTAATATCATTGCTGATATTTCTTGTGGTGTAAATTCATCTCCTTCAATTTTTACTTTTTTATTTGTACCCATATCTCTTTTTATTGATATGATTGTATTATCCGGATTTGTAACAGCTTGACGTTTTGCTATTTGTCCGAACTAATCTTTCTCCATTTTTAGAAAATGCAACAACTGATGGTGTTGTTCTATTTCCTTCTGCATTTGCTATAACTACTGGTTCTCCTCCTTCCATAACTGCTACACATGAGTTTGTTGTTCCGAAGATCGATTCCTATAATTTTTCCCATAATCTTTTTTCCTCCTTAAAATTTGCTTGTTTTCCAAAGCTATATATTTTTTTCTTAATTTCTTTTGTATAATTTATTAAATAAATATTAATATCTTAATTTGCGACTATAACCATTGAGTGTCTTATAACTTTATCCCCTATTTTATAGCCTTTTCTAAATTCTTCTTTTATTTCTTTTTCGCCTAAATTTTCATCTTGTACCATGCTTACTGCTTCATGAAGCTCTGGGTCAAAAACTTTTCCGTATACTTTCTATTTCTTCTATTCCAAACGATTTTAACATTTCTTTATATTGTTTTAATACTAAATCTACACCTTGTTTATAGTTTGCATCAGTAGTTTCTGCACTTACTGCTTTTTCTAGATTGTCTAATACTGGGAGTAGTTTGCACGCTACATCTCCAACAATTGAACTATATAAAGTCTCTCTTTCTTTTGCACTTCTTTTTTTAAAATTATCGAATTCTGCCATCAACCTTTTTAATCTATCTGTCGTATTTTCTAATTCTTCTTGCATTTTTTGCGTTTCTAGATTTTGAACTTCTTGCACTTTTTCTTCTTCGTTTTTATTCTCCTCCATCATTTTCCTCCCATTTCTTTTTTTCTCCTGAATCTTCATTTAGCTTTTTGCTAATATATTTCATAACAGAAATTACTTTTGAGTAATTCATTCTCTTCGGACCTATAATCCCTATAGTTCCTATGTCTTTTTCTCCTACAGAATGTTTAAAAGTAACTATACTAAAGTCTTTTAAATCTTCATTTGCATTTTCATCTCCTATATATATTTGTACATCTTCTGCAAAACCTGTATTTAATAGGTCTTTTATTACTTCTTTTGTATCTAGTATATTTACAAAATTTTTAGCGATTTCTAAACTTTTAAACTCCGGAAGCTCAAATGCTTTGTTTGTTCCTTCTAAGTAAATGTCTTCCTCTTCTTCTATCATTCTTTTCATTTGTTCTATAATTGGTTTAATTATGTTCACACTATATTTTAATTCTCTAAAGATATATTCTTCAAATGTTGTATCTATTTTTTCAAAGGCTTCTCCCTTTAATTTGTTGTTAAAAAAATAGTTTAATGTTTCAACTTGCTCTTCTGTTACATCTTCATCAAATTTTATTATCGTTTCTTTTACTAAGCCTGTATCTGTAACTATTATACCCATAAGCATTCTTGAACCTAACAAAACAAATTTAATTTCTTCAATTACTTGTTTTGAGGTTTTGGGTCCTATGCTGACTGTTGTATAATGAGTAATCTCAGATAATGTTGTTGTAGCTATTTTTGTAAGTTCTTCTAATCCGATTTGCCTTTGTTTCAAGTTTTTCTTGTATATATTTTATTTCTTCTAAACTAATATTATCATATTTTAATAATTCATCTACATATAATCTATATCCTTTTGCTGAAGGTATTCTTCCTGCTGATGTATGAGGTTTTTCAAGATATCCTGCTTTTTCAAGTTCTGCCATGTCATTTCTTACTGTTGCTGAACTTATGTCTTGCTCGTATTTTTCTACTATTACTGCTGAGCTTACAGGTTCTGCTGAATCAATGTATTCATCTACTATTTCTTTTAGAATTTTTCTCTTACGTTCATCAAGCATATACCTTTCCTCCTATCTTTAGCACTCATTCTTTTTAATTGCTAATATCATATAACTTTTTTTAGCACTTGTCAATACTTTTTGCTAATTTTGTTATTTTTTTTGATACTTGACAAGAGATAACTATTTGTGCTAAAATAGTTTTAGTTTATGGCCCGTTGGTCAAGCGGTTAAGACGCCACCCTCTCAAGGTGGAATCATGGGTTCGATTCCCGTACGGGTCACCA
>JAAWDU010000087.1 GCA_022793905.1 Clostridia bacterium
AGGTGGAGAAATAACAAACTTGGTAGAAGGAATAGAAGCAAAATATGAATATTTCAAAGACGGAAAAACACTAGGAGAAGGAGTAAGACCAAGTATTGTAGGAGATTATACAGTAAAAATCACATTTGGAATAAAAGAAGGGGGAGCACTTTCATCAAGCTTTGATGGGGTAAAAGTAAAAGGAACAGAGACAAACATAATAGAAAAGGCATATAGTATAACAAAGGCAACATACAACATGGATGAAATCAGTTTTGAGAATGATGAAGTAGAATATGACGGAAACCCACACAGTATAGAAATAGAAGGAACACTACCAAATGGAGTAAGTGTAAAATACTATACACTAAGAGGAACAGCTATTGAGGAAATCACAAATGTAAATCCAGGATATGTAGATGCAGGAACATATACAGTAATAGCAAGATTTACAGGAGACAGCACAAATTATGAAGCAATTCCAGAAATGAGAGCAGAATTAATAATAAGAAAAGCAAGCTACAAAATAGGAGCAGATGAAGTAATATATGAACCAATAGAAGCAATATATGATGGAAATGAGCATGGAGGCTTAATCACAAATGCAAACCTAACAGCAGAGTATGAATACTTTAAGGAAGAAACAACATTAGGAGATGGAGTAAGACCAAGCACAGCAGGAACATATAAAGTAAAAATAAGATTAGGAATAAAAGCAGATGGAGAATTAAGCAAAAACTATGATAGAGTAGAGATAAAAGATATAACACCTGCAACAAACGAAGTAGAAAAGACATTTACAATAAAACAAAATGAATATGACATGAGCAAAGTGAAATTTGAAAGTGCAGAAAAAGAGTATACAGGAGAAGCACAAAAAATAGGAATAACAGGAAACTTGCCATCAGGAGTAAATGTAGAATATTACTTAAAAGTTGGAGAAAATGAAACATTACTAGATGAAGATAATAAATGGCCAAGAGAAGTAGGAGAATATGAGATAATAGCAAGATTTACAGGAGACAGCACAAACTATAAACCAATTTCTGATATGAAAGCAACACTAAAAATAAATAGAGCAACATATGAGCTAGATACAAGTACATTGACATATGAACCAACAAGTGGAGTATATACAGGAAATGAACAAGGTGGAGAAATAACAAACTTGGTAGAAGGAATAGAAGCAAAATATGAATATTTCAAAGACGGAAAAACACTAGGAGAAGGAGTAAGACCAAGTATTGTAGGAGATTATACAGTAAAAATCACATTTGGAATAAAAGAAGG
>JAAWDU010000006.1 GCA_022793905.1 Clostridia bacterium
AATAAATATGGAAGAATGAGGTTGAAATATTTGAAAGAACATAAAAAAGCTGATTACACTATAATGTTTATAAATGGAACATTAAATGCACACTTAAAAGAAATACAAGAAACAGCAGATAATAGAGTTCAACAGATTATTAGTGAGTTAAAATCTAAAAGTGATTTGACTGAAGATATGAAAAATACAGATATGCTTTATTGGGTAGGCACGATGAACTCTATTAAGGCTCAAGCAGAAGAAATTGTTTTTAGTGAATTTATTTATGTATAAAAGTTGTTAAAAGCGAATGAGGATAAAATCATTCGCTTTTAACTATTTATTATTGAATTTTATTCCAGTATACAAAATCTGATATTTCATTTCTTTGAAAATGTAGTTTACTTGGTTTTGCTTCTTTAGAAGGATATCCAATTGGTAGTATTGCAACAGGAATCAAATTTTCAGGTACTTCATAAATTTCAACTAATTTTTTAGGATCAAAAGAACCAATCCAAGTTGTTCCAAGTCCTAAACTTTGTGCCTCTAACATCATATGTGTAGTTACTATACTAATATCAATATCTCCAAATTCTTTTTCATCATACTTATCTCTTTTATAAGAAACGGATTTATCATAAAAGAGTATCATTATAACTGGTGCATTCCACCCATATTGAGTGCAACCATTTAATTTTTCTAATTGTTCCCTTTGTGTTAATACTAATACTCTTTGTGGTTGCAAGTTTCTAGCTGTTGGAGCTAATTTTGCAACTTTTAAAATTTTTTCTATTTTTTCTTTTTCTACTTCTTTTGTAGAAAAACTCCTACAGGAATATCTTTCCTCTGCTAACTCTAAAAAATCCATATTTTCTAATAACCTTTCTATCTGTGTAATTTATGTTAGTGTTTAAATATCTAATTTTAGTCCTACACCAACTTCATAAATTTTCATTTGCTTTGCAATTTCTATCTTGCATTCAAGTGAAATATAATGACATGGATACAATAACTTAATATCATTGTATTTTAAATATTTGATAGTATGTTTTAATCTGTTATCATTTTCAAATAAATGAAAACCTCCAATAATACCATATATTCGTTCATCCTTGCAAACCTTTTTAGAATATTCAATGATGTTACAAATTCCACTATGCGAACAACCAGTTATAATAAATAAACCTTTATTACTTTTATACACAATAGCAGAATCATCTTCTATTATATCATCTACTTTTTCATCATTAATGATACTTTTGCCTATCGCACATCTTGGCTCAAAATCAATGGTTGCAGGTATTTCACCTAAATAAGTAATATGTTCACTAATTTGAATAGGCTCTTTCGATAAATTTAACTTACATACCTTAGAAAGTTCTTCTTTTGACAATGAACTACCAATATATAATCCAGTATTATCTTCTTTATAATTAAAGCATTCTGGATGAGCAATTAATTCGACATTTCTTTTTTCTTTAAAAAAATATTTAAGTCCTCCTGTATGATCATTGTGTCCATGAGATATAACAAGTTTATTAATTTTATTCAAATCAATATTCATCTTTTTAGCATTTTCTATAAATGCATTTGAATAACCTGTATCAAATAAAATTTTATGCTCTCCATCTTCAATATAATAACTTACAGCTGGTTCTCCTAAATAATACATATCTATAAATGTATTATTATCTTCTAATACTGTTAATTTCATTAGTTTATTCTCTCCCTATAAAAATTATTTACCTAAGTATATCATAAACTGGAGTCCTTATCAACGAATAAAAAGAATTTATCAAAAATTACTTGAAATTTTATAAACTTTATGTTAAAGTAAAATTAATGAACTGATTGATGTTTGTATCAATCGTTAATGGTGTGAAAAAAGTTGTAGATATCTACGTTGTTCGCACCAATTAAAGTTTTCGAACTTTATGAGAAATTTAATATTTAGAAAATTTGATTATTCTTCTAACAGAGTTTATCAAATTTTCTAACACTTTTAATTAGTTGTTGTCAAACGGTGGTAGTTGCATATTGAAATTTAGCAATTAAAACTTGTGCAGAGATTTCTTTATTAGTTTCGTCCATATGTGTATAAATCATAGTAGTTTGAATATTAGAGTGTCCTAACCAAATTTGTATGTCTTTAACTGGAACTTTATTTTGGATAAGTAAAGTTGCACAAGAATGTCTTAAATCATGTAAACGGATATGTTTTAATTCGTTATCTTCTAGCACTTTTGCAAAAGTATGACTTAAATATCCAGGTTTCATAAGTTCACCATTTGGCATTAAACATATATAATCGCTGTACTCATTATTATACATAGTTCCAAATATCTTTTTATATTCTGTATAAATTTCTTTATATTCATTTAGTAAATCTTCAATAAAATTAAATAATGGTAAAGTACGATAAGAAGATTGTGATTTTGTTTTATCTTTAAATACAAATTGTGTTTTACCATTTACTTTGAATCTTTGGACTGTATATTTTATTGTAACTGTTTTTCTTTTAAAATCAATCGCATCCCATTTTAAACCTAAAACTTCCTCACGTCTTAATCCATATACTGCTGCAAGTATTACTTCAAGTCTAATAGTAGTTTCTTTAACAATTTCAAATAAATGCAAAAGCTCGTCATGTTTGTAAAAGTTTCCTGTATATTGGTCTGATTTAATAGGCTTTAAGTTATTTATTAGGTTATATTCTAATAACTCTTGCTCGACAGCTCTACTAAATACACAAGACAGAATAGACCTTTGATGCTTAACTGTGTTTGTCTTTAGTCCTTCATTAAAAAGGTACTCTATATAGTTGTGAATATCAGAGGCAGAAACATCCTTAAAAAGAAGTTCCTCATTTTCAAAATATTTAATCATTCTGCCATTTACATGGTCATAATACCCTTTATATGTACTAGCTGTTACTTTATTTTTAACCGAGTCTAGCCATTCCTTAATGTAATCACTAAATAACATATCACGATAATGTCCCATTTTCTTAAGTCTTTGCTCTTGTGGATCAGCTGATAACTTGTAAACTAAATCTGTGATAATTCTTTTAATTAAATGTGTATTAGGATTCTGCACAATTACATTCATTAAAGAATTTATCATATCTTCTTTAGATGTATCATACCAAGTCGACAGACATTTTGTAATAATAAGTTCTTCTTCACTAGATAATGGTGTATTATTTAAGCTAATTGCATTAGTTTTATTTTCATTGTTATTTTTAGGCAATAGGGACAACTCATTAAATGTATTTTTGTTTTCTGTTTGTTCTTCCAATAACTGCTCAGCAGTCTTTTTGCTATCTATATATGAATTTTTATTATAGATAACTCGGATATCAGCAAGTATCTTTTCAGCCTTTATTTGATTTTCTTTTTTGCCATTAGCAATTACTTTAGTTGGTATCCATTTCTGACTTCTTTTGTTATTTGGATATACATTTAATACAATATAATAGACAAGTCCTTTTATTTGTAAGCTACCTGTTACCAAATGTCCCTCCTTTCTGTATAACAGTTACTTACCTATAGCTTTTTTATTATATCATAAGTTTTTATATTATGATAACCCTTTCTATTTTTATGAATCATTGTATATAGGTTATGTTTTTTCCTCCAGTAAGTATTCTATAATGCTTGATTTAGGTATCTTGTATTCTCTACCAACCTTTTTTGCCTTTATTTTTCTTTGTTGTAGTAACTTATATGAAAGAGATACACCAATATTGCCTAACATCTTTCTCATTTGTGAAATACTTACAATGTCAGGATAAGAAGTAAACATTATACTGTAATTTTCTTTTACACTTTGATTCAATAAAAATCACCTCCATTTCTATTTTTAAGATAAAAAATTGACTTAAAATAAAATAAGTCATAATAATATTAGTATTTAATTTGTGATGGCATATCACTTGAATATGCCATATCTGTTTTTAATTCAAATCTTTGCTTTTTTGCATTGTATTCATAAGCATTTGGGCAATTTTTCTTTATTGCCACTTTAGACAATGGATAGAAATATGAAAGTTCAGCTACATCTTGATTGTGAAGATTATTCATAATTGCCTTTTCTTCAGCACTTTTCTGACTGCGCTTTCTTTTCATAATTTCTTTTGTTTGCTCAGAATGCTTTACACGATTTTCTTCTTTCCTTTTTGCTTTTTCTTGCATATACATAGGGGAGTTAGACAAGACTCTACTAACTTGACTAATTGATAAATTAATCTCTTTGCTTATCTGGGTTATCGTTAATTTATCATTAAAATACAAATTATAGATTAAATTGTTTCGTTCTAAATCAGGTTTTATCAAAAAAAGTCAACTCCTATTTTTTAATGCAAAAATCTGCTAACAGTTTTTTTATATAAAAAATTTTATTACGTAGGAAATTGCTAGCTTTGCTAGTATATTTCCGAAGTAACAAGGTTAATCTACCTTGGTCTGCGCAAGAATTGCAAAGCAATTTTGCACATTTTGGAAGATTTTCTTATATAAAGACTTGAAATAAGTTTTTATATAATATATACTAATATTGACAATAAACAACAATAAAGATTATTGTCTAACGACAATTTTATTTATATCACACTATTGTCTACGATGCAATACTTTTTATAAAAAAAGATAAAAAATTTTTAGGAGTAAAAAATGAGTAAGGAATATAAAATAGAAATCTATATAAATGAGCAGTTAAAAGAAGAACAAGTTAAAATACCTATGCTAGATTATTCTGTTAATGATAAGGGAAATACTATACTTGATACTAGAATATATGAATATCCAAATCAAATAGGAATAATGCTATTGGATTTTATACAACAAGATTTAAAAGAATTTAGTAATATGATTTTTAGATATTATGGTTTTCATACACTATTAACAGAAAATGAAAGGCATGATTTATTAGATTCAGATTTAACAGATACAGAGGAATTAAATCTAAAAATGGATCAGCTATATAACAAATATAAAGCAGAACTTGAAAGCTACAAAAAACAGATAATAAACATCATAGAGTATTGTATTTTTAATGAAAACGAAGAATTAAAAACATTAACGCCTTTGGATAAGCTTACTGTATTCTGTAATGAAAGCAAATTAGAAGATTATACTATTTTAAAATATAATCAATTTAGTAAACAGATAAAACTAAATAAAGATATATCTAGAGCAGACAAAAACGACCTTATAAACAATTTAAAAGATAAAAACAATAATAGATATGGTATTAAAGAAATTTATGAAATTGACAACTTTTACAATTTCTTATTTTTAGAACTGTATTTTATATTGCAGCAGAAAACATATCTAAAAAAGTGCAAAAACTGTGGCAAATATTTTCTAACAACTAATTCAGCAGTAATCTATTGTAATAACACATTTGAGGATAACAAGACTTGTAGAGAAATTGGAGCTAGTAAAGTATTTTCCAAAAATTTAGAAAATGATGAGGCTTATAATCTATATAGAAAAACTTATAAAAGAAAACAAGCTTTGGCCAAAAACAAAGGTGGAAATTTTGAAATGGATTATAACAAGTTTAGATATCAAGGTAAGGATAAGAAGAATGCTTACAAATTAAACGAAATTAGTAAAGAAGAATTTATGGAATGGTTAAATAAACAATAGTAGCGAATGACTTAAAATCATTCGCCTTTAAGTTTTATACATTTTCGTGATATACTCATATTAGACTTAATTGCTATAATTTTGGGGATAATCTATAACGCCTCGATTGACATCATAAAATTGTCTCCAATGATTCGAAAAGCAAGAATATACTAATTGTTTATCTTTAAAATATAAATATATATGTGCACCAGATTCATCAATGCCTCCGTCGTCACAATAGCATTCATATAACTCATTATATTGGTCACTAGATATATCACTATTATTATCATTCTCAATTAATTTTAGACTTACAATTTCTTTTATTTTCATATCGTATAATATTTTAGACACCTTTTGAGCCTGTTCCTCTGAAAAACCTACTTGTATAAACTTTTCTGAAAAAACACTATATTTATTTGATACTTCTGTCGTACTAAATGAACTACCAACTGCTATAATTACAATTATAATTAGTACAGTTATTCCTATTATTGAAAGATTTATATTTCTATTATTCATATTTTCTCCATAACTTTTTTATATAATAATTTAATATATATTTTAATCTATTATTTAATGGCTATCTCATTTTCATCTTCAAAATTATAATATGTATTTTCGCTGTTCATCTCTTTGTTTATTATTTCTACAAATTTTGTTAAATATTTTGATACTTCAGCCATAATATATATGTTAGAACATTGCATTCTAAAATTAATTCCATCGTTTGATGTAACTGCTAATCCACCATAATCACATATAGGTAATTGTCTATTATTGTTGAACCTCTTGTCTGGGCCTCCATTTTTATTTACATACTTCCATGTATATGAAATAATCTTTGCATCTTTAGGAACAATTCCTTCTTCGACATATCTTGAATTAAATATATTAAAATCAAGATTGTTATATTTACATCCCATAGCCTTAAATCCATTCAAAACTATTATTCTATCTGGGGTTAAATATATTTTTTTGTTTCCGTCTATTATATAATAAATATCTATATTAGATTTTATATACCAAGGTGTACCTTTATAGATATTTATTATATTTCTTGTAATAGAATTAGTTGCACCTGATGAATATTTAAGATCCGCATTTCTTACTGATGTATTAACTCTCCACATTTTTGAATTTTTTCTCATTTCTGTTACTACAGTATTTAAAGAATTATATTTTTCTTTACTATAAGAGTCAAACTCATATTCTAAATTAATTTTTCCATAAATAGCAATAAATATTTTTATCAATAAACCTATTGGTATAAAAACCACAAGAATACAAAGAATATTAGATATGTAATTTAATGTATGTACATTTTTTATCTTTTCTAACACAATATCGTTTTTAGACATTGTTTCTAAATTTTCACTACTATAATAAGTAGTCTCTCCAATAGTAAGTGTCCTTTTATCTTCTTTTTGCATTTTTCTCGGCATATTAGTTTTAGGAGTTGTTTCCACATAAGAAATTCCTGTGCCTGGTATAGAATATGTTTTTCTAGTTTGACCACTTGCTGTTTTTGTAACTCTATATCCTTTTACGCCCCAACTATATCCTATACCAGATTTACTCAAATTAATCCTAAATCCTCCACCAAGATTAATACTCTTTCTATATCTCCATCCCATATTTTTCTCCCTTTTCTAATATTACATATTCTTTTTTATAATATTGCTTACTTTTTCTCTTCGTTCTAACAATTCTTTAGGAGAACTATTAGAATTTATGCTTTTTAATCCAATTTCTATAATTTTTAATTCTTCTTCATATAATTTGTATTTTCTTAAAATTTTGGCAGTTTCTTTATAAAGAGCAGGTGCATCAAAATTCTTTTCTATAGCTATATATAAATAATATAAAGCTTTCTTATCATCACCATTCTTTTTATAATTTAATCCTTCTAGCTCTTCATTTAATCCATCACCTTTTTTCTTTGCAGCTTCTTTGACTTCTGGAATTATAGAATTTATATAAGATGAAATATCTTCTTTTGTATATAAAATTTCACTTTTAATTTTATTATCGGAAATCTCGACTTTTTTGCTAACTTTATCTGCCATTCTAATACCTATACTCTTTTCTTCAAAATCAGCTACTATAGTTCTCCAATTTGTTTTATCATTATCAGCAAGTAAACGATTAACATCCCAAACTGTAAAGCTTATATCTTGTGGTACATTATTGTTTGTTTTTAATTTATGCTTGTGCATATAAACAACATATTCATTTTCTTTTAATTCTTTCTTTCCTAATTCAGTTAACACATACTTCTTAGAAAAATATTCTTCAGGTAGTTCTGATTCTTTAACATTGTTTGTTATGTCAGCCACTAATTTCTGTTTGCTTTGGGTAATTTTAATCTTAAATATAGCAGCAATCTTTTTTAATTCTTCTACTTTTAAACTATTTAAAAGTTCTGTTTTTAATCCCCACCTAATAAACCCTCTTTTTTCGAGTGTTTCTAGTGCATGACCAATATCACGAATCCCATATTTAAACCACCAAAAACCAGGATAACCATTTGCAGGTTTTGGATATGTACCACTATTACAGTATTCTAGCAACATTATTTCACCAATATATAATCCATTTTTTGAAGGAAAAGTAGTTTTCTTCCTGTCTTCAAGTGTAATAACTTTTTCAGCCATAGGTGTTCCAGCATATGATTCTAATGTGTAATATTCGGCAGGTTGATAAAAAGGTCTTTCATCTGCTGTTATAGTACTAGCATCAGCAAAAGGTCCTGGAAATCTTACCTTGCTATTAGTTGATAATTGTTCGGTTTGTTTTGTTTGCTTTTTACTTTTAAAAAAATCTAATAATCCCATAATATACCTCTAATTTATTTTATATATTGGTTTATCAAGATGATTATATCATATTTAAAATCGTTTTCATATCTTTTTTTGCTATATTGTAGGAAAATCAATTTTTTCATTACCAAAATCAATGTAATCTTTCTCTAAAAATTCATCTATTGTAGATTTATCCATTGCTATAGTATTACAACCTTTTATACATTTTCCCAAACGATCCACATTTTCTGAAAAACAAATAAAATACATTTTGTCTTTATAAATAGGATGTATCTCTAAATAATTTTTTATTATAGCAATATGGTTTATATCAAGAAATAGCATTATTTTAAGATACAGTTCATTATCAACTAAAAAATCCATATAGTCAACATCAGTATATTCCACTTCATGTCTTTTAGATAAGTGTGCAAACATACAAAGCTTTATTTTTTCATAATTCCTCATAATCCTTTTACTAAGTTCGTTATATGGAATTAGAAATGAATGTTTAGAACTAAAATCAAAACCGTCTTTTATCATATAAAATTTTATCAATATCATTTGTAAAGATAATAGAATAAAGAATTTCTTTTTCTTTCTTTAAATCATAATAAATAGAGGTAATATATTTATCACTTTTATTTCCATACACTGCATAAACATTATAAATATCGCCATCAAATGGCATAATACCTAGATATCTTCTTGAATCAGTTGTAGGATTATTTCTACTTTTTAGATTCCAACTAGCACCAAAACAATTTGAATCATCGAATCTTGTAAATGCTGCAATATCACTAATAAGTTTCAATCTCTCCAAATTATTTGGATTTCTACAATGTTCTTTTACTTTAACTCCAATTTCATCTAAAAAAATTCTTCCATTTTTTCCTAAAGCAATCTCTCTATGTTTCAACCTAGACACATACCCATCTTTTACCAAACGACATATTCTTTTCTCCTGATAAGTTTTTGTCCCATATATATATCTAGCATTATCTAATGTAATTATCTTATATTCTGCCAAGAATTTTAACAAATCAATATCTCTCTCCTGTAAAACTACTCCTTTTTTCATCTATCTATAACACCTCCAATTCTACAAAAATATTACCCTCTAAAATAATTCAAAAAATTGTACCCCTGTAGAGGATGCCATATACTCTCGTATATGCCACCTCTACTCTAGACAAAATAAGAATTATAAATTTTCAAAATCGCCCTAAAAATAAAGGGGATAATGAAAACGACCATAGCAAAAAAATTTTTTTAAAAATCTTTAAAATTTTGCCATAGTCATTTGGTTATATTTGGTAAATTTTTGTTAATAAGTTTTAAAATTTTATCAGCTTTTAAAACATTGACTTCTATATGAGGAATATCTGAATAGAATCCTTGTACCATATATGAACAATTAAATAAATTGTCATCTTTGATAACTCTACCATAAACAAGTCCATCTTGAATAGGTTTTACAGTTCTATTATCAACATCCCATACTTTCATTTTATCAAATATCTTAATAATTACGATTACGAATTTATCATAAAATAGTTTTTCATACTGTTTTGTTACTTCAGCAATATTTAAAATAATTTGCTTATGGGCATAAGAAGAAGCATTTTTTAGAGTTGGCAACTTCTCAGGTATGTATAAGCATAGAACATCATTTTTGACAGCTGCTTTATACTTATTATCAATTAAATCTATTTTATCAGTAAAATCTAATTTGTTATAAAATCGTACTTGCTCATATATTTCAAACCTTTGCTTTTTTAAAGCATATAAAAACCTTTCTAGCTCTATATTATAAGGCTTCTCTAAAACACTATTTAAAGATTCGCCTAAGTTTTGTAAAGAGTTATATATATTACTTGAAATCTGCATAAATTCACCTCCTTGTTACTTAACTAGTAAAAATTATTTGTGATTTAAAACTTATTAGCATAAATAGATTCTAGAAATTCTTTTGTATATACTCGTCTATTACCTTTATAATTATTATATTTTTTATTATTTATATATTTGTCATTCTTAACTATAGGACTAGTATATTTTTGTGGTGTTATCATTATTGTCTATAGATGTAGTCGTTTTCGAATATATAGGGTCATCATATTTGACTAGTGGAATTATCTTCCTACTAATTATTTGTCTTGTTGTATCATGATAATTTGTTATTACGTTTACATATTGCTTTTTTACTAAACTACTTACTAATTTTGACACTCTTGTATCAGACAAGTTTAAAAGATTCGCTAAAAATTTATTGCTTATTGTACAATAACCATCTTTTTTACTAAAAAATAAAACTAGAGAATATATATTTCTTTCTTTATCACTTAAATTTGCATTTGTAAAAACTTCAATAGGTATCCATATACCTTTTAAATTAGTTTCTTGCATAAAATCTCACCTTCTTTTCATCTGCTTAAGGGTTATATCACTTATTGTGCTATAACCCCAATTCAATTATAAGAACCTGACCCAACTATGCAATCATAGATTGCAAGTGGGTACCCCAGAACCTTGTTACTTACGTAATAAAGTCACATCATATTTTCCAATTACGAAAATGGCATAAAGCAGCTATTACAAGAAGTAGTTTCAATTTATTCATTTTCTCCATTGACAATATATTAGTATTTGCTCCTAGATTCATTTAAGAGCCTTTTTTTATAAAAATAACACCTCATAAGAGGTGCAAAATTAAAATAATATAGTATAAAATAAATGCTACAGAAATATACTATTAAATGTCAAATAGATTTGACAAGTTAAATATTTATATGCTATAATATATTTAACTTAAGCAGGGGTTGAGTGGGTTCCACAGGCAAAATCGGAGCTCCCAGATTTAAATATCTGTTGCCCTTGCACATTTTTTATTTATTCAAAGTTTTTAATACTTACGATAGTATTTTTAGATAGTTCTTTAAACATTGCTAAACAGTGTTTTTCTTTTTCTTCTCCATATTTTTGATACCCATTTAGTATAGAATAATATTTATTCACATAAAAAGATAAAATGTCAGCAATCTGTATATAATTAGTAGAATCAGAGTCTAAAAACATAGGATATTCTATAATATTATCAATATATTTTTGATGTATTTCTGGGAAGAAAGATGCTAATTCCTTATTAAAATTTAATCGCTTGTCAAGAAATATCATACTATTAGATTCATTATCTTTCATATTATTACAAATTGCAGTATATAGCTCAGAAAAAGAATGTAGATAAGGGTCTATTTTGACTAATTCTCCGTATTTTGCTTTTAAATCCTTTTTAAATGCTTTCTTATCTATCGCAATATAATAAAATTCTATAGGAAGATTTGATATAAGTGCAACTAGCTTTTCTAAAATTTCTAAATTCTTATGCCAGTCATTTCTGCCAAAATATGTACGTTTCTTTGAATTAAAGATTTCGTTAGTATGTACTTCATTATTTTCAAAATATGGATCTATTTCTACCTTTTTAGCATCTAGTAATCTATTTATATTATGCCAATTATTTTCATTTACTAGAACGCCACCTAAAACGAATATAGGTTGCTGAACATTATCGAAATCAGTTCCAGTATTTCCACTTTCATCTGCATATAGTATATACATAGATTATCAGCTCCTTTAATAGCTTACACAAGTAAACAAATATTTGTATAAATGATTATATCATAAATTTAGAAAAAGTATATAGTTATATCAAAATTTGTATAATTTTAATTTACTATAGGTAAGTATTGTTATACATTTATATTTTGATTTTTTCTAACACTTTTTGATTAGATTTCTAACACTTTTAAATTTTTATTAAAAAACGTATAATTACCAGCATTATTAACCAAAGTAGTTTTTTATCATAAAATCTCTTACAGCATCAACATTTTAACTAACTTTATATAATGCTAATTAACAATAAAAATTATTATCTAACAAACCTAAAACCGTTCTTAGGAACCAGTGTCAACGACGTTGTATTTATTATCATTTTCAAGCAACACTGAATTAATTTCATTCCTTTGTTCTTGAAAACAAAAAAAATCTCTATAAATAATAGTTAAAATTGCTTTTGTCTCCTCCATTAAATCTTGCTGATGTAGTGTTTTTGACCTATCAAATTTAAAAATATAATCTTCCTTTTTACTCTCTTTTATAAACTCCATAAATTCTTTAGGAATTAAAGATATAAAGTCTGTAAGAACATTTTCTAATATTGTCTCTACTTCCACACAAGCTTTCGCATAATTTTCATCCATCATCTTTGCTCATCCTCCATAACATAATCTTGAGCTTTCTTTCTATCAAAAAAAGCACATTTCATTTTTAAAGCCACTCTATTTATTGCAGATAATCTCTGATTTTTTGCAATTATCGTTAAAGATTCTATCCATTCAATATTTTGTGGAGTTAGCATAGGTCTATGTTTTATTGCTTTTAAATCATCTATAGATAAATTTGACTCTTGTAAATCAATTATATTATCTTCATCATCTTTTATTGAAAAACTATTTTGTTTTTCAATAAGGCTAAAATTTGATGGTAAAACTAATTCTCCATTCTTTTCTTTGTAATGTTGTTGAAATATATTACAAAAATTTTTTAGTAAATGCATTGCAATAGGTTGTCCATTTCTTGTAATAAGTAAATACTCTATATATTCATCCTCATAATCTCCTTTCAAACCTCTATAAAAAGCAAACTCCCTAAGTTTACCTTGTATATCTTGTTCATCTTTCAATATTCCTGCTATTGCAGCCGAAGCAACTCTTAAGACTTTTTCATCTGTAATAAGTCTTTCTCTTTCTGATGTAGTTCCATAAAGGGGTAAAAACTTTTGCTTCTTATATTGATGTTCTTGAAGAATCTTAAGTATTTGCTCTTCACTATATCCATTTTCTATTAGCCTTTCTTTTATTAAAACCAATTGATAATTATAATATTCTCTAAACTCTTTATCATCTTTTCCAATTTCTCTTCCTCTAGTATTTTCAAACCCCTGTAATCTTATAAGATAACTTTCTGCATCTTCAATTGTATGTATTTCTTTTAATTCTCTATCAAAAATATTTCTTAAAATGATATCTTGAGTATCTTTAAAATATTGTACTCTACTAACTTCTGTATCATTTATTCCTTCTCTTCCAAATTCATCAATTCTTAATCTATTTGCTCTATAAGAGATTATCCTTAATGTATCTTCACCATATCTTTTTGCAAAATTTTCAAAAAACTCTTTCTTTCCATGTAAAATATTCTCACCTGAATCTATTCCCATCGCATATTCCATTTGCCTAATAATAGCAACTTGGTATTTATATATTGCAGCACTTGAAAAATTATATCTTATTCCACTTTCATAAGAAGAAACCTTTCTACCATATAATTTTTCAACTATATTTTCACTAGCTCCCTCTATAAGTCCGTAGCATTTTCATATAATCATCAAAAAATGCTTTTTTCCCAGATAAAGCATGTATAATCTCATGCAATCGAATTCTTTTCGAAGAAACTTTATCAGATATAATGCTCATTTCATCATAATATATTGAATTTGTTTTCATATGGTAAAATGCCCTACCAGAAGAATAATTAGTCAAATTAGCAGAGAAAAATGACACTCTTCTTAATATTCCTTTAAATTTTTGCTTATCAATACTGAAATATAATTCTGAAAGTTTATTAATTGCTTCGTCAATTATACTTTCTCTTTGATTAGAAGATAATTCCTTAACATCAAAAATACTTTCTAAAAAATTTGCTATATTTTCAAATCTCATTATTCCTCCAATAACAACACTTAGACATAGATATTTGCAACAAAAATCTATGTCCTTAATTATCTAAATTTCCCTCATTGCCATTTTATAACCTAATTTATATAAATAATCAATTTTACTTGTATCCAAAAGCGATATATGTTTAGTTTTTATTTTTATAAGATTATCAGCACCAGCAAGTTCATAGTTTGATAATTCGTGAGAAAGTATTCCAATTGATTTTTCTATAACCTCTATAATATTTATGTAATCCTCCTGTTTTAACTCTTCCTCAAAAATCACACTTATTACCTTATCTGCCCCCATAAGTTTAGTCGCTTTCCATGGAACATTTTCTCTTATTCCACCATCTACTAATTCCGTTTTTCCATATTTGCAAGGACTAAAAACCCCTGGGAAACTACAACTTGCCCTAACTATCCCATCTATATTTGCATCATACACATATTCTACTACATCATCATACACATTTCGCATTTGTTTTGATGAAAACATATATACTTTCCCATTATGCAAATCAACACTTGGAATAATAAGTGGCATTCTTATCTGTTTTATATTATCTATTCCCTTTGCTTTGCAAAGCTTCAAAATGAGTTTTTCTAACTTCTCCCCATTATTTAGTCCTTGTATTAAAATCTTTCTACGAAAAACCAAACCTGCTACAAGCTTAAATATATTTGAAATACTTATATAATTTATTTGACTACAATACTTCTTAAAAATCTCATATATTTCATCTGGCTTATACCCTACTGCATATAATGTACCGACTATACTTCCAGATGAAGCTCCTGATATATAATCAATCTTTATCTTCTTATCTTCAAATGCCTTCAATACTCCTATATGAGCAGCACCCTTTACACCACCACCAGCAAGTGATAATCCAATTTTCATAAAATCATCCCATTCTTATAAAGTTTCTTTTCACAATATTTTATTTTCAATACTCGTCTAATGTGCTTTAAAGCTTTATAAAAATAGAGATTTTGTCAACTTTCTATGGCATTTTCCTTAAAAATATGATATAATTTAAATAGATTAAGAAAAATCACAAAGAAACATCAAAGTGTAGCTAAATGTCCTAATGGTGTTATCCTGTTACCTCTATCTCTAGTCAAACTGTTGATGTAATTTATCTCTCTATCAATTTCTGTTTATACCTTTATGGTAACACCTCATCTGTTTTTATAATAATTTATTTATTATATTATCTAGTTCTGATTTAGAACAAAATCCAACATTAGTACTCACTACTTCTCCATTTTTAAAAAATACAAGAGTAGGAATACTAACTATTCCATATTTTATTGCCAATTGTTGATTCTCATCAACATTTATCTTATAAACCTTCATTCCATCTGCATATTCACTTGATATTTCAGAAACAATTGGTGCCAGCATTTTACATGGTCCACACCAAGTCGCAAAAAAATCAACCAAAACTAATTTATCAGTTTCTTTTACTTTTTCATCAAAATTACTTAAATTTAAAACTTCTTCACTCATATTTTACCTCCATTAATCAGCAGTTTTATAGTAAAGCATACAATGACAATATCCTTCAAAATTCGGATCTTTTATCTGCTCTTTAAACTCTTTGCACATACATTTTGTATCATCTGTTTTTTCAGTTCTACAAGGACAATAACCTCCCGTTTTTTTCAAACCTTCCTTTATTGTATCTACAACTTCTTTATTAGGATTTAATTTTACCTTCAAAATTATTCCCTCCTTCTGAATTTTATTATATGATACTTCATTTATAGAATATCACTTTTCTCTTATTTTTTCAAGTAATTATATAATAAAAACAAAATGCTAATCTTTTTCATAAAATAAAATAGGTGATTTTATGAATTATATAAGAAAAAATGTATTATACAAAGAATTATTTTACGATGGCACTCTTATACTTAAATACCACATTGAATATCCTAGTCTCTATGGTTCTGTAAGTGGAAATACAACTTTCAAATTTAATAACTATAATATGAAATTAGCTTTAGACATTAAAACCAAAACTGAAACAGAACTTTATAAAGAAGCTATTGAAACTTATAAATATAATAAAGAAAATGGATATCCTATTATGGTATTTGAAGTATATAGAAACTACGTTATTACTACTAATTTATCCAATATTTTAAGTTTGTATACTGATGAGTACATTTTTGCAGGCGGAGCCCATGGCAATACAATTAGATCCTCTCAAACTTGGAATTTATTACAAGGTAAACTACTTCCTCTTGCAAGCTTCTTCCCTTTTAATCCTTATTTTATCATAAATATATTAAAAGAAATAAATACTCAAATTGAAAAAGACCCTAGTAATTATTTTGAAAATACATGCAATTTAGTTTTAGAAACTTTCAGCCCAAAAAGTTATTACATCGAAGATAACAAAATAGTAATTTACTTCCAGCAATATGATATTGCACCATATTCTTCTGGAATCCGCACATTTATTATATGACGCTCACTATGATTATCTTCTAATTATTTTATATACAAGTTCTTTTTTAGTATATTTTTTTCGAAGTTTGCATACAATATTACTAAATTTTTAGAAAAAAGGAAAGTTATACTATGATTTATGAAAAATATGTGAAGGAAAAAGCAATGGACACAAAAAAACAAAAACAAAATTCTGACCTAATAACTTGCATTATCAAAACTAGAGAAGATTTGATAATGGCTAATCACAATTATGAATTTGCTGATGGTGACCTTATAGATTATTATCTCTACCAAATTAAAGCAACTCAAGCAAAATATAATTATCTTTTAAAAAAAGCTAAACAAGCACGGTTTATTAGTCAGCATGCTTGAACAAATTGAAATTAAAAATTCTGAAATAGCAATGTAGCATAAATTCCATTTTTGTTTCATAACTATATTTAAGGACGAGGTGATAAACAAAAATGGAATTTATTAACACTTTAACATATATTTCAGGACTTTGCATTATATTTGTACTATGCAGAATTTTTATATTACCACTAAAATTTATGCGGAAAACTTCTTTTAAATTCAGCCTTAGGTGCACTTCTAATCTTACTAATAAATTATGTTGGCGCTTTTTTCGAATTTCATATTGGCTTAAATTTTTTCACCATAATATTTGTTAGCATTTTGGGCATCCCAGGTGCTATCCTTCTTACAATCATAACCTTAATTTTATAAATATTTATTCTAAGTTAATTTGATGCATGCGAAAAATGTAGAAATGTTTTTAAAAGGACTTGCTACTTTTTAGCTTCTATGATAATATTATATGGTACATCACTTTAAACGCTTAAGGAGGGTATAAAATGTGTGGTATAGTAGGATATATTGGAAAATCTAAAGCAAGTCCAATTCTGATAAAAGGACTTTCTAAACTTGAATATAGAGGATATGACTCTGCTGGAATCGCAACAATCGAAGATGACAAAATATGTCATATAAAAAACAAAGGAAGAGTTAAAGAACTAGAAAATTCTAATAAGTTAGAAAATTTGAAAGGAACTATTGGTATTGCACATACTAGATGGGCAACTCATGGAAAACCTTCTAGCATAAACGCTCATCCACATCTTGATTCTCACGAAAATTTTGCGGTTGTACATAATGGAATTATTGAAAATTACAGAGAACTCAGAGAATTTCTGATAAATGCCGGTTACACATTTAACTCAGAAACAGACTCTGAAATTATTCCTAATCTAATTGATTATTATTATTCAAAAGAAACTTCAAATGATAAATTTTTAAATGCTGTTCATAACGCTGAAAAGGATCTAAAAGGCAGTTATGCACTTGCTATACTCTCAAAATTCGACCCAAATAAAATTATTGTTATAAAAAAAGATAGTCCCCTAGTTATTGGAACAAAAGACAATGAAAAATATATTGCTTCTGATATCAATGCAATTCTAGAATACACAAATGATATTTTTATTTTAAAAGATGGAGACTTAGCATATATTTCAGAAAATAAAATTGACTTTTATAACAATAACCTGAATTTAGTAAATAGAACACCTGAAAAAATAACCTGGGACGCTAAAGCTTCTGACAAAGGTGATTTTGAAGACTTTATGCTTAAAGAAATATACGAGCAACCAGTTTCAATAAGAGAAACTATTGGAACTAGAATTGTTCCTAATAAACCATGTGATTTTAGTGATATAAATATAACAAAAAAATATTTATCAGATATATCGAGAATTTATATAATAGCTTGTGGTACTGCAATGCATGCTGGTATTTCTGTAAAACCAATCTTTGAAAGATTAACAAACATACCAGTAGAAGTAGATATTGCTTCTGAATTTAGATATAGAGATCCACTTATTGATGAACATACTTTAATTATTTGTATAAGCCAATCTGGAGAAACAGCAGACACTATAGCCGCTTTAAAAAATGCAAAAACATGTGGAAGTAAAACTATAGCAATCTCAAATGTTATAGGAAGCTCAATAACAAGAGAAGCTGACTTTACTCTATATACACATGCAGGTCCAGAAATAGCTGTTGCTTCAACCAAAGCTTATACAGCACAAATAACTTTGCTTGTCTTGCTTGCTATTCATTTTGCAGAAGTTTTAGAACTTCCAAAAAATGAAATAATAAATAACTTAAAAGAAGAATTACTTGAAATCCCTTCTAAAATAAGTATTATTTTAGAAAATACAGATATCATAAAAAAATTTGCAAAAAAAATCCACAAAGAAACTGATATTTTCTTTGTAGGACGTGGGATAGATTATGCTACTGCAATGGAATCCTCACTTAAATTAAAAGAAATTTCATATATTCACTCAGATAGCTATCAATCTGGTGAATTAAAACATGGTCCTATCGCATTAATTGAAGATGATGTAACTGTAATAGGCATCATTACTGACAGAAGATTAATTGATAAATCTATAAGCAATTTACAAGAAGTTATTTCGAGAGGTGCTAAAACTTTAATTGTCACAAATCAAGAAATTGACACTAAACTATTCCCAAATGTATTTAGCATACCAAAAGTTCATCCTCTCATTTCTCCATTGGTTTCAATTGTACCTTTGCAACTTTTATCATATTATGTTGCAAAAGAAAAAAATTTAGATGTAGATAAGCCAAGGAACCTAGCTAAATCTGTTACTGTAGAATAAAAAATATAAAGTCTGCTCCCAAAAAAAGCAGACTTTTTGTTTTTATAACTAATTATTTATAAAATTTGCTATTTCTATAAACTGCTCTAAAGTTAAAGCCTCTCCCCTTACCTTCTCATCTATTTCTAATTTTCCGCAAAATTCCTTTTAGCTTTTCCTTTGAAATACCAATATTTTGAAGAGCATTAATAAAAGTTTTTCTTCTCTGCATAAAAGCAGACTTTATTAACTCAAATAACTTTCCTTCATCTTTTACACCTTTGAACTTTCCCTCTACCACATCAAGCATTATAACTTCTGAATCCACATTAGGCTCTGGAATAAAAGAATCTCTTGGTACATCAACTATTTTATTTGCATTTGCATAATACTCTACCGCATATGTTATCGCTCCTGCATCTCTAGTTCCTGTTTTTGCACATAATCTATCTGCAACCTCTTTTTGCACCATTACAGTTATACTTTCAATTTTTGCTTCTTCCTCCAAAAGTTTCATTACAATTGGAGTAGTAATATAATAAGGTAAATTTGCTACCACCTTTGCAGACTTATATCCACTTTTTTCTATAACTTCATTCAAATCAATCTTCAAAATATCCTCATTAATAATCTCAATATTATCAAAAAAAACAAATCTATCATTCAAAATCTTAATCATTCTTTTATCTAATTCAACACAAATAACTTTTCCAGCAAACTTCAAAATTTCCTCAGTAAGAGTTCCAAGCCCTGGTCCAATCTCAATAACAAGCTCATCTTTAGTTATCCCGAGAAGCTTCAACTATTCTATTTAAAACCTCTTCATTTATCAAAAAATTTTGTCCCAAAGCTTTAGACGCAGTAATCCCATACTTCTTCATTAAAAATCTAGTACTCTCTAAAACCTCCATTTTTACCTCTTTCTTTAAGCTTTATTTAGCATAAACTCAATTTAATTTTACCAAATTTTCAAACTTTTTTCAAGCTTCCCCTTTATCTTTCTCTAAAAATATAGTATAATAGAAATAATTTTTAAATAAAGAAAGGAAGATAAAAATGTCTTACAATTTTAAAGAAATAGAAAAAAAATGGCAAAAAAAATGGGAAACCGAAGGAACCTTTAATGCAAAAGAAAAATATGACATGAAAAAATGGTATGGTTTAATAGAATTTCCATATCCTTCAGGGCAAGGATTACATGTAGGGCATCCAAGAAGTTACACCGCACTAGATATAATAGCAAGAAAAAAGAGATTAGAAGGTTACAATGTTCTATACCCTATTGGTTTCGATGCATTTGGTCTTCCTGCTGAAAACTATGCAATAAAAAACAACATTCATCCTAAAATCGTAACAGAACAAAACATAAACCATTTCAAAGAACAGCTAAAATCAATAGGCTTTTCATTTGATTGGTCTAGAGAAATAAATACAACAAATCCCTCTTACTATAAGTGGACACAATGGATATTTATACAGCTATTTAAACATGGTCTTGCTTATAAAACAACTATGCCAATAAATTATTGTACAACTTGTAAAGTAGGTCTTGCAAATGAAGAAGTTGTAAATGGTGTCTGTGAAAGATGTGGCGGAGAAGTAATTCAAAAAGAAAAAAGTCAATGGATGTTAAAAATTACAGATTATGCAGAAAAACTCATAAATGATTTAGACGAAGTTGCTTACTTAGAAAAAATTAAATTACAACAAAAAAACTGGATTGGCAGAAGTGAAGGTGCAGAAATAAAATTTAAGATAGAAGGAACAGACAAAGATTTACTCATCTATACTACTCGTCCAGATACAATATTCGGAGCAACATATATGGTTATATCTCCTGAGCACAAACTCATCAACGAGCTTAAAGATAAAATAACAAACTTTAGCGAAATTGAACAATATAAAATACAATCTGCAAAAAAATCCGATTTCGAAAGAACAGAACTTTCAAAAGAAAAAACAGGAGTAGAATTAAAAGGAATAAAAGCAATAAATCCAATTAGTGGTGAATTAATGCCTATTTGGACATCTGATTATGTCCTTATAACTTATGGTACAGGAGCCATAATGGCAGTTCCTGGTCATGATGCAAGAGATTATGAATTTGCAAAAAAATTCAATCTACCAATAAAACAGGTCATCACAAATAAAGAAAAAAACATATCAATTGAAAATGAAGCATATACAGACACTGAAAATGGTCTTCTAATAAACTCTGATTTTATTAATGGCATGAGTGTAAAAGATGCTAAAAACGCTGTTATATCTACTCTTTCTGAAAAAGGAATTGGCATAAAAAAAGTAAATTACAAACTAAGAGATTGGGTCTTTTCAAGACAAAGATATTGGGGAGAACCAATACCTATGGTCTACTGTAAAAAATGTGGCTGGGTACCAATAGATGAAAAAGACCTACCTTTAGTTCTTCCTGATGTCAAAGAATTTTTACCAGGTGAAAATGGAGAATCACCTCTTGCAAAGCAAACTGACTGGATAAAAACAACCTGTCCTCATTGCGGTGGAAATGCAGAACGTGAAACCGATACAATGCCTCAATGGGCTGGTTCCTCTTGGTACTTCTTACGTTATATGGATCCACATAATGAAATTTCTCTAGCCTCAAAAGAAGCAATTAACTACTGGGGTCCAGTTGACTGGTATAATGGCGGTATGGAACACACTACTCTTCATTTGCTATATTCAAGATTTTGGCATAAATTTTTATATGATATAGGTATAGTTAACACAAAAGAACCATATGCAAAACGTACTTCTCACGGAATGATTTTAGGTAATAATGGTGAAAAAATGTCTAAATCCAAAGGCAATGTAGTAAATCCAGATGATATAGTCGAAGAATTTGGGGCAGACACTTTTAGAACTTATGAAATGTTCATAGGTCCATTTGACCAATCTACACCTTGGTCTATGGAAAGTTTACGTGGATGTAGTAAATTTTTAGATAGAGTATGGAATATGCTTGATATTCTAGAAAATGGCGAGACCTTCTCCCCTACCTTTGAAAAAATGATGCATAAATCTATAAAAAAAATAACAGCCGACTATGAAGCAATGAAATTTAATACAGCAGTAAGCACATTCATGACAATGTGTAATGAATTTTATAAAGCAAAAAAAATAAATAAAGCTGAATTTTCCACATTCTTAATTCTACTAAATCCTATTGCTCCTCATATCACTGAAGAATTGTTTGAAAAAATCGGAAATAGCAAAACAATTTCTGAAAGTAGTTGGCCTACATTCGATGAAGAAAAAACAATTGATGATGAAATAGAAATTCCTATTCAAATAAACGGCAAGCTAAAATCTTCTATTATGGTAGAAAAAGACTGCTCTGAAGATATTATCAAATCAATTGTACATGAAAAAATAGCAAATTCTTTGAATCGGTAAAGAAATTATAAAAGAAATTTACATTAAAAACAAAATCTATAACATCGTAGCAAAATAAAATGTAAACAAAATGTAATATATCTGTAACTCCTTTGTAAACTTTATATAGTATAATGTTAAACAGTTTACAAAGGAGGAAATACAAAAATTGAGTATTAAGAGAATTTTAAAAAAGGAAGGAATTGAAATAGTTCGTGAACTTGACACACTTACAGTTAATATTTTAGCTAGAAATATTGCAAATATTTTAGCGTCTAGTTTTCCTACCCTAAATTTGAATTCTAATACTCTATTTATTCAAATCTCTAGGCTAAACATGTATTTTGCAAAACTTCCAAATGGTATTTCTGCAAAATATTTTTGTAAAAATCGTTCAATTTATTTCGACTGCAATTTAGATTTAACTAACTTAACAGATGTTGCAATTCATGAATGTATTCATTATTTACAAGAAAAACGTGATAAACATGGAAATATTATAAAGCTTGGTCTTTGTGACTATACAGATGGTTCTCTTCCTGGTGTTGGACTAAATGAAGCATCTGTACAACTCATGTCTGCAAAAGCTTCAAATTTAAAATATGAAAATGTAAAATACTTTGATATAAACTTACAAACAAATACTCCTATGTATTATCCTTTAGAATGTGCTTTAGTTCAGCAAATGGCTTACGTTGTAGGTGAAGATGTGCTTTTCGATAGCACTTTACATTCTAACAATAACTTCAGAGATCAATTCATTTCACTAACTTCTGTAAAAGACTTTTTTAGAATACAAAAAAATATAGATTTATTAGTAGAAACTCAAAGTAGATTAGAACTACTCTACTCTGCTTTAGAAGATGTTGGTCTTGAAGAAGATTATGTTCAAAAAATTGTAAATGAAATTGAAAAACGGAAAAATTCGTGTAAAAAAAATTTTTATTGCCACGCAAAAACTAATTTTAACTAGTTATTTTGATAATGCTATAAATTTAACATATTCCCCTAAGTCGTTAGATAATTATAGAAACAAACTATATTCATTTAAAAATGTACTTGGTTATATAGAATATGATAATTTTTATAATGAATATTATATAGATAAAATGATGGAACTTGAAAAAAGATATAATTTATCTCCTGATAATTTTGAAGAAAACGTTTCTCTCGCAATATCAAAACCTAGCTTTTTTTCAAGATTTATTCGTAAATTTAAACTATTACTTAAAATTAACAAAGAATTCGAGGAAGTTAGTTAGACAAATTTCAAATATTCTGTCATATACTTTATTTCCTTGACTTTTTTGCATTTTCGTATTATAATTTAATTTGCATGATGAAAAATGTCATTTAATGTTAAAAAATAGTTTATATAGATTATCCATAAATCTGGAGGTTTTTTATGTACAATGTAGTTGTTTTCGCATCTGGAAATGGTAGTACCCTTCAAAGTATTATTGATGCTATCCAAGAAAAAAAATTAGAAGCTAATATTCCCCTTGTTGTTTCAAACAATCCCAATGCTTTTGCTTTAGAAAGAGCAAAAAAAGCAAATATTCCTATTTATGTTATAAAAGAAAAAGACGCTAAAAAAATGGATTTTGAACTTTGTGAAGTTTTATCAAAATATGAAATTGATTTAATCGTTCTAGCAGGATATTTAAAGCTAATTGGAAAACAACTTTTAGATAAATATACAATAATAAACACACACCCTTCTCTACTTCCAAAATATGGTGGAAAAGGAATGTATGGAATGAATGTACATAAAGCTGTTATAAATGCAAAAGAAGAATATAGTGGAGTCACACTACACTATGTAACATCTGAATATGACAGAGGTCCTACAATAATGCAAACTAGAGTAAAAGTATTACCAAATGACACAGCAGAAGATTTAGCTTCAAGAGTACAACATGCTGAAAAAATCCAATTAGTTGAATTATTAAAATCATTTTCTAAGCATGGCATTTTAAAATAATAATAAATTATAATATTAAGGAGGTTTTTATGGAAAAACAAGTTGATGTTTCAATTATAATGGGAAGTGACTCTGATTTAGCTATTATGAAAGATGCAGCAAAATTTTTAGAAGAAATAGGTATTTCTTATGAAATGACTATTCTTTCAGTTCACAGATGTCCAGAAGCAGCAATGAGATACGCCAAAAGTCTTAATGAAAGAAAAATAAAAGTAATCATTGCAGGAGCTGGAGGTGCTGCTCACTTACCTGGTGTATTTGCAGCTCAAGTTCCATGTCCTGTTATAGGAGTTCCAATAATGACAAAAACTCTAAATGGCGTAGATTCACTTTATTCAATTGTACAAATGCCATCTGGCATTCCAGTTGCAACAGTTGCAATAAATGGAGCAAAAAATGCTGGGATTCTTGCAGCAACAATTATTGCTACCTCAAATGATGAAATATATAAAAAAATATGCAATTATAAAAAAGAAATGAATGAAGCTGTACTTAAGAAAAATGAAAAATTACAGAGTTTAGGATACTCTAATTATTTAGAGCAAATGTAAAGAAAGGATTGAAAAAATGAAAAAAATTAGTAGTGGAAAAGTTCGTGAAATATATGAAGTCAATGAAAATAGTCTTATGATGGTAGTATCAGATAGAATCTCTGCATTTGATGTTATACTTCCAGCTATGATAGACGACAAAGGAAAAGTTTTAAATAAAATCTCTGAATTTTGGTTTGATTTTGTAAAAGATATAATTCCAAACCATATAATAACAACAAACTACGAAGAATTTCCAGAAGAATTCAAAAAAGAAGAATTCTATGGTAGAAGTATGCATGTAAAAAAACTAAAAATGCTACCTGTAGAATGTGTAGTTAGAGGATATATAACAGGTTCTGGTTGGAAAAGCTACCAAGAAAATGGTACAATATGTGGAACAAAGTTGAAAGAACGGTCTAAAAGAATCAGAAAAATTGCCAACTCCACTTTTTACACCAACAACAAAAGCACAAGAAGGACATGATATGCCAATAAGTTTTGAAGAAACCTGTAATTTAATAGGAAAAGACTTAGCTGAAAAAGTAAAAGAAAAAACAATAGCAATTTATGAGAAATGTGCAAACTATGCAAAAACAAAAGGAATAATAATAGCAGACACAAAATTCGAATTTGGTTTAGATGAAAACGAAAATCTAATCTTAGCAGATGAAGTCTTAACTCCAGATTCAAGCAGATTTTGGCCAGCAGAAGACTATGAAATAGGTCATTCTCAAAAAAGCTTTGATAAACAATATTTACGTGACTGGCTAAAGCAAAATAATTGGTCTCCAGAAAATCCTATTCCTATTCCTCAAGAAGTAATAGAAAAAGTAAGAGAAAAATATATTCAAGCATATGAAAAACTAACAGGAAAAAATTTTTAATCCATTATTCTTTAAAATATGAGCTTTCATAAAAAAGAAAGCTCATATTTTTATTTTTAAGCATCTAAAGAGAATAAATGCTACACATTAACTTCTACATTTAAGTCTTGCAAAAGCTCTTGATTAGCTTCAAGTAAAGGATCTACTACATTACAAATATACTCTTCTACCTGATGAACAGCTCTGCCACAAAGCCCATCTGGATTAAGAATTTCTAAAATCTCCTCCTTAGAAAAACCAAAGCTAGAATCCTCAGCAATCCTATCAACTAAATCATTAGTTCTTCCAAATTCCTTAACTTCTCTCGCAGCTTCCATAGAATAACATCTAATTTTTTCATGAAGCTCTTGTCTATCTCCGCCTTTTAAAACAGCCTTCATCAAAATTTCTTCTGTTCCCATAAAAGGAAGTTCTTCCATCACATGCTTTCTAATAACATTATTATAAACAACAATACCAGAAGTAATATTTGCATATAATATCAAAATACCATCAACAGCCAAAAAAGTCTCAGGAACACAAATTCTCTTATTTGCACTATCATCCAAAGTCCTCTCAAGCCATTGAGTACTAGCAGTCATTGCAGGGTCAAGACTAAGCGAAATAACATGTCTAGAAAGAGAATTAATTCTCTCACTCCTCATAGGATTTCTTTTATACGCCATTGCAGAAGAACCAATCTGTCCCTTCTCAAAAGGCTCCTCTAGCTCCTTTTCATGTTGCAAAAGTCTCATATCATTTGCAAACTTAGAAGCGCTCTGAGCAATTGAACTAAGCACATTAAGAACTCTAGAATCAAGCTTTCTTGTATAGGTTTGTCCGTGAAACATCAAAAACCTTATCAAATCCCATTTTCTCCGCAATCTTACCGGTCAAGCATTTTAACCTTACTTTCATCTTTAAAAAGTTTCATAAAACTCTCCTGAGTACCAGTTGTTCCCTTACACCCACGAAGTTTCATATGAGAAATAACAAAATCAAGCTCCTCCAAATCTTCTACTAAATCCTGAAGCCAAAGTGTAGCTCTCTTTCCAACAGTCGTAAGTTGAGCTGGTTGAAAATGAGTATAACCGAAGGCAAGTAACCTTCCTATTATCCATTGCAAAATTCCTCAAATTGCGAATAACCAAAATAAGCTTCTGTCTAACAATCTTAAGAGCTTCTGTCATAAGAATAACATCTGCATTATCAGTAACAAAACAAGAAGTAGCTCCAAGATGAATAATGCCCTTTGCAGATGGACATTTAGTTCCAAACTCATATACATGAGCCATAACATCATGTCTGCACTCCTTTTCTCTAATTCTTACAACATCATAATCTATATCATCCACATGAGCCCTCATCTCATTTATCTGTTCTTCTGTAATATCAATACCAAGCTCTCTCTCCGTTTCTGCAAGAGCAACCCAAAGTTTTCTCCAAGTTCCGATATTTAGCATCTTGAGACCAAATCTCATTCATCTCCTTGCTTGCATAACGAGTTCCAAGCGGTGTAACATATCCACTTTCCATATAAAATCCTCCTAAAAAAATTTTTAGCAAATATATTTTATCATAAAACTTTATTTTTTTCAATTATTATTGACATTTTTTGACTTTTGCATGATAATATAAGTGTTGTGATAAAATCATAACAGAAAAAGGAGGTCTTTTTATGTCAAAAGTCGATGTTGTTTTAGGAGCCTTTTATGGCGACGAAGGAAAAGGAAAAATTATAGACTACCTATCTACTCGGAGCTGACATTTCAATAAGATGTACTGGTGGAAACAACGCTGGTCATACAATTGAAGTAAATGGTCAAAAATTTGCATTTCACCTTATCCCTTCTGGAATTCTAAACCAAGGAACACTCGCTGTGATAGGTAATGGAGTTGTTATTGACCCACAAGTCTTAATCGAAGAAATAAACAACCTAAAAAATCACGGCTATACAGCAGACAATTTACGTATTAGTGATAAAGCACATGTTATCATGCCATATCATGTGGCAGAAGACAAAATGCTAGAAGAACTTAGAGGAAACGGAAAAATAGGCACAACCTGCCGTGGAATAGGACCTGCATATTGCGATAAATTCGAACGTTCAGGAATAAGAATACAAGACTTCATAAGACCAAGATTTGAAGAAATAGCAAGAAGAAATATTGAAAACAAAAATAAAATCTTCAAAATGAATGGATACCCAGAACTAAATGCAGATGAAATAATAAACCAATACAAAGAATATGCAAGAATATTAACACCATATGTTGTAGATACAGTCGTACTTTTACATAATAGTATAAGAGAAGGAAAAAAACTACTTTGCGAAGGTGCTCAATCGACTTTACTAGATATAGACTTTGGTTCTTACCCATATGTTACATCATCTAATCCATCACTTGGTGGAATTTGCACAGGCTCTGGAATAAGCCCTAAAAACATAGGCGAAGTTTATGGAGTAATAAAAGCATACTCATCAAGAGTAGGAGCTGGTCCATTTGTCACAGAACAACTAAATGAAATAGGAAACCAAATAAGAGAATTAGGACATGAATATGGAACAACAACAAAGCGCCCTAGAAGATGTGGTTGGCTTGACTTAGTTGCAGTAAAATATTCAGTTATGGTAAATGGATTAACTGGAATTGCCCTAAATCACCTAGATACAATCGGAAAATTAGATAAAATACAGCTTTGCACCGCATATAATCATAAAGGAAAAATTACAATGGATTTCTCTACAACACCAGAATATCTCGAAAATAGCACAGCAGTTTATGAAGAATTCGAAGGAAACTTTGGAGATATTTCTAACATAAAAAAACGCGAAGACTTACCAGAAAATGCAAAAAAATATCTAAATAGAATAGAAGAAGTTCTAGAATGCCCTATAAAATTCATAGGAACAGGGGCAGGAAGAGAAAATTTAATAGTATGCTAAAAAAGTAAGAAAAAGGAGCCTGGAGAAAAAACTCCAAGCTCCTTTTTTAGCCTTAGCTCACAAGCTCCTGGTAGTATTCCTCCAGGAACTCCAAATGCTCAAGAGCATTATCCAAGCTAAGCTCACGCATGCATTCCCTTACAAGGGAATAAAACTCCTCCTTCTTAGCATTCTCAGAATCTGTTAAGATTTTCTTCTTCTTTCCTGTCATATGGCTAAACTTGCCATCAGGATACCTTTTATCCACCTCTTTCTTAAAAAGAAACTCCAAGGCTATAGAAGTATTAGACCTCGCTGTCTCCTCATCCTCTACTACCTTAAAGACCACTGTGTTCCTATCTAAGTACGCCGAGACATAGACTCTGCCAAAACTTGCTTTAATATAGCCTATGTCCTTTTCAAGCTCGACTCCGCCAAGCATACCTGTATGTTTCAATAAGTCCTCAAGTGTGTGAATTTGAACATTTTGACAGCCATACTTCACATCAACAAGAGCCTGCGACTTGTACTTGAGTTCAAGTGCATTTCTGAGTTCCTTGACATTGTTCGCTTTTCTTCCTTCAAAGAACAAAGTCTTAAGATAGAGCTCTACTCGAGTACCATTATCCAGGAAAAGTTCATCTTGTGTCATTCCAAAGATCTCCTCGTTTGTCAAATAGACATATGGAGTTCCATCATAGGAATAAGACACATCAAACCTTTTCCCATCAACTTCTATAACCTGCTGTTTCTCATCCTTTTCCCTACTACTGCTTTCATCAAAGCTGTGATATGGTGACTCAAGGTAATCTCCTGCAAGACTCCTTCTTTCCTCTTCGTACTTCTCCTTAAGCTCCTGATACCGTGGGTGATCATAATCATATTCTCTTTCATAAGCAATCTGCCTACCACGAAAATACTGAATATTTTCCACCAAAACAGCATCATGATACTTAGAATACTCTTCATAAACTAATTTTTCAATTTGCTCAGGAACAAGTTCGACTAAGAGTCTGTAATCAATTTTACTCACAAAAGTAAGCAAATTAACCTCATACTCATCGTCGTACCTGTCTGTACCACTAATTCTGATAGGTGTACCAACAAAGAAGTCTGTAGGACGGATTCTCTCAGCAAACACACAGGATTTATTGTCAATCGTCCGAACAACATCATCTGCTCCTAAAGCTTTTGCTCTATCATAGTGCACATGAATGTTAGACGTATAGACAGAAAGGCATGCCCTAAGGATATTCTCCCTTCCTCCACCAGAAGTAACTTCAACAATTCCCTCAAGAGCCTCTCGCATTTTGATTACATGGTCACAGGAATTATAAAACCTTTTTCTATTTATTTGAAGTTTCTTAAAGTCGACATACTCTTTGTCTATGAGTTGGTTCCAAATGTCATACTCAGCAAGCAAATCACTGTTTTTTTCAGTCGTGAAATTGCTGTAATTCGGTGTAACAAATTTGCCATACTCGTTCTTAGTCTTCTGCCTAAGCCCTCCAACTTCAAGTATGCAGGCAATGATGATTACCTCTTCTACGACATCATACTTCTCCGCTTCGATAATCATTCTTGCCTTATCAACAGAAAGTGGCATTCTAGAAATCTTATTTCCAACTTCTGTCACATACCCGCTAGAGGAAATTGCACCACTAGAAACCAGTTTCTCCTTTGCTTCCTTAATCTGCTCATCGCTAGGCTGATGAATGAACTCGAGATCCGCAATATCAATCCCGCTAGAAGCAAGCTTAAGGGCAACTTGATCAAGCAGGCTTCGCTGAATTTCCGGCACAGGATATGGCATTCTGTCTTTAATAGGCGTATCAGAACAAAGTATGTACTCGCCATTTTCCATTCTGCCTGCTCTCCACATACGCTGTTTGATGTCTGCCTGACTAATTTCCTTAATGCGATAATCAATAATACCATTCTCAGCAACTGGTACAATTGCCTCTCCTGTGTCTACAACAACATTGATACCTGGTATAGTTACCGAAGTCTGTGCAATGTTAGTCGCAAACACAACCTTTGGCTTGGAATACTCGTCATAGCAACGTTTTTGTTCTTCCCAGGAAAGCTCTCCATGAAGTGGAAGTAAAACCGCATTTTCATAAGAAAATTTCTCTATCATTTCATAGATTTTCCTCTTACTCGGCAGGAATACCAAAAGATTCTTGCCTTCACGGATTTTCTCCCTAACGACTTCATCAAACATTCTCTTGGGTTCTTCTCTCACGCTAACATCATAAAGCTTGCCAGGAATTTCCAAGACCTTCGAATTGTTCTTCCCGAAATACTGAACAAAACTGGCAGTCTCCATAGTAGCACTCATGAGAACGACCTTCACGTTCCAGTTATCCTTCATGAATTTGCACCATGCAACCAAAGTTTCAGTTGGGACAGTAAATTCATGTACTTCATCAATCACAAGAGCAATTTTTTTGCCACTGCTCTCATTGAAGATGGTCCGAATCAGGTGAAATGCATCGGTTACGTACTCAATCTTAGTATTTGCTGTGCTACACTTATTGTAGCCCGTCCGATATCCGACTTCTCTTCCAAGTGTTACTCCCATTTGGCTAGCTACATATGTAGCTAGAGTTATGCAAGGCATAACTCTAGGATTTGTGACAACGACCTTGTCGAATGCTTCAGATAAGAACCTAGGAACCATAGTGGACTTGCCAGATGCAGGATGTGCTGTGATGATTGTGAAAGCAGTAGATAAAACTGCATTCACAATTTGGTCTTTGTAGGCTTCGACTGGTAGAAACATAGAGTCTTCTCCTTTTCTTTGAATTTTGATTTTAAGGTAAATGCTAGGTAAATAAAGTAGATTTAGAAAATCTTTTTATTCCTCCTTTACTGTAAAGTCTAGAGTTTTTCAAATTTCAATGTACTTTTTTATTATACCATAATTTTATGTTAAATGCAAATAAACAAGCCTTGCATTTTATACTAACAGCAAGACTTGCTTATTTTTTATAAATTTATTTCTTCTTCCTTACTTGGGAATTTAGGCATTTTTCCTCTTCCACTTTTTGGCTTTTCTTGTACACTCACTCTTATTGCATGTTCACTTAGCCATCTGTCCCTTTTTGACATTTTTTCTCTTTCTATTTTTCTTTGTAATGTATCTCTCATTTCTGTAAGCTTTTTTATCTTTTCATCTTCATAATCATGCGCAGACTCTAAGCAATTATTGATGAAATCTACTGCATTTTCTAAATCATTAGCCTTCGTAAAATATCTAATTACAAAATTGATATTCCCTAAAGTCATAAGCTCTCTTTCCATTGGAATTACTTCGCTAATAAGCTCCATATCACTTGTCTCCATTTCTCCGAGTTCAATTTTTGCCTTAACATAAGCAATATGCTCATTTACAACTTCATGATTTATATCACTTGTAAAATTTACCATCGCTCCTATTGCAAGCCTTCTCTTTTCTGCCTTAGGTTCCCTATTTGCCGCATTTTCCTTAATATCTTTATCAGTTATTTCTCCATTTGCAATAAGTTTTTTCTTGATTTTTGAAACATAACCTTCACTAACACCTGTCATTTTTTGTATTTCCTTACTCATAAAACCAATCTGAAAATATCCTAAAATTTTTTCTTCAAAAGGCTTTCTCTCATTATTTTTATCTACATTATTTTTTTCTCCTTTCCTTCTCTCTCTTGCTTCTGTTGCTATTTTTTTCTCTCTGTCAGTAATAACTCTATCTGCTATTAGTCCAGTAATTATTCTTTTTATATATCCTTCATTAGAATATGGTATTCTCTCACTCATCTCCATACAGCTATACCCTTTTAAATACATCTGATAAACACTATCTTTATTATTTTGTTCTCTTTCTTTTCTTGCACTATTTATTCTATCTTTTGTTAATCCTCTCTCTACTTCTAATAACTCCAAGATCTCAGTAAACTGCTTATTGGTAATGTGTAATATTCCTTGTATTTGAAGTGTAAAAAGTCCAATAAGAAGAAGCTTCTCCATTTCATTCTTTATATTTTCATCTACTTTATTATGTCCAGCATTAACTTTTTTCTTTTCTGTTCCTTTTTTACATTCTATTTCGACTATTCCAATTTCATCTCTTGATATTCTTCCGTGCTTCAACTAACTCATTAATAAAGTTCTCTAGTGTTTCAGCACTAATTCCTACTTCTTTTTTGATATAAGTTTTAGACCTTCTTTCCTTTAAGAAAACAAATGCACGTTCTTTTTTCTTTTCTCTTTCTCTATCTTTTCTTGCATTCCTTGCCACATTTATTGCTAATCTACTAGTTCTATTCTCATTTATCATACTTTTTATGTAATCCCTTATACTTTCATCAGATAATCCAAGATCATCTGAAAGCTCTATATCACTAGCCCCATCTTCTTCTATTCTTCTTAAAATTTCTTTTTTTAATTCCTCTTTTTCTTCTTCAGATAATCTAATTCTTAAAACTCCCATAAGATACCTCCTTATCTACCGTGTTAACTTTATGTAAATTATACCATATTTTCTTAATTCTTGCAAGATACCAAACTCCATTCATATTAAAAAGGACTACTCCTTTTTAATAATAGAAGTAATCCACAATTATTTAACTAAAATTCAATTTCATTTCCATAATAGCTATCAAGTAAAATCTGTTTAATCTCAGTCACAAGTGGAAGTCTTGGATTTGCTGTAGTACATTGGTCTTCAAATGCCTTTTCTGCAAGCATATCAAGTTTTTCCAAAAATTCCTTCTCACTTATCCCCTCATCTTTTAATGCACTTGGAATACCAAGTTTAACATTCATCTCCTGAACTGCCTTTATAAGAGACTTAACACCTTCCTCTGTTGAATTAGCCTTAAGCCCAATCCTTTTAGCAAGTCTTGCATACTTCTCATCTGCAATAAAATACTCATACTTAGGGAAAGAAACAAACTTCGTTGGTCTAGTACTATTGTATTTTATAATATAAGGCAAAATAATCGCATTAGCTCTACCATGTGCAATGTGGAATTCTCCACCTAATTTATGTGCAATAGAATGATTAATTCCTAAAAATGCATTAGTAAATGCCATACCAGCAATACAGCTTGCATTATGCATTTTTTCACGAGCTATCCTATCACTTCCATCTTCATATGCTTTAATCAAATTCTCATACACAAGTTCAACTGCTTTTTCTGCCAAACCATCTGTATAATCAGAAGCCATATTTGAAACATAACTCTCTATCGCATGAGTGAAAACATCCATACCAGTATCTGCTGTTATTTTCTTTGGCAAAGACATAACCAAATCAGGATCGATAATCGCAATATCAGGTGTTAGTTCATAATCTGCAAGTGGATATTTTATATTTTTCTTCTTATCAGTTATAACTGCAAATGAAGTCACCTCTGATCCTGTTCCAGAAGTAGTTGGTATTGCAACGAGTTTCGATTTATCGCCAAGTTTTGGAAATTTATAGGTACGTTTACGTATGTCCATAAATTTTAATTTAAGCCCCTCTACGTCGGCTTCTGGATGTTCATAGAAAAGCCACATTCCGTTTTGCTGCATCTATTGGGCTTCCTCCACCAAGTGCAATAATTACATCTGGTTGGAATTTATTCATTGCATCAATCCCTCTTTGAATTGTATCAAAAGAAGGGTCTGGCTCTACATCAGCAAATATCTCAGAATGCACATATTCTTTTCTTTTTCTCAAATGATAAAGTATTTTATCAACATATCCGAAGCTTTACCATTGATTCATCTGTTACAATAAATGCTTTTGTTATATTAGGCATTTTCTCTAAATAACCAATCGAACCCGCTTCAAAGTATATCTTTTCTGGAATTTTAAACCACTGCATATTAACACGTCTTTTAGCAACTCTTTTTATATTTATCAAGTTTACAGAAGATACATTTGCAGTTGTTGAATTTCCTCCAAAAGTTCCACAACCTAAAGTTAAAGAAGGCATATTTGTATTATATATATCACCTATTGCACCATGTGTTGAAGGTGAGTTTACAATTATTCTTCCGTACCTTTACTTTATTAGAAAACTTTTGTATTGTTGCTTCATTTTCTGAGTGTATAACTGCTGAATGTCCGAAGTCCACCAAATTCTATAAGTCTTTCTGCTGTATCTATTCCTTCATCTTCATCTTTTACTATATAATATGAAAGCACAGGACTTAATTTTTCTTTAGAAAACGGATAACCAGGTCCTACATGTGTTTGCGGAACTACTAATACCTTTGTCTGTTCTGGCACATCTATTCCCGCATTTTTGGCTATATTATATGGGCTTTGTCCTGCTATTTCTGAGATTAGTTTCTCTTCTTTGAACATTCCCTTTTCTAGTTTTTCTGTTTCTGCTTTGCTTAAGAAATAGCAATCTGCTTCTTTCATAAGTTTTTCAAAATCTTTTGATATTTCTTTATCTACAATTACAGCTTGTTCTGATGCACATATCATTCCATTATCAAATGATTTTGAAAGTACTAAATCTGTTACTGCTGTTTTTAGTTTTGCTGTTTTATCTATATAACATGGTACGTTTCCGTGGTCCTACCCCTAGTGCTGGTTTTCCGCATGAATATGCTGATTTTACCATACCAGTTCCCCCTGTTGCAAGTATTAAACTTACATCTGGGTGATTCATTAATGCTTTTGTTGCTGATACTGATGGCTCTTCTACCCAGAGTATACAATTTTCTGGTGCACCTTCACTTATTGCCGCATCTCTTAATATTTTTGCTGTTTCTACACTACATTTTTGTGCTGAGGGATGGAAACCGAAATACTATTACATTTCTTGTTTTTGCTGCTATTAATGATTTGAACATTGTTGTTGACGTTGGGTTTGTAACTGGTGTTACACCTGCAATTATTCCTATTGGTTCTGCTATCTCTTCGTATCCTTCTTCTATATTATCATTTATTATACCTACTGTTTTATCATATTTTATGCTATGATATACATATTCTGATGCAAACATGTTCTTTGTTATTTTATCTTCATATATTCCTCTTCCTGTTTCTTCTACTGCCATTTTTGCTAGTTTCATGTGGTTTTCTAAACCTGCCATTGCCATTTTTTTTGTAATTCTATCTACTGTTTCTTGGTCTAATTCCATGTATTCTTCACTAGCTTTTTTTGCTTTTTTCATTAGGTCGTCTATCATTTTATCGACCTTTGCTTGTTCTTCTGCGGTTATTTCTTTTGACATCTTTTTATCATTCCTTTCGTTTTTTTCTTATTATATGGAGTTTTTTTTGTTTCATTCGTTTTGTAATATTATATAATAAGTTTTTTCGAAATGGAAGCTTTTTTTATTTTTTTATACATAAGTTTGGGGACCGCCTAAACTAGGCGGTCCCCTTTTGCTGTTCACATGGTTTTTACGTAGGATCAATTCGGCAGTAGAACTTCATGAAAAGTTCATAAAGCCGTGCGTCCTGCTGAACGTCGATTTCCTCGAGAGACATCAGGTCGTTGCTATAGCGGTCAACGTACCCTGCCTTGACAAGGTAATTGGCTCGGAGGAGCTCATAGATTCTGCTTGCGATGCAATTGATGGATTCTTCCCTCGTTTCAGGAAGCCCAGAAGGCATGCCTTTGTTATTATTCGCGAAGCTGAAGGTGATAACCTGCTTCTCACTATCATAGCACATCAGCCCTTCATCAAACGTAGCTGTGATGCTAAGCTTCACACTCCGAAGCTTGCTCTCCATCTCTCGCGCCTTAGTCGCGAGATTGAAAAGCTCCCTCTGAAACATGATTTCCTCATAGCTAGGAGCTACGAGCTTCTTCAACCGCTCTACCTGAATTTGTGCCATGCTTTTTTCCTCCATAAAAATTATTTTGCCTGCGCTGTGAAAACTTGCTGAAATGAAGTATATCAGCACTTTTCTAAATTATATTATAACATCATTTACATAATTTGTCAATTTTTTCCTAATATAAATACTTTATCATTTTGTATAATTCTAGAAACTCTGACAATAATAACTTATACTATGAAAATTTTTGATAAATTTATTAACTTAATAACATATCAAGAGCCTAATAATTACAACTTTATTTTACCAGATGCTAAAAATGTATCATATGAAAAAAGTGCAAATGGCAATGAAGAGAAGGAACCAAAAAAAGAACCTGAAAATGTTTTTCCTTCAATTGATGTAAATAAAGAATTCATTAAAGAAAAATTCAGCTTTAAAATAAATAATGATATTAAAATAAGAGAATTCTATATTCATATCAGAGGTAAAGAATATGCAAGTTTTCTTCTCTATATTGATGGAATGATTGACAGTAAATCTATAAATGAATTTGTAATTAAACCGCTTATGATAAAAAATCGTTCAAATACTAGCGAAAATACTGAAAGTATAATAAATACAGCAATCGCAAACAACGTAACTGTAAAGCGTGTAAAAAAGTTTGATTTAAAAAAGCATATATTAGAATTTCTTGTACCACAAAACGATGTATCTTTAGAAACTAAATTTAAAAATATTATCCAAAAAGTAAATGCTGGTAACTCTGCACTATTTATAGATACAATAGATTCTGCATTTATGATAGATGCAAAAGGTTTTGATAAACGTAGCGTATCACCTCCTGAAAATGAAAGTATTATTAGAGGTTCACAAGAAGGTTTTATCGAATCAATTCGTACAAATACATCGCTTTTAAGAAGAATTGTAAACAGTGAAAATTTCATCATAGAGGAAACAACTGTAGGAAAAATAAGTAATACACAAGTAGCAATCTGCTATTTAAAAAACATTGCAAATGAAGGATTAGTAAAAGAAGTAAAGCACAGAATAAAAAATGTTAGTATAGATTACCTAGTTTCCTCTGGTCAATTAGAACAGTTAATTGAAGATTCAAGCATAAGTGTTCCTCAACTTATATCATCTGAAAGACCAGATAGAGTTTCTGCATACATTTTAGAAGGTCGAATTGCAATACTTGTAAATGGTACTCCTTATGGGCTAGTTGCTCCTGCTGTTCTCATAGATTTTCTTACTTCTGCTGAAGATAAAAATCTAAAATATCAACTAGCAAATCTCTTAAAAGCAATTAGATTACTTGCACTGTTTATAACATTGCTATTACCTGGCCTTTATGTTGCAATTTCTGCATTTCATCAAGAATTAATTCCAACAGAATTACTTTTTGCAATAGTTGCATCAAGAAGCAATGTTCCTTTTCCAGTTATCTTTGAAATTTTGATAATGGAAATTTCTCTTGAATTAATAAGAGAATCTGGTGTTAGAGTTCCTGCGCCACTTGGTCAAGCAATAGGTATTGTTCGGAGCACTTATCTTAGGTGATGCAGCAGTTAGTGCAAATATAGTAAGCCCTATACTAGTAATAATTGTTGCCCTAACAGGTATTACAGCATTTGCAGTGCCAGACTATTCATTAAGCTTCCATATACGTCTTATTAGATTCGTATATATCATTATGGGATATTTTGCAGGATTTTTGGGAATTGCCTTTTGCTTTGTTTTCCATTTAACAGCATTAGCACATATTAACTCTTTTGGTGTTTCATACTTAAGTCCATTCTCTCCTGTTTCAAAAAATCCTGGCTCGGAATACTTCTTACCGCCTCTTTGGAAACGTGAAAAAAGAAGAGAATTCCTTAACACAAAAAAACCCTTTAAGGAAGACCATATTAGCAGAAAATGGAAATATTAAATGAAAGGACGGTTCTAAATAAATTATGAAAAAAACAAGTATGGGCGTTATTCAAGGTGCATCAATTATAATAACTGTTATGATTTCACACATAATACTAAACATGCCAAATCATTTACTTGCAAGCACAGGCTCCTCTACAATAATAAATTTAATTTATGTTTTTATAATTTCAAGTATTGTATTTTTCATTGCCTATAAAGTCTTTTCACTTTTTCCAGGCAAAGATATTATTGATATTTGTGAATTTACCGGTGGAAAATGGTTAAAAAACCTCTTTAGTATTGCTGTTTGCATATATTTTATTACAATTTCTGGTTTTGTTATAAGAACATTTGCAGAAAGCTTAGTTTTAATATATTTTCCAAATATTGATAGAGAAATAGTAATACTCATGTTTATTGCAATTGCTGCTGCAATGAATATTTTTGGATTTAAAGCAATTGCTAGAGTCACATTAATTACTTTGCCTATAATACTAATTAGTATGGTAATAATCTTTGTGTCTTCTAGTTCACACTTTATTCCTCAAAGAGCATTTCCTATTTTAGGTTATGGCACAAATGAAACCTTCCTCACAGGAAGTTCTAATGTTTTTGCATTTGCAAGTATGTTCATTGCACCATTTTTGATACCATATTTAAACAGCAATAAAAAATTTAAAAAATCTAGTATTATTGCATTAGTAGTATATTCACTTTATCTAATGTTAGGAATTATTGCATTACTTTTCTTAATACCTTCAATTAGCGAAATTAATAATACTTTATCAATTTATATATTGTCAAGAAGAGTAAATTTCGGAACATTTATACAAAGAATCGATGCAGTTTTCATTTTATTTTGGATAATGTCAATTTTCAATTACCTAGCAATAACTATGTATTTTTCATTAGATACCTTCAAGCGAATTACACATATTAAAGAAAAAAATGGCATGGTATTTTGTTTTTCTGCCTTAGTATTCACTGTTGCAATGATACCACAAACTATATCTGATATAAACTTATTTGAGAGAACCTATTATAAATATTTGTCAATAGCTTTTGTATTTATAATAAGTATGTTCATTTTGATTTGGGCATATTTCAAAAAGAAAAAAATGAGTAAGAAAGGGGCTAGAATTTAAGTGAAAGGCAAATTATCTAATATGCTATTTGTTATAATTATTATTTTGAGCTTTACTATGAGTGGATATTATGCTAAGCGTGATGTCAATGATTTAGCATATGTAGTCGCAATTGGTATAGATGTACGGCGACCATAATGATTTAAAAGTAAGCTTTCAGCTTTCTATTCCTTCAAAAAACTCATCTGATGGGGATTCTTCCTCTTCCTCAGATACTGTAATAGATTCAATTGAAAGTAGTTCTGTTGAATCTGCAATTAGTCTTGCAAATGGATTTATAAGTAAAAAGCTTAATTTATCTCATTGTAAAGTTTTAGTTATCTCTGAAGAAATAGCTGAAAAGCGGGATTTCAGACATAGTTTATACTTTAACAAATAATGTAGAATTAAGACCAGATTGTAATGTTATAATAACAAGATGCACAGCATATGATTTTTTATCTGAGTCAAAATCTGCAATTGAGAGTATTACTTCAAAATATTATGAAATAGTTGCAACTTCAAGTAAATATACAGGTTATACATCAAGTATTACAATTTCTAATGTATTTGATAGAATGTCTGATAGTTTTGGTGAAGCCTGTGCAACCTTAGGTTCTGTGACATCTTATACTGCTGAATCTGGTGCTTCTGCTGTTGATACAGATACAATTGCAGGCGAAACTACCTCTACTTCTTCTAAAAGTAAAAACTCATCTGCCAATATTGATGTTGTTGGTTTAGCCGTTTTTAGAAATGATGTACTTGTTCGGTGAACTTACAGCCATTGAAACTCTTTGTCACTTAATTATTATAAGTGAAATGGAAGAATGTATAATTTCAATACCAAGTCCATTTGATTCAGATTCTGTAATAGATTTATATGTAACTTTAGATAAAAATACAAAAAATGATGTAAAATTTGTAAATGGTGCTCCACTGATTTCAACAGAAATCGCTCTTAATGCAAAGATTTTATCTTCTGAAAAAAATTCAAATTATTTTGAAGAAGATAATTTAAAACTTATAGAAGATTATGCCAATTCATATATTTCATCAGAACTTGAAGCATATTTATACAAAATTTCAAAAGACTATGGTTCTGATATTGATTTATTTGGAAGACATGCAGTTAAATACTTTGCTACTTGGGATGAATGGCTCAAATATAATTGGCTTGATAATTTTAAAAATGCTTTTTTTGATGTAAATGTAGATTTTGATGTAATTTCTAGCTACCTAATATCTTAGTTTAAGGAGGTTTTATGTTTTTTATAATATTAATTTTAAGTATCCTTGCGTTTTTTAAGACACTAGGATATGCAATTTATGAATATACACATTGTAAAAATAAATTGGCGACAATCTGTATTGTAATTCTTGCAGTTATTTCTCTTGTCGCCCCTTGTCTGGTTACTGATATTTAAAATATATGGAATACAAATTGAAGTATTGCAACTATAATAACTCCCGGTATTCCTAAAAATCCCACAATAAGCCCTGTTATCCAGTTTATTACAATTCCTATTCCGAAGAAAACTAAGTCCATATATTATAACAAAACCTATGATAGCATTAATTATAAATTTTGTAATTAGCTTCATAGGTAATGCTAATATTTTTAAAATTACAAAAAGTATTAATACTCCGAATAACAAATGTTACAATTGACATATTATTCTCCCCCTTTCATATGTTTTCTTGTCATTTCTAAAAGATTTAACTTTGAAAAACCTACAATTTGTGTTTTTGATCTGTCTTTTTTGAAATTTTCTTCAAGTATATCAATAACTTGTCTTTTGTGTTTTTCATCAGCCATATCTATATAGTCTATTATTATAATGCCACCAATGTCTCTAAGTCTAAGTTGTTTTGCAATTTCTTCACTTGCTTCTTTATTTACCTTAAATACAGTTTGTTCTAAATCTTTACTTCCAATATATTTTCCAGAGTTTACATCTATTGCAGTTAAAGCCTCCGTCTTATCTATTGTTATAAATCCACCACACCTAAGCCAAATTTTTCTTTGCTCTGACTTTTCAAGTTGTTCTTCTATATCATATGTTTTAAAAATATTTTCATTCTCTTTAAATTCAATCTTTACATCAAATTCTTCTAACTCTGTAATAGCTCTTTTTACTTCTTCAAAAATCTTTTTATCATTAACAACAATTCTTTCAATTTCCATATCAACTAAATCAACTAGTAATTTTTGTATAAAAGTTTGCCCCTCATATACTATTTTAGGTATGTCTATATTCTCTAATCCCACTTGTTTTTCAATATTTTTCCATAGTTTTATAACACTTTTTAAATCTTTTTCAAGAACCTCTTCTTTCTTATTTAGTGCAGAAGTTCTTATAATAACTCCAAAATTTTTTGGCAAAATTCTGCTAGTAATTTCATTTAATCTATTTCTTTCTGCTTCTTGCTCAATCTTCTGTGAAATTGTTCTTATATCAGTATTTGGCATTAATACAAAATATCTACTAGGTATACTAATATGAGTTGATACTTTTGCTCCTTTTATGCTAGTTGCATCTCTTTTTACCTGTATTAAAATTTTATCACCAGCTTTTATTAATTTCTTAATATTTTGTTCGATTTGAACTTCTTTATTGTTTACTACATTTACTTTAGGCAAAATATCCTTTAAATGTATAAAAGTATTTTTTGCTTCTCCAATATTAATAAAAGCAGCTTGCATTCCTTGAAGTACATTCTGAACTGTTCCTAAATAGATTTTTCCTTCAAGTCTCTTTTTTCTATCATCTTCTTCATATTTTTCAATTACATTCCCATTTTCAATTAATACAATTTTTGAAACATTCTCTATTTTGTTTATAAATATCTCTTTCATTCTGATATTATTACTCCTTTAGTTTTAATTATATTTATTCATTGCAGTATCAATTCCATTTTTTATAATCTCTTCAATTGCATTCACTGCATCATCTATTCCTTCGTTTATTAAACTTTTATCTTTTATTCTACTCAAAATGAAATCTGCTAAATCTTCTCCATTTCTTGGTTTTCCGTACTCCAAGTTTTATTCTATAAAATTCCTTATTTCCAAGCTCACTTACTATTGATTTCATTCCATTATGAGTTCCTGAACCTCCTGTTTTTCTTATTTTTATTTTCCCTTCTTCAACATCAATATCATCATGTATAATTATTAATTTATTTTCCTCAATTTTGAAAAAATCCCTAAATCTTCTAACAGGAATCCCACTCAAATTCATATACATTTGTGGTTTTAGTAAAATTACTTTTTCTCCATTTATAATTCCTTGTCCATAAATTCCGTTCAAACTTTGTTTTATTTACTTCAATTTTGTTTCTTTTTGAAAGTTCATTTATAGTACAAAACCCGAACATTATGTCTCGTATTACTATATTTTTCCTCTGGATTTCCAAGTCCCACGATAAGAAACATTTTATTTTGCCTCCTTTTTCACTTATATTATTTTACATTGTTTTCATTATTTTTACAAGTAGTTTTTGCTTAAATATTGATATTTTTTGTTTTTTCGTGTATAATATTGTAGATAATAAATTTTTAAGTCGGAGGTACTTTATTATGAAATTTGATGAATGGAATGGTTTTAAAAGTGGCAAATGGCAAAAAGAAATTGATGTAAGAAGTTTTATTCAAACAAACTATACTCCATATGAAGGAGATAGTTCTTTCTTGTCTTCTGCAACTGATAAAACAAAAAAATTATGGAATGATGTTTTAGAACTTTACAAAAAAGAAAAAGACTCAGAAGGTGGAGTTTTAGATATTGATACAAAAACAATTTCTACAATCTCTGCTCATGATGCAGGATATATTGATAAAAATTTAGAAAAAATTGTTGGTCTTCAAACAGATGCACCTTTAAAAAGAGCAATTATGCCTTTTGGAGGAATAAGAATTGTTGAAAAATCTTGTGAGGCATATGGAAGAAAAATGGATGAAACAACAGCTCAAATTTTTCATGGAGCTAGAAAAACTCATAATGATGGTGTTTTTGATGTTTACACACCAGACATCAGAGCCGCAAGGAGTTCACATCTTATAACAGGACTTCCTGATGGATATGGTCGTGGAAGAATTATTGGTGATTATAGACGTGTTGCTCTTTATGGAGTAGATGCATTAATTTCTGAAAGAAAACATTTTCTAGAATTACTTGATAAAGATTGCTTTACAGAAGAATTAATTAGAGAAAGAGAAGAATTTTCTGAACAAATTAAAGCACTAGAAGCTTTAAAAGCAATGGCTTTAAAATATGGTTTTGATATTTCTAAACCTGCAAAAAGTGCATTAGAAGCTGTACAATGGTTATATTTTGGATATCTTGGAGCTATAAAAGACCAAAATGGTGCCGCAATGAGTATCCGGTCGTACATCTTCTTTCTTAGATATCTACTTTGAAAGAGATTTACAAAATGGAACTCTTACAGAAGAAGAGGCACAAGAAATTATGGATCACTTCGTTATGAAGCTTAGAATGGTTCGTTTCCTTAGAACACCAGAATATAACGAATTATTTAGTGGTGATCCAGTTTGGGTTACTGAAAGCATTGGTGGAATGGGAGTAGATGGTCGCAGCCTAGTTACTAAAAACTCATTCAGGATGCTTCATACTTTAGAAACTTTAGGTCCTGCTCCTGAACCAAATCTTACAGTTCTTTGGTCTACAAGACTTCCTAAAGGATTTAAAGATTTCGTAACAGGTCTTTCTATTAAAACATCTTCAATTCAATATGAGAATGATGATTTGATGAGAAGATTTTGGGGAGATGATTATGGTATCGCTTGCTGTGTTTCTGCAATGCGTATTGGTAAACAAATGCAATTTTTCGGTGCTCGTGCAAATCTTGCAAAAACGCTTCTTTATGCTATCAATGGTGGTAGAGATGAAAAATCTGGAAAGCAAGTTACTCCAAAATTTATGCCTATTACTTCTGAATATTTAGATTATGATGAAGTTATGGAAAAATTTAGCAATATGATGGATTATGTTGCCAAAATTTATATTAAAGCTTTAAATGCAATTCATTATATGCATGATAAATATTCATATGAAGCATTAGAAATGGCACTTCATGATAAAGATATTTTAAGAACTATGGCATGCGGTATTGCTGGTCTTTCAGTTGTCGCTGATTCTCTTTCTGCAATAAAATATGCTAAAGTTAAAGTTATAAGAGATGAAACAGGTCTTGTAACTGATTATGAAATTGAAGGAGATTTTCCTAAATATGGTAATGATGATGATAGAGTTGACCAAATTGCAGTTGATATTATAAAAACATTTATTGGTAAGCTTCAAAAGCATTCAACTTATAAAAATTCAAAGCACACTTTATCAGTTCTTACTATTACATCAAATGTTGTTTATGGTAAAGCTACTGGAAATACACCAGATGGAAGAAAGGCAGGAGAACCTTTTGGTCCAGGTGCAAATCCTCTTCATGGAAGAGATACACATGGTGCTTTAGCTGTTATGAATAGTATAGCTAAACTTCCTTATGAGTTCTCAGAAGATCGGTATTTCTTATACTTTTTCTATTACTCCAAAGGCTCTTGGAAAGGACGAGACTTCTAGGGTTGATAACTTGGTTAATATGTTAGATGGATTTTTTGCTCAAGAAGGGCATCATATTAATGTAAATGTGTTTGATAGAGAGTTACTTCTTGATGCGATGGAGCATCCTGAGAATTATCCTCAGCTTACTATAAGAGTTTCTGGGTATGCTGTTAATTTTGTTAAACTTACTCGTGAGCAACAGCTTGATGTAATTAATAGGACTATTCATGAGAAAATATAAATTCAAAAAATAAGCTACGCATTACGTCGTTCTTTGAAGCTAGAAAATCCTCAATGTACATTAGTACACCTTCGGTATTTCTAGCTTCAAACGCCTAGTACTGCTTGCTTCTTTTTCGAATTTGCAAATATAATAGTTAGGAGAAAAATAAAAAGTGGAAAATTCTTTGAAAGTTCATTCTTTTGAAAGTTTCGGTACTGTTGATGGACCTGGAATTAGGTATGTTATTTTTGTCTCAGGGTGTCATTTGAGGTGTAAATATTGCCAAAATAGGGATACTTGGGATATTAAAAGTGGTCGTGATATTCCTATTTCTGAAATTGTTGATACTATTTTAAGATATAAAAGCTATATTATGCCTGACGGTGGTGTTACTATCTCTGGCGGAGAACCGCTTCTTCAGGCTAAGGATTTAATTTTGCTTTTCAGAGAGCTTAAAACTGAAGGAATTCATACTGCAATTGATACTTCTCGGCATGCTTGCTTTGAATGATACCGTGAAGGAGCTTATTTCCCTTACTGACTTGTTTTTATTGGATATTAAGCATATTGTACCTTCAAAATCTAAAAGCCTTGTACGGCATTTCTAATGAGTTAGAGCTTGATTTTGCCAGATACTTAAATGAGATAGGAAAACCAATGTGGATAAGACAAGTTCTTGTACCTGGTTATACTGATTCTGAGAAAGATTTGTTAACATTAAAAGAATTTTTATCCACGCTCAATAATGTTGAAAAAGTTGAAATCCTTCCATATCATGATTTAGGCAAATTCAAATGGCAAAACTTAAATGATGAATATCCACTTGAAGGTGTTCCAAACGCAAGTCGGGGAAGACATAGAAAGAGCAAAAAAAATCCTTGAGCTTTAGACTATATCTGGTTTTTAATAATTCTTTTATAAATTTGCAATTTTTTTATATTTGTGCTATAATTAATATAAGCTTTCCTTTTGGAAAGACTAACTTTGAAACGAGGTATAAACCCAATGAAAGTGAATCTTATTAAAATTAATCAGGAAAACGGCACCGCGTCTGTCTCTCTCATCCGCCTCAAGGGCTTCGAGATGTATGCCCGGAAGCTGATGATTCTGAAACCGAAGGATAGCGAGTTCGAGCTCTTCTGCAAGGCTCTCGCTCAGCCTGGGGTTACCATCAAGGTCAAGCCCGACGGCATCGTCACCATCCGCTTCACCATGGAGTGCAAGCTTGTGAAGGCCGTGACGACCTTTGAGGACAAGCCAGAGGAGGATTTCTCCTTCACTCCGAAGAAGGCAGAGGATTACGAGCTCTTCAAGCGCTCCTACATGATCGCTTGCAAGCATGACGGTCAGATGCAGAGGCAACTCTCCTTCGAGTGCCTTATGGACGCCGAGGACATCTCGGTGGACTATGCGTACGAGGACGGCAAAGTGTCCGACCGGTAAACACCTAAACCGCTAAGTAGCGGATACCTCAAAAAGCAAAACCCGCGCGCCTTTTAGGCGCCCGGGTCTTTATTTTTTTATTTATTTAATCCCTTTAATCCAGGATAAATTGCTAAATCTGCTAAATCATGCTCAATATTTAATAATCTATTGTATTTTGCAACTCTGTCTGTTCTGCAAGGTGCTCCTGTTTTAATCTGTCCTGCATTTGTTGCAACTGCTACATCTGCTAGAGTTGTATCTTCTGTTTCACCACTTCTATGTGATACAACAGCTGTATATCCATTCTTCTTAGCTAATTCTATTGCATCTAATGTCTCAGTTAGAGTTCCTATTTGATTTAGTTTAATCAATATGCTGTTTGTTACTCCCATATCTATTCCTTTTTGTAATCTCTTAACATTAGTTACAAATAAGTCATCTCCAACTATTTGAATTTTATCTTTTAATCTATCTGTATATTTCTTCCATCCGTCCCAATCTTCTTCTGCCAAACCATCTTCAATTGAAACAATTGGATATTTTTCTACAAGACTTGCTTGATAATCTATCATTTCATCTACTGTCTTAATTTCATCTGTTTTCCAGAAATAATAGCATCCTTCTTTTCCAATCTTCTTTGCTTCATCATACATTTCTGTTGCTGCTATATCTAGAGCTATACGAACTTCTTCTCCTGGTTTATATCCAACTTTTTCGATTGCTTCTACAATAAACTTCAAAGCTTCTTCGTCATTTGCAAGGTTAGGTGCAAATCCCCCTTCATCTCCAACAGCTGTAGATAATCCTTTTTCTTTTAATACTTTCTTTAAAGTATGATATATTTCAACTGACATCCTCATACATTCAGTAAAGCTCTTTGCTCCAACTGGCATTATCATAAATTCTTGTATATTTACTGTATTATCAGCATGTTTTCCACCATTTAAGATATTCATCATAGGAACAGGCATAGTTTTTGAATTTATTCCACCTATATAGTTATATAAATCCATTCCAAGTGAGCTTGCTCCTGCTCTTGCACACGCAAGTGATACACCTAAAGTGGCATTTGCTCCTAATACACCTTTATTTCCTGTCCCATCAAGTTCTATAAGCATTTGGTCAATTCCTACTTGGTCGTATACATTCATACCAATTAGGTTATCTGCTATTTTTCCATTTACATTCTCTACTGCTTTTTGAACTCCTTTTCCTAGGTATCTTGACTTATCTCCATCCCTTAATTCAACTGCTTCAAAAGCTCCTGTAGATGCTCCTGATGGAACTAATGCTACTCCTTTTGAACCATCTAATGTTTCTACTGTAACTTGTACAGTCGGATTTCCTCTTGAGTCTAGCACTTCTAGTGCTTCTACATCAATAATTTCTAAGTATTCCTTCATTTGCGATACTTCCTTTCTTTTTATGTATTTATTTAAAAGTTTAAAACTTTTATTTCATATTTATATTTAAAATCTGGCTTTTGGGTACATGAGAATTTATAAATTCTATTTCTTCTATTTTCTCTTCTCTCACGTATTCAAAATTATTTTCCAAACTTTGAACTGTTTCAAGTTTTTTATTAATTCCCTTAGTATATAAAGGAAAATCCACTTCGTATTTAGGAAGTTTTACCATTTTTTCATATCTAGAAATCGCACTTTTTTGCCTTCTATTAAAACTTTCAAATGCATCTTCTAAATAATTATATCTCCAAATAACGTGCATTTCTTCATTATTAAATTCACCGCATACATAAATCTTCATAACCATATATAACTCTAAAACGTTGATTTTCAATTATAATTGTTACATTACTCCATGGTTTTTCATTGTTTTCTATACAGATTTCTCTTAACTTTTTAATGCTACTATAAAGGTCATCTGCTAAGGCTAAATACTGTTTCTCATTAATTCCAAATTTTGCTGGAACTTCATATACATTTACTGCACGTTTTTTTAAAAGTCCTTTGGGGAAATAATAGAAAAACATTTCCCCTGTCAGCTCTTGGTTTGGCTGTTCAAGAACTGATGCATAAAGACATAACTTATCCCATTTTTCAGGTAGCATTAAAAATATCTTTTTTCCGAATTTCTTCATGTGTACGTTTTATTTCATCTGGATATCTCAAAAAGCTCCCTCCTAAATTTCAAAGAATTATCTTATTATTAGGCTTTCCCCTGTCATCTCCTCTGGTTTATCTAATCCCATTATATCAAGCATTGTTGGTGCAAGGTCTGCAAGTTTTCCGCGTTTTTAAAGTTACACCATCCATACCGAACTAATATAAGTGGAACTGGATTTGTCGTATGAGCTGTGTGTGGTTCGCCCGTTTTATAGTCTATCATTTGTTCTGAGTTTCCATGATCTGCTGTAATTAGCAAAACTCCATTCTTTTCTTTTATTACATTAACAACTTTTCCTACACATTCATCTATTGTTTCTATAGCTTTAATTGCTGCCTCTAATATTCCTGTATGCCCAACCATATCTGGATTTGCATAATTTAATATAATTGTATCATATTTATCTTGATTTATAGCTTCAATCAATTTATCTGTTACTTCATATGCACTCATTTCTGGTTTTAAATCATATGTCGCAACTTTAGGTGATGCTACTAATATTCTATCTTCACCTTCAAAAACCTTCTCTTCTCCTCCGATTAAAGAAAAATGTTACATGTGCATACTTTTCTGTCTCTGCTATTCTTAGTTGTTTTTTTCCTTTTTTACTTACATATTCACCAAATGTATTTTTTAATCTAGTAGGCTTAAATGCTACTTTCACATTTGGCATAGTTTCATCATATTGAGTGAAACATACAAAAAATAGATTTATTTTTTTTGTTTCAAATCCGTCAAACTCTTTATCTACTAAGCTTCTTGTAATTTGTCTTGCTCTATCTGGTCTAAAATTAAAAAAGATTACAGAATCATTTTTTTCAATATTAGCAATTGGAGTATTATCAGCATTTGTCATAACTATAGGTTCTATGAATTCATCAAAAACTTCTTGTTGATATGATTTTTCTATTGCAATTATTGGGTCAGTATGCTTTTTCCCTTCTCCGATTTACCATTGCATCATAGCAAAGCTTTATTCTTTCCCACCTTTTGTCTCTATCCATCGCATAGTATCTTCCTGAAATAGTTGCAATTTTTCCGAATACCTTTTTCTGACATCTTCTCTTTTAGTTTTGTTATATACATTTCTCCGAGAAGCAGGTGGAGTATCCCTTCCATCCATAAATGCATGTATATACACATCTTCAAAGCCTTTCCTCTTGCATGCTTCTAATAATCCAAATAAATGTCTTATATGGCTATGAACTCCTCCATCTGATAAAAGTCCCATAATGTGTAATTTTGAACCGTATTTTTTACAATTTTCTATAGCATCATTAAATTCTTTTATGCTGAAAAAATCACCATCTTCTATTGATTTTGTTATTCTTGTTAATTCTTGATAAACAATTCTGCCGGCTCCGATATTTGTATGTCCTACTTCTGAATTACCCATTTGTCCTTCTGGAAGTCCTACATTAAGTCCACTTGTATAAATTTCAGTTTTTGGACACGTTTCCATTAGTTTATTTATATTTGGTATATTTGCAATTTTTATTGCATTTCCTTTTTCTTCTGTATTAATTCCAAATCCATCTAATATCATTAGCATGGTTAGTCTATCTTTCATTAGATTTTTTCCTCTTTCCCTTTATTCTTTATAGTTAACTATTTTAGCAAATTCATCCACCTTTAAGCTCGCACCTCCAACTAGTCCTCCATCGATGTCTGACATTTCAAATAGTTCTTTGGCATTTCCAGATTTTACACTTCCTCCATATTGTATTATAACACATTCTGCTGTATCATTTCCATATATTTTTGTAATTTCTTCTCTTATTTTTTTTATACTCGAATTTGCATCTTCAGAAGTTGCCGTTTTTCCTGTTCCAATTGCCCAAATAGGTTCATATGCGATTATAATATCTTTTATTTCTTCTTCACTAATTCCCTCTAATGCAAGTCTGGTTTGATTTGTTATAACTTCTATAGCTTTTCCATTTTCTCTTTGCTCTAAAGTTTCTCCGTACGCATACTATTGGCTTTAAACCATTTGCCAATGCAGATTTTATCTTCTTATTTACAGTTTCATCTGTTTCTGCAAAATACTGTCTTCTCTCTGAATGCCCTATTATTACATATTCTACACCAATTGATTTTAGCATTTTTCCAGAAACTTCTCCTGTATATGCTCCACTTTCTTCAAAATGCATATTTTGTGCCCCAATTTTTATGTTTGTTTCTTGCACATTAAGTAGTGCATAAAATAAATCTGTATATGGAACACAAAGTATTACTTCGTTTTCTGTATTTTTCACAAGTGGCGTGAGTTCTCCGAATAAAATCTATTGCTTCATTTGGTAACATATTCATTTTCCAATTTCCAGCTATTACTTTTCTTCTCATAAAATTATCTCCTTTATTTATCTTGCAAGCATTCTATTCCTGGTAATTTTCTTCCTTCTAGGTATTCAAGCGAAGCTCCTCCACCTGTTGATATATGTGTCATTTTATCTGCAACCCCTGCTTTTTCTATTGCTGATGAAGAGTCTCCTCCACCAATTATCACAATTGCATTTCCGCTCAGCTAAAACTTTTGCAACTTCATTTGTTCCGAACTGCAAATTTATCAAATTCAAATACTCCAAGAGGTCCATTCCACATTATTGTTTTTGCTTCTCTTAAAACTTTTGCATACTCTTTTATTGTCTCTGGACCTATATCCATTCCTTCCCAGCCATCTTCTATTTTATCTGCTGAAACGAAGTTACTTTCTGGATTTTCAGCATATTCTTTTGCGACATGTATATCTACTGGCAAAAGTAAATTTACATTGTTTTCTTCTGCCTTTTTCATTATTTCCTTTGCTGTTTCAATTTTATCTTCTTCGCAAATTGAATCTCCAATATTCATTCCTTTAGCCTTAAAGAATGTATATGCCATGCCTCCACCAATTATTAATGTATCAACTTTTTCAAGTAAGTTGTTTATCACTGAAATTTTGTCTGAAACTTTTTTCCCACCAATTATTGAAACAAAAGGTCTCTCTGGATTATTTAAAGCCTCACCTAAAAATTTTATTTCTTTTTCAATTAAAAATCCAGAAACTGCTGGTAAGAATTCTGCAACTCCTGCTGTTGATGCATGTGCTCTATGTGCTGTTCCAAATGCATCGTTTACATAGATATCAGCCAAGTTTGCAAGTTCTTTTGAAAATTCTTTGTCGTTTTCTTCTTCTCTTTTATCAAATCTTACATTTTCAAGAAGTACTACTTCTCCTTCTTTCATGTTAGCTGTAAGTGCTTTAGCACTTTCTCCGAATAATATCTTCTGCAAGTTTCACTTCTCTTCCAAGTTCTTTTGATAATTCTTTTTGAACAGGTGCAAGTGAAAATTCTTTTTTTACTTCTCCCTTTGGTCTACCTAAATGTGAGCATAGTATAACTTTTGCATTTTGCTCTACTAGATATTTTATTGTAGGAATTGCGCCTTCTATTCTTCTTGTGTCTGTAATATTTCCGTTTTCATCTTGTGGCACATTAAAATCACATCTAACTAAGACTTTTTTTCCTTTTACATCTATATCTCTTATAGTTTTTTTCATAATAGTTTATCTTCCTTTCCTTAAGTGAAATTAGTTTATCTGCTTGCTATATATAGTGCTAAATCTACTAATTTGTTAGAATATCCCCATTCATTATCATACCAAGCAACTAGTTTTACAAATGTGTCTGTCAAAGCTATTCCTGCTTTTGCATCAAATATTGATGTGTGCTCATCATGTATAAAGTCTGATGATACAACTAAGTCATCCACATATTGAAGTACACCTTTCATCTCGTTTTCTGATGCTCTTTTAACTACCTCGCATATTTCTTCATATGTTGCTGGTTTTTCTAGGTTACATGTAAGGTCTACTACTGATACATCTATTGTAGGTACTCTAAATGCCATCCCTGTTAGTTTTCCATTTAGTGATGGAATTACTTTTCCTACTGCTTTTGCTGCTCCTGTTGATGAAGGTATAATATTGTATGAACCTGCTCTTCCACCTCTCCAGTCTTTCTTTGAAGCTCCATCGACTGTTTTTTGTGTTGCTGTTATTGAGTGTACTGTTGTCATAAGTCCATCTTTTATTCCGAAGTTGTCATTTATTACTTTTGCAAGTGGTGCTAGACAGTTTGTTGTACATGAAGCGTTTGATACTATGTTCATGCTTGGATCATATTCTGTGTTATTTACTCCCATTACGAACATTGGGGCATCTTTTGAAGGTGCACTTATTATTACTTTTTTTGCTCCTGCTTCTATGTGTGCATTTGCTTTTTCTATTGTTGTGAATACTCCTGAGCATTCTAATACATAGTCTACTCCATCTTGTCCCCATGGAATATTTTTTGGTTCCATTTCATTATATACTTTTATTTCTTTACCATTTATTATTAGTTTTCCTTCTTCTCCTCTTACTTCTCCTTCGAATCTTCCATGGATTGTGTCATATTTAAGCATGTATGCCATATAGTCTGATGTGATGAATGGGTCATTTATTGCAACTATGTCTACATCTCCTTTCATTAGGGCTGCTTGGAAAGTTAGCTTTCCTATTCTTCCGAATCCATTAATTCCAATTTTTATTGACATAAAAATTCCTCCTTATTTTTCTGCGGTGCTTTTTTTGCATCCGTAGGTTTCTTTTTGTATTTGGTATTATTTTATATCAAAGTTTATTACTTTGCAATAGTTTTTTTAGTTTTTTTGCTTGGTGTTGGTTGGAGTTTATTGCTGTGGGTTTCCGCCTACCTTTAAAAGGAATAAATATAATTTTTGACATTACCTTACTGGCTTCACTTCGTTTCGCCATTCGCAACAGGTCACTTCTACACGGGGAGCTTCCCTGCGCGTCCATGGCAAAATTATATTTATCCCTTTTAAACGGCTCGTGAAGCATAGTTTAAACTCCTATTTTTTTCTTGTTGCAAAAAAATTAAAAGTGCACTTGGGTATTTTCTGCGTGTGTTGTTGTGTGTACATATATTTTTTGTTATTGCATAAAATAACCTGAGTATATAAATAAACTTTTTTTGTTTATTTATTATACCCAGGTTTGCCGGCGTTATTTATTTTTATTTTAAGTTTCTTATTTTCTAGAATCTTATTTCTTGGAATAAGAAGCTTTTAACTCCTTGCCATGTTATTTCTTGATGTAAGAATTCATTTATTTCGTCCTCTACTTTTTGTTGGTATGGTGTCAATTCTACCTTTATTTCTTGAAACATAAAATTCTTGAATTTGCTCCAAAAGCTAACTTTTGCTGGTAATTGATTTTGATTTTCTTCCATGCTCGCTTCCTCCTTTGTACATCGAATTAGTTATTTCTTATTTATTTATACTATACTTTTCCATTTTTTGCAAGGTTTTAAGGTGGATTTTTGTGTTAAGTTTTTGTTACCATTTTGTTACAAAATTGTTACATTTTGGTGGTTTTGCTAAGGATTATTACTTTTTTTGAAGAGTTTTTATAGTTTTTTCCATACAATATCAATGCTGGGCTGTTTTATCATGTTGGCAATGTGAGTGAGCTGAAGTAAATCCATGCTTGCATTGAGATTGTTTTCCCCCGTTACCGTAAGCAGAATCGGCAAGTTTTGCACTTGTAGTAATCGGGGCCACCCCAAGCAATTTCACCAACGGTCTTTCCTGAGTATTGACCGCCGACAACTAGAATGCCAGACAACACCATGCCACCCGTTTCTGTCATGTGTCAAGCAACCCACGTTCTGGGACCACACAAGTTGCCCGAGTAGTGAACTTAGTTCCACAGATTAGGCAAGTCCCCCAGTTGTATTGTGTCTGATCAGGTGCTGTAGTGCTTTTTGCTGTACGATACTTACCTGGCTCTTTACATACAAAACTATCGTTTAGAGTTCCCTCACCTCTTCCACTACAGTAAGTGCAAGTGTTCCATTTCGCTCCGTGAACAATTCAAACCAGTTCCACTACAATATGTTCTATCCGTTCCTGTTGCAGAAATTGGATTACTTTTGCCATCTGTTACTTCTACTCTCCATGAATAAGTTTGTGTTGTGTATTCTGCTAGTCCTGTTTTAGTCGTAAAGGTTACGTAGTTTCCGCTTGTTCCCGTTTTTGTGTCCATCGCCGTAGTGCTTCCTCCCCAATAGAGTTTGTACGTCAGTGTTTGGGCTGGGCTGTCGTTATCATATGCTCTTGCTTGGATTGTCATGCTTGTTGTTGTTTTGCTTGAGCAGTTTGTTGTTAGGCTGTATGGTGGGGTGTTTGCTAGCTGAGTTTTTATGCTTACTTCTGTGCTCGTTCCTGTATTTCCTGCTCCGTCTGTTACTGTTACTCGTATTTTGTAGTTTGTGTTGTCTTTTGGCACATTGAAGGTTACTGTTTTGCTTCCATTTGTGTCATTTCCTTGCATGCCTATTTGCCAAGCTCCACTTCCTTCTTTGTATTCGAATTTGTAGTGCGTTATTCCGGCTTCCTCCGCTTTCTCCTGCATTTGCTGTTGTTGTTATGCTGTTTGTTTCTGCACTTGTGCCACTTAGGCTTGGCTTTGGTGCTGTTCCGTCTCTTTTGAAGGTTATTACATTGCTTTTTGCTGATGTTTTGCCTGTTTCATCTATGGCATATGCTTCTATTGTGTAGGTTCCATTTGCTGTTATTCTATCTGTATGAGTTTTGCCATTTATTATTGTTTCTGTTCCATTTTTTATGTATTTTATTTTTGCTGTTAGGCTTTCGTCGGCTGGATTGCTTGGGTCTGTTACTGTTATTGTTACTGCTCCTGTTCCTTTGTACCAATTACTTGTTCCATTTGGTGTGTTTGGTTTTATGCTTATTACTGGTGGGTTTAATGTTCCGTTTGTGCTTGCTCTTCCGCCCTTGTGTCTGCTCATTTCCTGCATAGTCTTTTGCTATTATATCTATGTCGTAGGTTGTGTTTGGTTTTAGTCCTGTTGCTTGGAAGATTCCGCTTGTGTTTATGCTTCCTGCTCCTATTTCTATTCTGCTTGTTGTTCCTACTTCTGTTATGTAACATTTGTATGTTACTGGGTTTCCGTTTACTCCACTACTTGGATTTGGGTCTATTGCTCTTGTGCTTATTTGGAAGCTTTTTGGTTTTATATTGCTTATACTTGGTTCTGTACTTGTGAAGCTTGGTGCTTTTGTGTCTTTTGGTATGTTTATTGTTATTTGGTTTGATTCTCTTCCTGCATAGTCGTATGTTTTTACTATTATTTCTGTTATTCCTTCTCTTTCGTTATCTCCTATTGCTATTTTGTCTGTTATTTTCTTTTTCTTCCAAGTGCTGTCTTCTCCTTTTATCATGTATTTATATCCTGCTATTTTTGAGGTTTTATCTTCTCCTTTTATTTCTATTGTTACTCCTGTTTTATACCATCCATTTTCTGGCACTTTGCTTGCTATTGTTGGTATTATTGTTTCTGGATATCTTGGCTCTTCTATACTTGGGTTTTCTGTGTCTATTTGCATTGTTTCTTGGGCTTTTTCTGGGTCTGATTTGTAGGTTCCGTCTGTTGTCCATCCTTTTATTGTTATTGTTCCGTTTGTGTTTATTGTGATTGGTCCTTCGTATTTTATTCCTTCTTCTGGGGTTGTTGCTAGTCCGTTTTCTATTATCATGTATCTTATTTCTTTTGCACTTGGACTATCTGTTTCCATTGTTACTTGTACTTCTGTTTTGTACCAGTCGTTTTCTCCGTTTGGTTCTGTTGGGTTTAAGATAATTACTGGTGGTTTTAGTTTGTCTGATACATTGTCTACATATACTATCTTATATCTTACTGCTCCACTATTTGATGTTGCTTTGACCAAGTACTCTCCTGTTCCTATTCCACTTACTTCCCATTCTTCTTTTGCCCTTGGGCTTTGTATTGTCATGTCTTCTATTATCTTGTCTTTGTAGATTAGTTCTAGTTTCGCTACTCCGTTTATTTCGTCTTTTGCCATTGCTTCTATTTTTGCTGTGCTTTTTATGTATCTTGCTTTTAATGTTAATTCACTATCTATGATTGGTGGTTTGCCTTCTTCTTCTTTTCCTAGGTAGTCTACTCTTACTTTTCCTCTTA
>JAAWDU010000007.1 GCA_022793905.1 Clostridia bacterium
AGATAAAATAAACCCAAGTGTAAGCATAACAGCAGGAACAGGAACAACAAACACAATCCCAGTAACAATAAAAGCAAGTGACGCAAACGGAATAAAAAGCTACAAATACGAGTACAAACTCCAAAGCGAAACCACATGGAAAACAGCAACATTTTCAAATAATAGCTATACAGGACTAAGCGACGGCAAAACCTACGATTTAAAAGTAACAGTCACAGACGGAGCAGGAAGGACAAACAGTGCACAAACAACAGGTACAACAAAAGTAGCAAACACCCCACCATATAACCTAACAACAAACTGCTCAAGTAAAACAACAACAAGCATGACGATAAGGGCAAGAGCCTATGATAACGATAGCCCATCCCAAACACTAACATACAAACTATATTGGGGAGGAAGCAATACAGCAATGGACACAAAAACGGGAACAAGTGGAAACTATGTCACCTTCACAACAAAAACAGGATTAGCAGAATACACAACACAAACTTACTCATGGAGAGTAGAAGTGACAGACAGCAAAAGCAACCCAATTTCTGCAAACGGAACAGATAGAACATCTTGTGGTGGTCGAACTCTTTACTGCTCGCGGCCCACAAACCACAGAATGTGCGGATTGCGGACGGTTGGCGGATCTAGAATGTACGGTTGGACTGATTTACGTGATTGCATCTTCAATTATGTGGTTTTCAAGAAGGGTACATCCAAGGTGCAGGGGGGCTATACCTGCAAAAACTGCGGTACCGTAAAACCACAAAGTGAGGACTACGGTGAAATCTCCCGTTGGTCCTATTGCGTTGGAAATAATAGATCAGTGGAGTACGATAGATTTTATTGCCTGGAATGCTGGGGCAACCTGACTGCCAGTTTAGGTTCACTCATTGGGCAAAAAGCATACAACATCAGCGAGTGCAGGACTTTATCGGCGAAAGTGAACGCTATTTCTCGCCGTTTCTCGGGAATTCAATACGGGGACAATCTGAATACAATTTGCAGAACATGCAGCCGGGTCAGGTTCGCAACCGGGTAGCAACTGTATTCATGGGAAGACTACTGCCCATTATTTTTGTATACATAACAACATAGGTAATCAGCATTAGCAGAGCGGTTTATAATGACGTAGTGTCTATAACCGAATGGCCATAGTATTGGGGACAGAGCAAAAATATCAAAGAGGAAAAAAGTAAGCGATCAAAAAGAACCTGTATAGACAAAAATTATAAAATGTGAAAAATGAAATAAGAGCCTAGACAAACTGAATTGGCAGTTATATCTAGGCTCTCTTACGTCTATAGAAAATTTATAAATTTTATCATTACAGTTTCTTTTTGATTATTTAATCAATTGTTGTGTTAGTTCTTCCGAGTTCCAACTACATTTTCTTGAAGAGAACGCCAAGTATTGCAACCGAATAATTCCATCAGCAGAAAGTCCACGACTCGATTGATATCTTTTAACTGCATTTTCTGTATTTGCACCGAAAATACCATCTAGCCCACCAGTAGAAAAACCTAAAGTATTAAGATCATCTTGCGCAATTAATGTATACATTCCGAACGCTTCCACGTTTTACTTGAGGAAATCCTCCGACTAGGACATGCTGATTTTAAAGCTCTTTTATCAAAGTGAACCCATGTGGGAGTAAGACTTGCTGGTTCAACATAAGACCATGCACCAAAATTTTTTGCACTGTTTCTAAGAGTTGTTCTTTCGCTATTAGAAAGAGTTTGACCGAACATCAAATGCTACTCCGGGCGTAATGTTGGCTTTGGAATCCGATGACCGCCTTCCCAAGGCCTTTTAAATGCAAAACCTACAGGAATTGGTCTTCCGAATATATATCTTTGTGTATTCCATGATTGCATAGTACGTTTACTAGTCCACAATGTTGGGCTTTTACTAGAACCACGAAATTCACGAACAGTCAAAGTTCTACCGAGAATTATAAGGCATAGCTTCACTTTCGCCTCTATAATATGTTTCCATACGATTATTATCATTATTATAAACTAAAATTTTCGCCATTATATATCATCCTTTCTATAGCTATAATATGAAAAGAATAGAATTAAAGTGAAGATAATATATTTCTTATTAAAATACTGCAAGGTTTCTAAAATTTCAATTCCGTTACAAAATGATTACAAAACGATTGCATCTATTTACTTTTTTATACAATAATGATAATATTATGACATAAAAATATTTCAAAAGAATAAATGGAGGAAAAAATGAAAAAAGTAAAAAGCTCAGTAATGTTATTGCTAGTTGGAGTTTTGTTATGCTTAATACCAAATGTTGTAAAAGCAGATACTAAGGTAACAAGAACAGTTTTAACTGGTGGAAAGAGTATGAAATTTGAAATCTCAGGATTAAGTTTAAGTGCAGATAAACAATATGAGTATAATTTTTCAGGAACAAAATCTGAAACAGAAGAAGCAAGTTGGACAGATGTAGTTAATCCAACAACTACAAGTGTGTCTATAACTATTAATGCAGAAAATGATAGAACAAACAAAATAATAAATAAAAGTGATAAAGGGTATATCTCAATAAGAGAAAAAGAAACAAATACAATTATTGAATCTTATAAAGAAGTTGATTTGAAAGTTCCATATATGGAAGTAACTGATAAGCAAGTTTTAATAAATGGAAAAAAATTAAATACGACTTCTGATAAAGCAATAAATGTACCAATAAGAAATAAAAAAGTAAGTACGGCATATTATAAATATGAAAAAATAACAGATACAGCTCTTATAAATAAATATAAAGAAATAAAAGAAAAATCAGGTAATTATCTTGAACTTGCAAGTATGATAAACAAACAACCAAAAGTTGATTCGTCTTGGCAACAATGGAGCTATTTTAATGAATATTCGATTGATGGTCTTGATGGATATGGATACACACAAGAAACTATTTCTGCACCAGATACAGGACTTTACTATATGTGGGTAGGTTTCCAAGGTGATGGAATAAAAGACGTTTATGGAGTTATATTAGTAGATAATTTAACAGATGAAGTTAGTCTAGAAAAAATTACAATAGCAAAAACTGGAGAAGTAGAGCTTGGACAAACTTTAAAAATAGGAATAACTTTTACACCAGATACTGCAACAAATAAAAAGGTAACTTGGACTTCAAGTGATGAAACAATCGCCACAGTTGATAATACAGGAAGAGTAACACCTAAAAAAGTAGGACAAGTAATAATAACAGCGACATCAGAAGATGGAAATAAAACTTCAACATGTACAGTAACAGTTAAAGAAGCTTCAAAGGATGGAAATAGTGGTAATGAACAAAATAGTGGAAGTGGAAATAGCAATTCAGATAATAAAGGTGGAAATGATGATACAGAAATGAAAGGAAAATTGCCACAAACAGGTATAAATATGTCAGTTATATTTGGAGCTCTAGGAATGGTATTAGTTGCTGGAGAATCATTTAGAAGATATAGAAAAAATAAAGTGTAATACTTAAATTAAAATGCAAATAGCCTAAATAAGCTATTTGTATTTTTTTGTCTTAGGTAAAAAATAATAAAAATTTATTGATAAAGATTAAAGTTTATGGTACAATTAAACAAAAGTTTTTTATAATGAAGAGGTAATATGAAAAAGATAATAATTATTATTTTGATTTTAATACTAATAATAGGAGGCTGTATTGGAGTTTGGTTGTATCATGAAAAAAAGGAAAATGAGAGACTAGATAGAGAATCTGTCACAATAAAAGAAGAGCCAACTGCCCAATTTGGTAAAAAAGTAAAAGTATCAGACTTTTTGGTAAATTTGAATGGAATACTAGTTGAAGATTACGAGATAGATACAGAAAGAGTAGGGACATATGATATATCATTTGAATATATAAATATAAAAAATAAAAAAAGAACATATAATTTTAAATTAAATATCATAGATGTTACACTTCCACAGATTTTTAGTGGAGAATCATACTCTGTAACTGTTGGATATAATAAAAATTTAACAGATGTGCTACTTAGTGCAGATGATGTAGATGATAATCCAAAAAGAGAGATAATAGGGGAATATGATTTTAATACTCCAGGAGACTATAATCTAACATATGCAGTAACAGATGCAAGTGGAAATAAGGTAACACAAGATTTTGTTTTACATGTTAAGGAAAAAACTATGGGAGGAACTACAGTGCCTAAAGAAAAGGAAAAACTTAATTTAGAAGATGTTTTAAGTAACTATAAGACAGAAAAAACGAAAGTGGGAATAGATGTTTCTAAGTGGCAAGGTGATATTAATTGGCAAGAAGTAAAAAATGCAGGTGTTGAATTTGTAATGATAAGAGTTCGGATATCAAACAGATTATGACGGAGAAAATAAAATAGACCCATGCTTTGAAGCAAATATTAAAGGCGCAAAATCTGTACGGATTGCCTGTTCGGAATATATTTTTATTCATATGCTAAAAATGTAAAACAAGCAGAAGAGCAGGCAAATTGGGTAAAAGAAGCTCTAAAAGGCTATGAAATTGATTTACCTATAGCATTTGACTGGGAAAGTTGGAGCTCATTCAATTCAGCTGGAATGAGTCTTTATACAATAAATAAAGTGGCAAATACTTTCCTAGATAAATTACAAGAAGAAGGTTACAAAGGCATGCTATATAGCAGTAAAAACTACCTAGAAAAAATCTGGTATCCAACAAAACACGAAACATGGCTAGCACAATATAATACAAAGGCAACATACAAAGGAGTATATTCAATCTGGCAAATGAGCAGTGTAGGCCGAGTAAATGGTATAAAAGGTGACGTTGATATAGATATCATGTATGAGAAATAGAAAGAGTCTAAATGTTGATAGAACAAAGGAGGAAATACAGTGAATGGATTTGCAAGTCAAGAACCAAATGACCTAGTGAAAAGGCTTGAGATAGAAAGGGGAATGCCTTTAAACAACAATACAAGACAGGCTTTATTAAGTCGAGTTTTAGGACCTATAGAAAAGTCTATATTAGAAATAGGAATTATAGATAAAGAAAAGTCAATAGAACTTTTGAAGGAGTTTAATAGAATTATTAGTAGTATAGACGCTGAAGGAATAATATCTAGTGAAATAATGAAGAGGATAGTAGAATTTGAAAGTAGAGTTCAAGGAGAAAAGGAAGCAACAACAGAAGAAGATTATACTGTTATGAATGCTTTACTAAGTAGATGTAAAGAATTAATTGGAAATTTGGATGAGAAAACTTTAAGTGGTACTGAAATAGAATGGAAAAAAGCTAAAGATAAATTAGAAAATATAGGAGTAAATTGTACATTAGAACAACAGAGAAGAATTTTAGAAAGTTTGACTGATTTACGTTTAGCAATTATTAAAACAAAAATTAAAGTTATGCCATATATAAGTTTAGAAAGTGAAATAGATGAAAGTGAAGTATTAGAACTTACTAATGGGGTATATAGGGAGATATCTAATCTTTTAAATAGTGAGAATCAAGATAAAAGAGAGTATGGAAATAATATTAGAATAGATATACTAGTTGATGGAAAAATTGATTCAAGGGTATTATATAATAAAATGCTTTGGGAAAAGCTTATAGAAGCAGGTAATTTAGTAAGTAAAGAAGCCCGGAAGAAATTTGCCAGTAGTAGCAAAAAAACAGAGGTTCCAAGGAATAAAAGCTTTTCTTGGAGAAATGATGAAAACATCTGAAATTGAAAGACTAGCAAATATAGGAGTTACAGACCGAATGATGCAGGATACGGTTTTAGGTTTAATAAAAGGAAAAGTTGGTGAAGAATTTGATGAAGAGGTTTATAAAAGTTATTTGAAAAGTGCAGATAGAAGGCTACCTATTTATGATTTTTTTAGAAGAAGAAAAGAAAATGGAGTTAAAGCAAGCATTGAATTTGAATTTATAGATTATTATGGAGTTAAAAAAAAGTGCAGGATGTTAGATTGTAAAGCCTATAAAATGATAGATTGTTTTATGGTAAGTGAGGGACATGAGCAATTTATAAAGACTTTTTCATATGAGAACATACATGAAGATTTTAATGAAAATGCAACTCCTATTGAATTAATTGAGTTTTCAAGTTTTTTAAATATGGAAGAAGCATATAGAAATGCATTAATTTCTTATATAGTAAGTGGTGATAATAGAACATTTTATAGAGGGGATGTAAAAAAAATAAATAAAGCGTATAAAAGGGCAAGAGAGGAATACAAAGATAGAAAATTTGACTTTTTTGGAGAAGAAAACAGGAAAATTGAAACAATTTTAAATAAGAGAGAGGGATTTAAAGAAAGCATAAGAGTAAATTTAAGTGATAAAGACAATATGCCAGAAGTTGCAGAAACAGAAAGCGAACTAGGCGATAATGAATATCAAAAATAATATTAGCAATAAATGTGACTATAATGAGCTCCATTTGATGTGGTTCCATTTTGGAACCACATTTTACCCATTTCATCCTTAGTAAGCTGAAAACAAAATTTTTCTGGAAATCTCTCAATATTTCTTTTTAATGCTTAGAGTTTGCAAGAGTCAAATTATACTATTGCTTATTCACATAATATATGGTATAATTTAAAAAGATATGTGGAGTAAGCCACATTCTCAAGTAGAAGATACTTAATAATTAAGGTTCTATAATAATAGTTGGGGTGGATAAAACTCCAACTATTTTTGTAAAATAAAATATAGCATTTATCAAAAATACCTGATAAAATATTTTTGTCTAAGAAAATATCAAAGGAGGTATTAGATAAATGCAACA
>JAAWDU010000088.1 GCA_022793905.1 Clostridia bacterium
GGCACTCAACAAAAGGAGAGACACCAACACTGCAAGACATAGCAGACACGCTAGAAGAAGAATCATGGGTAGATGTAGCAATCCCAGAAGAACTAGAAGAAAATGCCACAAGTGGATATATATACGTAAGAGTAAACGAAGGCTATGTATACCAAGTATACTATGACTGGGTAAGAGGAAAAGTAAGAGTAGACTATCTAGGAAAAGAAGAAGAAGGAAAGCCACCAATCATAGATAGTGAATTAACATTAAAAGCAAGATACATAAAAAGCACAGCAAAAATCGAAGCAGAAGCAAAAGACGAAATAAACGGAGTAGCGAAACTAGAACTAATCTACAAAGACAAAATAATAGAAGACATGACAATACAAAACCCAAGAGCAAAAGAAGAATGGGAAGTAAGTGGAATAGGAACAGGAGAATACGCCATAAAAGCAACATCAAACAGTGGAGCAGTAAGATATAGGATAATATATGTAGACAACGTATCAGATAAACTAAAACCACCAGTAATTATCTTAAATCCAGCAGAAACAAACGGAGAAAACGATTGGTACAAAACAGAAGTACAAGTAACAATGGAGACAGACAGTCCAAGTGCAAAAGAAATAAGATACATGGTAATAGAAAACGGAATATCAAACACACCAGAAGAAGGAATAAAATATGAAGGAACAATCACAATAAAGACAAATGGAACAGTAACAATAAAAGCGTGGACAACAGACGGAACCTACAAATCAGACCCAGATAAATGTGAAGAGACATTTTTTTTGGATAACACAAAACCAAGTTTAGTATATCCACCAACAATAATAGCAAGAAAACCACCAGTAAATAACTGGTACAAATCAGAGTTAGAAATCGAAATAAGTGGAAAAGATGAACATTCCAAAATAGCAGGATATAGATACCAAATAGAAGGCGAAAGCACAAAATGGATAGATAAAAAGATAAATCAAAAAATAGGCATAGGAGCAAATGAGAGAGAAGGAGTAACAAAGGTAGCGGTAAAAACATTTGATAATGCAGGAAATGAATCAGAAGTAAAAGTAGTAACAATACAAAAAGATACAGTAGCCCCAGACACAGCAAAAATAGAATTCAAAACAAACACAGCAAATAGTATAACAGTAAGCGCTTACCGGAAATGACAATAACTCAGGAATAGCAAGCTACGTTTTTGAATACAAAAAAAGTACAGATACAATATGGCAAAAATTAACAAATGCAGAAGTAAAAACAGAACTTAGCAAAATAGATTACACATATGAAGGAATACAAGCAGGAGAATATATTCTAAGAGTAACAGCAAAAGACAAAGCAGGAAATGAACTACCAAGCCAAATAATAACAGCTACAACAGTACTAAACACCCAACCAAGAGACCTAACGACATGGTGTTCAAGCAAAACAACAACAAGCATGACAATTCAAGCAAAAGCCTATGACGATGACACCCCAGCCCAAACATTAACCTACAAACTCTACTGGGGAGGAAGTGGTGTAGCAATGGACACGAAAACGGGAACAAGCGGGCAAACAGTAACTTTCACAACAAAAACAGGATTAGCAGAATATACCAATCAAACATACTCATGGAGAGTAGAAGTAACAGATGGAAATGGAAGTTCAATAGAAAAAAGTGAGATGGATAGGACTTTATGTTCAGGTACAGGAGTCCATTGTAAGCGGATATGGTTCAAGAACGAGATGTGAAACATGCTCGGGATGGCGGGTACTTCGACGGATTTTATCCAAATGACAAAGTTGTAGAATGTAACATAAGTGGAGTCCATAGAACGACGTACAAATGTGTGCACTGTAGCTTGCAATTGGAGGGCGAGTGGGTTCAACTCATCCCAAGCTCGCTGGTAGGGTCGGTGAATCATCCAAACTGGGGTGTCTGCTATCTGAGACGGCTCAAACATCTGTACGAGTGGCTTTGGATCCAACGGTCTTCACGTTAGCATTCGGTGCGATATCCCAGGCTTGTGCGTCCTGTACGGGGGCTGGGTACAACGAAACAGAATGTGAGCATGGTTATAATACTTCACATGAATCATGCATTCATCGGATTTGCATCTAAACACTGATGAATATAACTAGGTCGATTTCCTGTATTTTTTCATCCAAACTTACAAAGAAGATGAAAAACGGTTTGGAAAACAAAGAATGCAATAACTCGCTTTTGCGAATATTTCCTAAAATTTAAAATACAGTTATGATAAGATAAAGTACAAATGGTAAAATTAAATTACCGGTTTTTGAAAATAAAAAAGACACATAATTAAAACTTATGATACAATGTTGGTGTCGAATCAAACATTGAAAGAAGGAATTAATTATGTGTCAGAATAATAATACCACAGAAAGCAAAAAAGGTAAACACCTAAATTATGAAGAAAGACAATCAATAGAAAGATGGTACAACAGGGATAAACGCACAAAAGTAGAAATAGCAGAACTTTTAGACCGTACAGAAAAAACAATAAGA
>JAAWDU010000008.1 GCA_022793905.1 Clostridia bacterium
AAATCTTCTAAATTTTTTAGATATGTTCTTATTTCTTCTTCATTTTGAGGTGGTGTATATATAGTTTCTCCAGTAATGGAATTTTTTAATTCAGTGCCTGGTAATTTTCTAATTCCAGCATTGTTATGTTCAATAGTTCCCTGAACTTTAATAATAGTATTAGTATTAATATATTCATCTTTTTTTATTTGTTCATATCCTAGCCAAATAGCATTTCTATAATCTACAACTTCTTTTGCATTTTCTTCTTTATAGCCACTTTCTGTGAGTACCTTATAAATATCATCATGGGTTGTAACAATGTTTTCAATGGCACTGCTATCTTTCGCTTCATTGATAGTTACAGCATTTATTAAAATATGCATATTAGGAATAGTGTTTGCATAACCTTTTAATTCTGCTAAGGCTCTTGATGATAAAGTTAATTGTTCTAAAATTTTATTTGTTTTTAAATTAATATTTTTATATGGTAACATTTCTAAATTCATATTTTTTCCTCCATATATATAAAATATCACATTTTTTATACATTTTCAATAAATATGTATAAAAAATCAAAAAAATTATATACATTTTTAAAATATATATATTTTATATATTTTTTCCATCAACATATTACCAAGGAGGTCTTAATTATTATGGATTTTAACAGTTAACATCTTTTATTTGTAATAATGGTTCTACTTCCCTATTTATGCTTCAAAAGGAACTACTTTTACATAAATATATCTATCATCTATATTACCTGTTATTTTTATTCCTGATGTTTTGGACTTTAATTCATTATCTCTATACTCCCAATCATCAAATATATTATACAATTCTAAATATTTAGCATATTCTTTTAATGTTTCTTGCATTATGTTAGCATATTCTTTTTTTACAGTATATGCTATAATTTTATTTGTTTCATTTTCTATATCTATACTAGCTATAAACTCTTCTAACGCATCTTGTATAAATATTTTAATGGTTTTATACTTTATTTTCCCATTATCATAATCCCAAATTCTATAAGTAATAGATTGATATGAAAACTGATTATAAAAGTCTTGCACTATTATGTTTAGTTTTATTAGTTCTTGAAATTTTTTTAATGTATCTTCTATATCGTTAGAGTCTTCAACATTAATTTTAATAGTTATATTATTTTCTATATCTTGTATTATTATTATTTCACTATTACTTGCAATATCTGAAATTTTAACATTGTATTTATCAGTATTATATTTACTATAGATTGTTTCAATTAAACCTACCCATTTTGCATTTTCACTTAAAGTTTGTATTTTTTTGTTCACTGTATATTTATTAGACAATATTTTTTTATCTTGAATTTTAATTATCCATTTAGGGATAGCAAATGAAAGTATCATAATTAATGCAAGAAATGTATATAGCAAAATTGCTTTATTCTTCAACATTACCCACCTCCAGATAAAAAGATACACAAGTTCCTTTATTCAATTCACTTTCAATAATAAGTCTAGTATTATGGAGGTTTGCAATCTTTTGACATATTGAGAGTCCAATGCCATTTCTTCCACTGTCTCTTGCTCTTGCTTTATCTACCATATAGAAACTTTCTAATACCCTTGGTATATCTTCTTTTGGGATTCCACATCCTTTATCTTCTACTGAAATCTTATATTTATTTTTTTCGTTTTTTCCTAATACTTTTATCATTTTATCTTTTGGATTTGCTTTTTTACTATTATCTATTAGATTTCTTAAGCAATCTTCTAATAGTACTTTATCTGCTATTATACATCCATCTTCTATCTCTAATTTTAGTTCTATATATTCCAAACTCTCATGTATATCTTTATATAGTTTATTCATAAAACATACTACATCTATTTTTTCTAATTTAATATTTTCATTTGAAAGTTCCATTAAATCCATTAATTTATGTGCCAAAATCTCTAATCTTTTGGCTTCATTAAATATATAATTTGCAGATTTTATATCGGTTTCTTTATCATATTTTCCGCTTCTCAAAATGTCAGCATATCCTATAATAGACGTCATTGGATTCTTTAATTCATGTGTAAAATTTGTAATAAACTCTTCTTTTCGTTTTACTGAAAGTTCTAATTCCTTTATTTTATTTTCAATTGTTTCTATCATTTGGTTAAAACTTATAGTAAGCTCTCCAATTTCATCATTTGACTTTATATTCACTCTTTCATGATAAGAGCCTTTTGTTATTTTTTTGCTCATTTCATTTAATTTTCTAATTGGTCTAGTTAAAAATACGGTTAATACACATATAACAATAGATACAGTTATAATAACTGATATATCCACTTTGTAAAAAAATGCAACTTGTCTATCCCTTTCTATAAAAATATCTGTTATATCATACCTACTAATAAGTGTTATCCTCTGATTATTAATTTCCACACTAGAAGATACTAGCATGTATTTTAGATTATCTATTTCTTTTATTATATATTTAACTTCTTTTGAATCATTAAAAAATGCTAAGCTTTCTTCATCTATATCAAAGTTTGAATATACTTTTTCATTCTCTATATAAATTGATATTTTTTTACTATTTGCCAAATATGAAACGAAACTTATTGCATAGCTACTCAAGTTTTCCTTTGATATATTTCCATTTTTATCAATATTGCTATCTATATTATTCTCTATCCCATATCTTTCTAAGTTGTGAGATTCTATATTTTGATTAATTATTTTTTCTAATGAATGTTCAAAATTGCTTTTTATAATTATTATACCTGCAATCGAAAAAATAATTGTAATAATTGCTATTACAGATATAATTATTTTTACCCCAAATTTCATTTATTTCTCCTAAATATATATCCTACTCCATGAATTGTCTTAATTCTATCATTTAAGCCCAATTTTTTTCTTATTCTTTGTATATGGAGTGTTAATGTTTGAGAATCTAATTCTTCATCATCCCATATTTTCTGTAATATTGTTTCTCTTTTTAGTGCTTTATCTTGGTTTTCATATAAATACAAGAACAACTCAAATTCTTTTGGCGTTAACTTTATTTCTTTTCCTTGGCGTTTTATAATTCTACTTTCTAAATTAATTTGTATATCTCCTAGTTCTATTTTTTTATGGTATCTCCTAATAACTGCATTTACCCTTGAAATTAGCTCCTCTATTTCAAAAGGTTTTACAATATAATCATCTGCTCCCATATCTAACCCTTTTATTCTATCTTTAAGCTGACCTTTTGCAGTTATAAATATGATAGGAAGTTCCATAGTTTTCGCATAATCTAGTAGCTCATATCCATTAAATTTTGGTAGCATAATGTCAAGCAAAGCTAAATCATACTTTCCAGTTTCTATTAAATTTGCTCCTTCTTCTCCATCTAAAGCATAATCTACTTCATATCCTACATTTTTTAATGCAATACTTATCAAATCTACTATTGGAAGTTCGTCTTCAACTACCAAAATTTTAGTCATAATAATAACTTACTCCTTTTTGAATAATTTCTTATAGCTATATATACCGTAATGTAATTGGGATTATTATATATAGCCATTTCAAATTTCCGTCCATTAGTAATATTTTGCTTAAATTTAAGGTTCTATCTATACTTATCATATTTAGAAATTTAATACCTATTTGTGCTGCTAGTATAGGTATTAATAATATACTACTAGTAACTAATATAGTATAAGTTATATTTTTTAATTTTACCGAAATCCATAATATCACTAATACTATATTAATAAATATTATAAGTCTTGTCAAATAGTTAATTATAATAAATCCTAATATACTAATTCCAGAATACAAATTACTAAAATTAGGTATACTTGTTATACTTGCTGTAATATTATGAAATCCATACATTTGTCCTATTTTTATCATCTCTGGTATGATACTAATCATAAAAATAATAATACTTGTAATTAGACAAACTTTTATTTTCGCTTTTGCAGTAGCTTCTTTTCCTTTTGGTGTTGTATTTAATATCTTATTCATTCCAGTTTTATATTCCATTACAAAAATTGCTGAAAATACTATTTCTGCCATAATAATTAAATAAATATCATTTTCTAAAAAGGCATTTTTATTGCTTCTCAATAGTTCCTTATATCCTGTATCATAAACAAATTCTGCTTTTGGATTCTCTTTAATATGTTCATATTGTTCTATTATCCTCAAAAATATTTCTTCTGCATTCAAAACTTCATGATAAGGTTCTTTATATCTAATAGCTTCTTCTCTGCTTATTTCTCCCTTTTGCACTTTTTCTTCAATGTTTTCTATTGCATTTCTTGCTTTTTCAAACTTTTCTTGCTCTTTGGTTATTATTTTCTCTTTCTCATCCGTTAGTTCTCCACTAAATGTTTTCATATAATTTATATACATATTTTCATTAAAAGAGAGATTACTATTTACATTACTTAAACTATATATTTGAAATATTATAAATAGTAAAAGAATAATCCACACTTTATTTATTATCATTAGTTTATAAAATTCACACCAAAATAGTTTAGTAAATATTCTTAATTTGATGATTGTAATATTTCTTATTTTTTTTAATATGCAACTTTCTGTAAGTCCTAAATCTTTTTTCTTTGTAAAAATCCACACATTTGCTATTCCAAATAAAACTAATAATATTATAGCAAAAAATAAACTTAAATGTAATACATTTTGCATATTTCCCATAATACTTAAATTCATATGTGTTTTATATATATCATTTACTTCTAGCAAATTTATAAGATTAATCACTCTAAATACATTATATTTTGAAATTGGATCTATTGTTTTATATCCGTAAAAAGCTAATACCGAAAATTAAAATTAAGGCTATATAATTTGAAACATTATTCTTTGCTAGATTAGAAACAAGCAATATAATTAGTGATATTATGAAAAATATGGTTATTTTAGTAATGAAGAATAAGACTATATATCCTCTAATGCTTATTGGTAAAGTAGAATAAATAAATGTATTTATAGATTGTAAATTTGCACTTAAGTTTCCATATCCTATTGTTATAGCATAATAAATAAAGTTTATGGCATACAAGATTAGTGAGATAACAAAAATCAAAATAAACATTACAAAAATTTTAGCTAAAATAGTTTTGCATCTTCCATTTTTTGTACTCTTTATCAGTGTAAATAAATTCTTTTCTCTTTCTTCATATATGATTATAGTAGATATAACAAATATTAAAAGAACTATGAGAATATCTGTTATTCCCATCTTGGTAAAATTATTTATTCCCTTTGCAGGAATAAACTCTAAGCTAGTATCAAGCATTTTTTTATAATGTTGAGCTGTATCTTTAATATTTTTATTTGAAAAATCATCTTGAGATTCTTGGAAGATTGAAATTGTTTCTAAATTTTCTGCTTTTTCTAAAATTTCACTGATAGTTTGTTTATAATTTTTACATTCCTCATATTCTTTTTTGATTTCCTTAAAAAAAGCAAGCTCTTTTGCTTCATCTCCAGTATATTTATAACCCCTAGTTTGGTATTCATTTATGTATTTATCATAAAGCTCTTTGTTTTCATTTTTTAAACTTTCTGCAAATTCCCTTATATATGCATTATTACTATTTCTATCATTTAATATACTACTTATTATGCTAAAAGCATTATTTCTTTCATATTCTTTATTTATTAGTTCTTGTTTTTCTATTTCTAATAAATCTTTAATTTCTTTGTTTAAGATTTTGTAGGCTGAATATGGAACTTCATCTTTTTCTACAGTATTTCTGGTATAAACTAATAGTATAATGTCTATTAATACAAATGCAATTAATGTATATAAGAATAGTTTGCTTGTGAATATTTTTAAGAATTCATATTTTATTATTTTACCCAAATTACATCTTCCTCCTTTATTTCCCAAAAATATTCATATATACATCTTCTAAATCACCATTTTCAGCATATTTCTTTATCAATTCTTCTGGTATATTTTTTTCTCTTAATATTCCATTTTTTAAAATAATAATCTCATTTGCAATATTTTCTATATCTGGAACTATATGTGTTGCAATAATTACAATTTTATCTTTTGCAAGTTCACTCATTATTTTTTTTACTCGAACTCTTTCTTTTGGATCTAGTCCTGCTGTAGGCTCGTCAAATATAAGTAACTTAGGATTTCCTATAATAGTTGCTGCAATTAGCAATCTTTGTTTCATTCCTCCTGAATACATCTCAATTTTTTTACCTAGTTCATCTTGTAAGTTCACACTTTCACTCACTTTTTTGATTTGCATTTCTATATTCTCTTTTGGAATATCTTTTAATAATGCAATATAATTTAAAAATCTTTTTGCCGTAAATCCATTATATAATCCTTGCCCCTGTGGCATATATCCTAATATTTCTCTATACTTTGCACCTAGTATCTTACTTTCTTGTCCATTCCACAATATTTTTCCGCTGTCTAGCTTTAAGTTATCTGTTATGATATTCATTAATGTACTCTTTCCTGCTCCATTTGGTCCGAAGTAGTCCATATAAACCATTTTCTAGTTTTAAATTTATATTATCTAGTACCTTTTTTTCCTTATAGCTTTTACTTAAATTAACTATTTCTAACATAGTTTTTCTCCTTGTTCCTTTTATGTATTCTTTATGTCTATATATTTTGGGTTTGAATTCCAATAATCTTCTTTTTTTATCAACGCATAGTTTGTTTTTTCTATACTTTGCTGTTTGGTTCCTGCCCAAGTTGTGTATTCTGCTCCTAGTTCATAACCTTTTATTACAAAGTAATATTCTTTATTTTTAGCTAATATTTTTACTAAATATCCATTTTTATCAAATAGTTTAATTTCTCTATTTTCTGTTGTCTCTAAGTCTATATAGAATGCTTTATCTACTTTTATTGTATCTTTGTCATAATAGCAGTATTGTAATTTATTATCATATATTCCATTTAGAATTACATCACTTTTTGGTAAATTACATAATGTTTGTTTTTGTTTTTTATCTAAATCTACATACTCTATTTTTTGAGCTTTATATGCTACAAAATAAATCTTTCCATTTTCATATTGGATATCCTCCATATTTTGGTAAATATCTTGATAGATCTCTTCTTCTGTTTTAGTAGATACATCAAATAGTTTTATTTTTTTTGTAGAATTTCTTAAATTGCTTATATATCCATTATCATCATTTAAAAAATCTTCTGGATTTTGTTTATATACAATCTCTTCTAAAACTATCTTTCCATTGTATATTCCGAATAATTTTCCTATTTTTACCATCTAATATTTCTTCATATTTTTTTGTTGCTAAATCTATTTTTACTAATTTTCTATCTGTTTCGATAGATGTATAAGAATTTTTTGATGATTCTATTGTTTTATTTTTGGAAAAGAAAGTATATAAATTGTTCCCCTCAAATATAAAACTGGAACCGAGTTCTACTCCTGATGGACATTCAAATAATTTTGTTTTATTGGTGCCATCTAAATTCATTCTATATATACTTGGTGTTTTCCCTTCTACTTCTGATATAGAGGTACCTCCTTCTTCCATTGTAGAACTCATTATTGTAGTACTTCCAGAACCTGATATTAAATATAAGTTGTTATTATATACAAATAAATCATTTGCTTCTGCTATATTTAAATAGGAACTACATTCTTTTGTATTATGTTTACAATTTGGTTTGTTACATAAATAAATTTCCTTTTTGGCAGAATAATCAAAGTATTTTATATTGTTTCCATTATCCCCATCATTAATATAATAATAGCCCTTATCAAAATTGGTTATTTTTCCTGGTTCAATATGTATCATTTTTTCACTTTTGTTGTTTGTATTAGCACTTTCATTGTTTTGTAAAGTTTTTAAAGCTCCATCTTCTATTTTTGATTCATTTTCTTTAGAAATTAAAAAAACTACTATACTTCCCAATAAAATTGCTATAATAATTACTAAAATTACTTTTTTTGACATATCTTTTCTCCTAAAATTTATAAAATTGCATAAAAAATTTCAATGCTAAGTTTATTTTAGCATTGAAATATATCTAAAATATATCCATTATGTTTTATTTATTCTTAATACTCTTAAAGCATTTAGAATAGCAATTATAGAAACACCAACATCGGCAAATACTGCCTCCCACATAGTTGATAATCCAAATGCACTTAAAATTAGAACAAGTACCTTTATAAAAATAGCAAATATTATATTTTCTCTAACAATTCTCATTGTTTTTTTTGATAAATGAATAGCATTTACTATTTTTGATGGTTCATCTGTCATAAGTACAACATCTGCTGCTTCTATTGCTGCATCTGATCCTAAACCTCCCATTGCAATTCCTATATCAGCTAATGCTAAAACTGGTGCATCATTTATTCCATCTCCTACAAATGCAAGTTTACCTTTTTCACTTTTTTCTTTTAATAGATTTTCTACTTTTTCTACCTTACCATCTGGTAATAACTCTGCATAAACTTTATCTAATCCCAATTTTTTTGCAACACTTTCGCCAACATTTTTTCTATCTCCTGTTAACATTACTGTTTGTTTTATATTATTTTTCTTTAAATTTGCTATTGCTTTTACTGAATCTTCTTTTATTTTATCTGCGATTACTATACATCCTGCATATTTTCTTTCTATTGCTACATATAAAATAGTTCCTATATCATTGCATTTTGTAAATTTAATTTGTCTTTCATTCATTAATTTTTCATTTCCTACTAATACATCTTGTTCTCCAATTCTTGCAACAATTCCAAGTCCTGATAATTCTTGTGTTTTTACAATTTGTTTTTCATCAATTTCTTTGCCAAATGCTTTTTTAACAGATAATGCAATAGGATGATTTGAGTAATTTTCACTATATGCTGTAACTTTTAGTAATTCTTCTTCACTTATGTCTATTGCTTTAACTTTTTGTACTTCAAAAACTCCTTCAGTTAATGTTCCAGTTTTATCAAATACAACTATTTCTGTATTTGCAATAGCTTCTAGATAGTTACTTCCTTTTATTAAAACACCCATTTTAGATGCTCCACCTATTCCTCCAAAGAAACTTAATGGTATTGAAATAACTAATGCACAAGGACATGATACTACTAAAAATGATAATGCCCTATATAGCCAATCTGAAAATGCAAAATCCATCAAAATAATTGGTGGTATTATTGCAAGAAATATTGCAATAATTACAACAATTGGAGTATAGTACATAGCAAATTTTGTAATAAAGTTTTCTGACTTGGATTTTTTACTGCTTGCATTTTCCACTAAATCCAATATCTTACTTACTGTTGATTCTCCATATTCTTTTGTTACTTCTACTTTTATAACACCATTTAAGTTTATACAACCACTTAATACTTGTTCTCCTTCTGTTGCTTCTCGCGGTAAAGATTCTCCTGTTAATGCTTTTGTATCAAGACTTGACTTACCTTCTATTACATAACCATCTAATGGAACTTTCTCTCCTGGTTTTATTACGATTATCTCGCCTATTTTTACATCATCTGGATCAACTTTTTCTAATTTTCCATTTCTTTCTACATTTGCAAAATCTGGTCTTATATCCATTAAACTTGAAATTGACTTTCTTGATTTATCTACTGCATAACTTTGGAATAATTCTCCCACTTGATAAAATAGCATAACTGCTACTGCCTCTGGGAACTCTCCGATTCCAAATGCACCAAGTGTTGCAACTGTCATCAAGAAATTTTCATCAAAAACTTTTCCTCTAATAATATTTCTTATTGCTTTTCTTACAATTTCTAATCCAACAACAATATAGGATATTATATATAGAGTATTAGTTATCCATTCATTATTAAATTTTAATATAAGTGCAATAAAAAATAATACTGCTGAAAGTATAATTTTTCTTCCTTTTTTCTCCAAAATAATAACCTCCTAGACTTCTTCTATTGTTATATCTGGTTCTTCCTTCTTTATAAGTTTTTTCACATTTTGTATTATTTCTTCTTTTTTTGTTTCATTATATTCAAGCTCCATTTTTTCTGCCATAAAACTTATATTAGCACATTCTATTCCATCTATCTTTTGTAATTTTCTTTCTAACTCATTTGCACAATTTGCACAATCTAAACCTTTTATTCTAAATCTACTCTTCATATTCCCTACCTCCAAATATTTATTTTTTATGTTCTATGTGTTCTACACCTACTTCAAATACTGCCTTTACATGCTCATCATCTAGCATATAGAAAACTTCTTTTCCTTCTCTTCTACATTTAACAATTCCACTTCTTCTAAGTGTCCCTAATTGGTGTGATATAGAAGATTTACTCATTCCTAAAACATTTGCAATATCACACACACACATCTCGTTTTTATCTAAAGCAAATAAAATTTTTACTCTAGTGGTATCTCCTAGAATTTTAAAAAACTCTGCTAATTTATTAAATGTATCTTCTTCTGGCATATTTTTTAGTGTTTTATCAACTACATCTTGATGAATGACACTACAATCGCATATAAACTCATTTTTTGACATTTATTTTCTCCTCATCTTAATATATATAACATAATAGTTGAATGCTTATTCAACTCTATTTATATTATATGTGAATAAGCACTCAACTGTCAATACTTTTTATAAAATATTTATGATTTTTATTCTTCTTCTAATTTATTATTTACTTTCTTTTTGAGCAAATTGTAAATTATTGTCATAATAGGTACACCGTACTAACATTCCTACAATTCCACCTAAACTTCCACCAATAGTTACAGCAAATAATACCCATATTCCAGGAAGCCCAACAGAATTTCCTACTACTTTCGGATATATTAAATTCCCCTCTATTTGCTGTAACACTATTACAAATATTACGAATGTAACTGCTTTTATTGGATTTACAACTACTATTAAAACTGCTCCAATTATTAATCCTATAAAAGCACCAATTACTGGAATTAAAGCAGTTACTCCAATTAATACTCCTATACTCATTGCATATGGTATTCTAAGAATTAACATACCAATAATACAAAGGCTTCCAAGTATCGTTGCTTCTAAGCATTGTACCGTAATAAAATTTTTAAAGATCTTTTTAGATGTTCTACCAATATTTATTATTTTATTTGCTTTTTCCTCTTTTAAATATGTACTTAATATTTTAACTGCTTGCATTTTTAATCTTTCCTTATCTATGAGTATATATATAGCAAAAATTATTGCAATAAAGAAATTTGCAATAGTACTAATTAAGCTACTGACTAATGATATAGATGAGGATAATAAATTTGGTATTGCTCCTATAATTTGATTTTTTATCTCTTCTTCATTTATTTTGTTTAACATACTATTTATACTTGGTATTTTTTCTGAATGTTCTTCTATAAGTTCAGTAATCTTTTGAAAATAATATGGCATATTTTCTCCAAGAAGATTAATTACCTCTATTAGCCTTGGTATTATCAAATTTATTACTAATAAAATAATTAGCAAAATAACAGCTATTGCAAGTATCATTGAAATTATTCTTATTAAATTCTGCCTTTTTACATTTTTTTGTTTTACCAATTTTCTTTCGAAAAAACTCATAGGAATATTTATTATAAATGCTAATACTAAACCTAAAATGAAAGGAAAACTTATATTTACTAGAAAATCTAATATTTTTCCTACTTCATCTGTATTATTTATTACCCAAAAACCTACTAAGAAAAAAGTTATCAGTATTATCCATTTTCTTAATTCTTTTTTATTATCCATATCTTTATCTCCATTTCTCATTTTTCATTATAATATCACAAAAATAAGGAATTATCAACAAACTATTTTTCTTTATTATTTTTAATTTGAATAAAAAATATATTTATTTCTGCTCCTAGAAAAATTGCATATATTATTGAATAAAGCCACATCAAGATAATAATTATTGTTGCAAGGCTTCCATATATAATTGAGAAATTTGTAAATATATTAACATAAATTGAGAAAAAGAATGAAATTAAATACCACGAAATAGCAGTGAATCCAGCTCCAAACATGCATTTTTTAAAGCTTCTATTTTCTTTGTTTGCAGAAAACTTGTATACAAATAGAAAAATAAAAAACATTATGGTAATTAAAAAGACACTTTTTCCTGCAAGTAAAACATCTAAAATACCATTTAATTTACCAAAATTTTCTCTTATTGCTGTTTCTATCGAATTTCCAAAAAGAATTAAAACTAAAATAGCTATAACTAAAAGAAGTGCAAGTATTGCGCCTACTACACCTTTAATTAAAAGAAATATGTAATTTTCATCTTTCTTATTATATACAGAATATAACCCTTTATTTAAGGCAAAAAAGCTTTTACTTGCAGACCAAAGAAGAAAAATTGCTGATATAGAAATTGCTTCAATTGATTTTGAATACATTTCTTGAATAATATCAAGAACACTATTTTTCATAATACTTGGTAAAATTGCTTCAAAAACTTGTGCAAGTGTATCTTTATCAACATTTATATATTTTATTAGACTAAGCAAAAGTATTATAAAGGGGATAAATGATAAGAAAGTATAATAAGCACTACTAGCCGAATATTCACTAATATGGTCGTCTCCTAACTTTTTAAAGAAATCATTTGCATATTTTATAATAGTTTTCAAACTTTATTTTCTCCTTATTTCTATTTATACTTTATTTTGCCCATAAGATAAAAAAATAACCTCTAAAAATGAGGCTATTATAACTATTATTCTACTTAAAATTCTTCAAAAATGCATCCATTCTGTCTAAGAATTCCGCATTGTTTTTACTCGCTACCATTTGAGATAAGAGTTGTTCTGTAACTTCAGAAACTGGAAGACTTGTCAAAGACTTCCTAAGAGCAAATACAGTTTCAAGTTCTTTAGGTGTTAGAAGTAATTCTTCACGTCTTGTTCCTGATTTATTTACATCTATTGCAGGGAAAATACGTTTTTCAGAAAGTTTTCTATCAAGATGTACTTCCATATTACCTGTACCTTTAAACTCCTCGAAAATAATATCATCCATTCTACTACCTGTTTCAACTAATGCAGTCGCAAGTATTGTCAAACTTCCGCCATTTTCAATATTTCTCGCCGCACCAAAGAATTTCTTAGGCTTATGTAAAGCAGCAGGATCTAAACCACCAGAAAGCGTTTTTCCGAGAAGCGGGAACAACTAAATTATATGCCCTTGCAAGTCTTGTAATACTATCTAGTAATATTACAACATCTTTATTATGTTCAACTAATCTCTTTGCTCTTTCAAGAACCATTTCTGCAACCTTGACATGATGTTCTGGAAGTTCATCAAAAGTGGAATATATTACATCACCACGAATAGATCTTCTCATATCTGTTACTTCTTCTGGTCTTTCATCAATTAATAATACTATAAGTTCAATTTCAGGATTATTGGTTGTTATGCTATTTGCAATTTTTTTCAAAAGGGTTGTCTTCCCTACTTTTGGAGGAGCAACAATCATACCTCTTTGTCCTTTTCCAACAGGAGAAACAAGATCTATTAAACGCATAGCAATTTCATTTGGTACAGTTTCTAATTTGAATCTTTCTTGTGGATGAATCGGTGTCAAATCATCAAAACTTTTTCTTGCTAACGCACAATCTGGTGTTTCATCATTTATATGTCCAACAAATATAAGCGCAGGAAATTTTCCACCTTCTTTTGGATATCTTGCAATTCCCTTAATTTTATCACCTGTATTTAGCTTAAAACGCTTAATCTGTATAGGTGAAACATATACATCCTCAGAAGTAGAAAGATAATTTTCTCCTCTTAAAAATCCATAACCATCTGGTAAAACTTCAAGTATACCTTCAACCATATTATCACTTTCACTAGTGATTTTATATATACCATTACCACTTACAAAATCATCTTTTTCTTCTTTTTCAGTAATATTCTTTAGATTTTCAACTTGCTTTGTTTCTGATATTTCTGTTTTATATTTAATTTGGGTTTCTTCTTTTTCAGTTTTTTCAGTATCTTTTAATAATTCAATTAATTCATCTTTTTTTAACTTACTTATGTTTTTTAACCCTCTTTCCTTAGCAATTTGACGCAATTCTGATAATTGCATATTTTTCTCCATACATTATACCCCCATATAATCTATAACTTTATTAACTTTACTTGGAAAAATAAGATTTCAAATCATTTTCAAGAATTAATAATTTAAAATTCATAAAACACAAGTTTTATGAATTTAAGTTTTAATACTCTTATGAGTATTATTTTATTTGTCCTTATAAACTTTTTCATTAGGTTTATACATCTGTAATTTTTCTCTAGCAATTTTTTCTATATATTCTAAAGAATTTGAATTTTCTTTTAAATCAATTAAAGAATCCTTATATTCTGTTTTTTCTTCTATTTGTTTTTCAACAACAGCAATACTATGTTTATATTCATTTAAAACTTTTTGCTGATTATATATTGTAATAACAAAATATATAATACATGCAAGCATTATTAATTTTTTAATTAATCTATTTACATTTACTTTCATTTGTATTCTCTTTCTATTGTTTTTTTCTTATGCGCAGTTAATACTCAAGCTATATTTATATAATTCAACATAATAGATTAAAATCCTTCTTTATTCTTTGAATTTTCATTTCTTTTTGACTTATTTTTTAAATTTTGACATTTTTTACAGTTATTTTTAATGCTTTTAAGACATTTTGAGACATTTTTTGCTTGCAATCCCAGAATCTTTTTTAAAATATTTATAATACATTTTATTGGATATAAAGTGACTTTTAATATTTTGTATAAAATTTTCTTAAAAAATGTTATGATATGTACAGATATCTTGACAACTGGTTTGCTAAAAATGAGTATATAAAGAATTACTCCTATAATTAAGCCAATAAAAATATACCCTCTAATTTCACCATTATTAAAAACAAATAATGTATATAGTACACTAGTAGCGACTAAAATCCAAAAAATCACATCTTCTATATAAGTAATAAAGTTTGGTGTTTTAAAGCTTTTTCTCAAAATTCTAAATATGTCAAACATAATTCCTATAAATATTCCATTTAATATAAATATTAAAAATAAATAAGCTTGATTAATTATAGTATTATCCAAAACTATTATCTCACCTATACTATCTAAATATTTTACTAATTAAACTTCCAGATTTATCTTTCCCTAAATCCTTTTCAGAATAATTAAGACCACTTATCTCTCCTTCTACAATTACTTCTGAGGTATCAATACTTAGCTTATTTATTTTTAGATTTTCGCCCTTTATTGTAAGGAGTCCGAAGTTCTGTTTCTACCATTACTACTTGGTCATCAAAACTTAAAACATCTAAAACACCAGATATACTTAATTTTTCTCTGTTTTCCAAAATCAAATTTTGAATTGTTGTCTGTGATATATTTCTTCTTTCTTCAAGTGTCATAATCATTCACCTAAACCTTTCTTTTCGTATGTTATATAATTATATATATTCAAGGTTAGGCAAGTTTAGAACTTAAAATATAAAGTGAAAGAATACTATTTACTTTCTTTAGAATTGCTTTTTAAATATGCCTCTATAAAACCAGTTATTTCTCCATCCATAACCGCTTCTACATTTCCGCATTTCAAAACCCGTTCTATGGTCTTTTACAAGTGTATATGGGCAAAAAACATAAGACCTTATCTGACTTCCCCATGCAATTTCTCTTTGAACACCTTTTAAATCTTCTATTTTGTCTTTATGCTCTTTTTCTTTTAAATCTAGAAGTTTTGATTTAAGCATTTTCATAGCTGTTTCCTTATTTTGAAGCTGTGAACGTTCTGATTGGCAAGCTGTAACTATATTTGTTGGTATATGCGTAATTCTTACTGCAGAAGATGTTTTGTTAACATGCTGACCACCTGCACCAGAAGAACGGTAAGTATCAATTCTAAGGTCTTCTGGATTTATTTCAAGCTCCACATCATCAGTTATCTCTGGAAGAACTTCTAGTGAAGCAAAAGATGTATGTCTCCTTCCACCAGCATCAAAAGGGGAAATTCTAACAAGTCTATGAACTCCCATTTCTGATTTTAAATACCCATAAGCATATTCGCCTTCGATAACAGCAGTAACACTTTTTATTCCCGCTTCTTCTCCTTCTAAAAAGTCTATTTCTTTCAAATTATATCCGATTTTGCATAGCCCATCTTGAATACATTCTATATAGCATTTGTGCCCAATCTTGTGATTCTGTACCTCCTGCTCCTGGATGAAGCGTGATTATGGCATTATTTTTATCAAACTTTCCAGATAAAAACATCTTTGTTTCGAGCTTTTCAATATTTTGCTTTAATTTTTCCGTGCTTCGTAATAGGTCATTTTCCATTTCTTCGTCACTTTCAAGATATAAAAACTCATTCGTTTCAATCAAATTTTCAAGTTCTTTTTCTATAGAAACTACATCTATATATTTACTTTTTACTTCTTTCATATCACGTAAAACAATATTTGCTTTTTTGCTTTCATTCCAAAATCCTTCTTCTAAAGTTTTACTTTCTAAAATTTTAAGCTTTTCTTCTAATTCTTCCTTTTTGCCGAATAGAATTTAAAAGTTCCAAAAATCTCTTTTTTAATTCTTGAAGTTCTCTCTTATTCTCATCAAGGTCTATCATATGCCCTCCTAAATCATTTTATAAGTTATATTATATTACGTTTCTGAGTAAAAAGTCAAATTATAATTTTTGAGGGGTCAGGCACGAGGTTAAGTTTTTGTTCATATACTTGAATATGTGAAAAATGACTTTCCAAATGTTTGATATGGAGGTATTTATATGTTTACTGTCCGGATATATCGGAAGTTCTAATCTCTTTCCTGAGCCTTTGAATCAAGAAGATGAGAAAATTTTTTTAGAAAAGCTAAAAAATGGCGATGATGAAGCAAGAAATATTTTGATAGAGAGAAATTTAAGACTTGTTGCTCATGTTGCAAAAAAATATTCTACAACTAATATAGACCAAGATGATTTAATTTCAATAGGAACCATACGGTTTAATTAAGGGTATAAATAGTTTTAATATGGACAAAAATATAAAACTTGCAACCTATGTTGCAAGATGTATTGAAAATGCAACATTCACGTGTTGGAAAACTGTACAGCAATTAGTAAGCTATTTGATAAATTAAAGGACAAGCTAGAAACTGAGGTTACTCTAAAGACTCATGCTGTTTGGAAGATACCACAAATAAATGAAAGCCGTCCCCTAGGAGAACAGATTAAATATTATCGAAGACTTGCAAATATAAAGCAAACTGATTTATGCTCAAAACTTGGTTGTGATAGAGGTGTTTTAGACCGACTTGAAAACAGAGAATTAAAACTTGTTAATGTTAAATTGATTAAAGATGTTATAAAAGAATTAGATATTGAAGATAAAATTGTTATTAATGATGATTATATAGGTTTTCTTTTAGATAATCCAATTCAAACTTTACTTGATTTTAGGAAAAAGAATAATCTTAAACAAATTGACTTAGCAAAAATGCTTGGGAAAAGCTTGTCTGTTGTTAAAAGTTGGGAAACTGGTAAAGCGCAGATAACTAGAACAAGTTATAATAAATTAAAAAGATTTTTTAGCTAGTGTATATACTGACACAAACAAGCTGATTTTTACGTATTTTTTATTTACGAGGGCATCGTAAAAGTTGTGTAAATCGGAAATCCTTCCGATAGATAACTTAGATAAATTTGAAGT
>JAAWDU010000009.1 GCA_022793905.1 Clostridia bacterium
AGGTTTAAAAGTATTGAAAAACTATACTTAAAATGATAATATATAAATATAAGAAATGTTTGAAAATCTAATAAAATTACAAATAGATGTCTAAAAATATTGAAATCTTAGGAAATCCCCAAAATCAAAAACTCATACAATATTTAATTACTGTTTGCTTATACAGTATATCTTGTGTTATACTATTCATTGGAAATACCTCCGTGATTTAGTTTTCTGTTCAAAAACATTATATCACTTTGGTATTTCCTTTTTACATTTTGTGTGACATATCTATTGTAAACCTATAAAATTACCACGAGTAGAAAGAAAATATTTTAAACACTCGAGGAAATTGCTATTATCAAGGTATGAAAACTTAAAAGATAACAAACAAAAAGAAGAACTAAATTACATATTAATCAATTATTCTGAGGATTTAAGGATAGCCTACAGAGAAAAAGAAGAAATGCTAAAAATTATACAAATTGAAAACAAAGAAAAGGCAATAGAACGTCTAAATGATTGGATAAAAAGGAATTTAGAATCGGATATACTAGCATTAAAAAATTGTGCCAAAACATACTTTAATTGGGTAACAGAGATAAGAAATGCGTTAGAAGTACCATATTCAAATGGGCCAATGGAAGGATACAACAACAAGATAAAAGCATTAAAAAGAGTGGCATTTGGATTTAGAAATTTTACGAATTTTAAAGCAAGAATATTATTAATGGCAAGCTAAAAAATACGAGAAAACATTTTACCATAAATCACCAATTGTTGCTATTGGTTTATTTGGGTTGCCTAAAATCAACGATTTTGAGCATTTTTTGCCTAAAATTTTTGACTAATTAAAAAAAGCCCCTATAAAAGGGGCTTTTGGCGAGAGTAGGAGGACTCGAACCTCCAGCCTCCCCATTGACAGTGGGGCGTTCTACCTGAACACAATCTGTTCCTAAATCGCTTAAAATGTGCACCTTCTAAACGACAATTGGTTGGGCGAAACATGTGTCCTCTTTGAACTATACTCCCTAACAGCAAATGCGTGTAGCATTTGAATGGTGCCTTGAACTGGAATCGAACCAGTGACACAAGGATTTTCAGTCCTTTGCTCTACCAACTGAGCTATCAAGGCAAATATTAAACAAAAAAAATGGCGACCTGGAACGGGCTCGAACCGTCGACCTCTAGCGTGACAGGCTAGCGTTCTAACCAACTGAACTACCAGGCCGTATAAAAAATGGTGGGCGCTATAGGGCTCGAACCTATGACCTCCTGCTTGTAAGGCAGATGCTCTCCCAGCTGAGCTAAGCGCCCATTTTCCTTCGGCGAATTCTAGTATACTAAATTTATTGTAAATTGTCAATAGTTATTTTGAATTTTTTTTATTTTTTTTAATATTTTTTTATAAGGTATACTAAAATCCGCCAAATTTTCATATTTTAATTCATCTTTTCTTTTATAATTTCAATTGCTTTGTTCAATTGCTCATCTACTTCTAAATTTTTAAAGTCAAATGATACTTGATAATCTGGTTCAATTCCAAGCTTATTTATCTTATTTTTCTTTGGTGTATAATACTCAGAAGATGTCACCTTTAATGCGCCACCATTTGATAAGTATATTAGTTCTTGTATTACTCCTTTTCCAAATGTTTTATCACCAACTATAACAGCCTTTTCATTATCTTTAAGTGCACCAACTAAGATCTCTGCTGCACTTGCAGTTCCTCCATTTGTCAAAACTACTATTGGCATTTTAATTTCTCTATCCTTTTTTGCTTTCTCACTTACTTCTTTTCCATCTTTATCTATTGTTATTAACATTATTTCATTCTTTTCACACATCATATCTGCGATTTCTAATGCTTCATCAACAAGTCCTCCTCCATTGCTTCGTAAATCAAGTATAAGCGATTTTGCTTCTTGAGCTACTAATTCATTATATGCACTCTTAAAATCCTTTATACAGTCTTCGTCAAACCTCTCAATATACATATATCCTATATTGTTGTCTAGCATTTCACCACTAACATAATTCATATGCACATTTTTTCTTACAATTTTTAAATCAAAAACTTCTTCTCCTCTTTTTATTGTCAATGTAACTTCTGTTCCTTCTTCACCTTTTATATTTTTAGCAACTTCATCTAGATCATCTCCTACATATTCTACTCCATCTACTTTTAAAATTTGATCTCCTGTCTTTATTCCTGCTTCTTCTGCTGGTGACCCTTTTATTGGCTTTGTTACTTCTACTTTTCCTGTTTCCAAACTTGCTCGCATATATACACCTATCCCAACAAATTTTCCCATTGTTTCTGCATTAAAATCTTCTAATTCTTCTTTAGTATAATAAGTAGTATAAACATCTCCAACTGAATTCACAAGTTCCTTTAAAGCACCATCAATCAAATCCTCTTGGTTTACATCACCTATATATTTTTCATCAAGTAACTCTGTAATTGTTGCAAAAAGCATATCTAATTTTTTTGTAGCCTGGTTAGTTCCGGATAATCCTTTTGTAGATACAACATATTTTATTGAATCATTATACATCAAAACCGTTGTTACAATAAAAGTAATTAATGAAACTACTAAAATGAGCATTACAACTCTATAAATTTTTTGTTTCTTATTTTCTCTCATAAGACCCTCTCTTTTCTTTTATAATTTATTTAAAAAAAGCACAAATATTCCAATATTTTAAATTCACTTAAAGAAAACATCTTCTTTAAGTGAATTTATAGTTTTCATTAACTATTACTTAAAATAATTTCCTGGATTTACATATGAACCATTTGCAATAACACTAAAATGTAAATGATATCCAGTTGACCAACCTGCAGATCCAACTGCTGCAATAGTTTGTCCTCTTGTAACATGATCACCAACATTAACTTTTATAGAAGCACAATGACCATATAATGTTTGTAAATTTGGTCCATGAGTTACAATTAGATAATTACCATAACCGCCACCACAATTGCATTTTGTTTTATATGTTTTTGGATAATCATGTGAACATGCTCTAACTACCTTTGTTACAATACCTGCTTCTGCTGATACTATACTAGAATTATGTGGTGCTCCTATATCATATCCATTATGATTTGCTGTTCCAACTCCACCAGTCGCTGCTGAACCTCTATATCCAAAATATGATGTTATTCTAGTAGAGGCAGGAGTAGGCCAATAAAGTTCTCCTCCTGTATAATTATATCCTCCTGAATTTGCCTTTCTTGCTTCTTCTAGTATTTGATCTTCTACTCGCTTTAAATCTTTATTGAAAGAATCTATTTCATTTTGTAATTTTTGCTCTTCTGCGCTAAGTTGTGACATATATTTATTTTTAGAGCTTTTTCTATTTATAAGTGCATATTCTTCATTTTTTAATTCTTTTTGTTTTAATTCAACTTCTTCTTTCTTTTTCTCTATTTCTTGTTTTGCTGTTGTGATTGTTTCCTGTTCTTCCTTAATATCTTCTAAAAGCTTAATATCCATTTCAGCAACTTTTTCTAATATATGATATCTAGATATAAAATCTGTTAAATTTTTTGATTTTAGTAAAACATCTAAATATGACACTTTACCTCTTTTCTTTTGAGCTGATAATCTTTTTCCTAGCATATCATATTGTTCTTCAAAGTTCTCCTCTGCCTCTTTCAATTTTTGTGATAATTCATTCACTTCACTTTGTAATTTTTTAACTTCTGCTGTTATTATTTCTATTTCATATTCTTTTAAAGTTATTTCATCATTCAATTTGTTAATTTCTGATTGTGTTTGTGTTATTTCATCTTTTACTTCTTTTTGTTGATCTTTTGCTTCATTTATATTATTTTGAAGTTCATTCTTTTTAGCATCTAAGCTTCCAGATGTAGCAAATGTAATAACTGGCAAAGTTAACAATATAAATATAATTATTACACTAACTATTTTTTTAATCATATGTATTCCTCCTATACTTTATACTTCTAAATATTTTCTCATTGATATAGTGCTTCCGAACAATTCCTATTCCAGCACCTAATCCTATATATGTTGTTATAAGCATTTTAAACATATCATTATATGTATATAATTTTAATGATAGTGTTTTAAATATATCTGTTTGTATTACTCCATCTGTTATAGCATTATATAAAAGACCTACAACAAATACTGTAATTAATGCAGAAATCAAGCCTATTATAACACCTTCTACAATAAAAGGCCACCTAATAAAACTGTTTGTTGCCCCAACATACTTCATAATAGATATTTCTTTTCTTCTTGCATGAACTGTAAGTTTTATTGTATTTGTTATTATGAATATTGATATAATTACGAGTATTACTAGTATTGCAAATGTTACCATTCTTATTCCTTTTGTTATTTCAACTAATGCTTCTATTGTATCATTACTACTAGCAATACTTTCAACCTTAGGAATTTTTAAAATTTGTTCTTGCACACTTGAATTTAACTCTAAGTCTGTCAAATTAACTAAAAAGGAATCTTGATAATATTTTTCAATTCCTTCCAAAAAATCTGATTCTAATCCTAAAGTTTCTTTTTCTGAATTCCATGTATCTGTACTTGAAATGAATTCTACTGTATTGGTTCCGTTTATAGCTCTAATTTGAGACTGTATTTCTGCTATTTCCAAATCTGTCACATCATAATCAAGCCAAACTTGCATCCCCTGCTCTTTTTCTACTTGTGCAACAACATAGTTTATATTTTCGCCTAATACAAAAAATATTCCAAACATAAACATTGACATACACATTATAGTTAAAGCTGCACCAGTTGATTTTTTATTTTTCATTAAATTGCTAAAACCTTCAGCAATTAAATATGTTATAATATTATATCTCACTGTTATAACCACCCTTTTTATCATCTCTTACTATGTCGCCCTTTTCAATCTGTATAACCCTTTTTTTCATTTTATCAACTATGTCTTTTGCGTGTGTTGCAACAATTATAGTTGTTCCCCTCATATTTATTTCATTTAACAAATTCATAATTTCCCAAGCTGTATCTGGGTCTAAATTTCCGTGTAGGCTCGTCTGCTATTAGCATTGAAGGATTATTTACTAAAGAACGTGCTAGAGCTACTCTTTGCTGTTCTCCTCCTGAAAGCTCATGCGGAAACATTTTTGCTTTTCCACTTAATCCTACAAGCGAAAGTACCATTGGCACTTGTCTTCTTATATGTCTTTTTGTAGCTTTTACTATATACATTGCATATGCAACATTATCATATACTGTTTTATCTGGCAATAATCTAAAGTCTTGGAATACCACTCCCATACTTCTTCTAAGATATGGGACTCTACTTCTTTTTAAAAATGTAGTATCTTTACCGATTTATTATTATATTTCCAGAACTTGGTTCTTCCTCTTTTAATATAAGCTTAATTAATGTAGACTTACCAGAGCCAGAACTTCCTACTAAAAATGCAAATTCACCTTTATCTATTGCAAAGTTTGCATTATGCACAGCTTCTACACCTGTTGAATAAACTTTACTTACATTTCTAAATTCTATCATTTTTTTCCCTCTTTACACATTTTCTCTTTATATATCATAACAATAATTTAATATTATTGCAATAGTTTTTTTTGATAAAAAAGGAGAAAATTTCTTATTTTGCCTTTAAAAACGCTAATTAATGGGCTTTTAACCTTTTGACGTTCACAAAAAATTTACAATATTCACTCTATATAGCATGCACCAATCATTCCAGCATCATTTCCGCATTTTTGCAGTTAAAATTATTGGAAAATCATTATTGAAAGTCAATTTAGTTTCATACATTTTATTTATTAATCTATCTAAAAGCAAATCCTTATAATGTATAAATCCCCCTCCTATACATATAGCCTCTGGTTCAAATATATTTATAATATTGGATAAACCTATATTTAAGTCTTGTATAAATTCTTCTAAAATTTCTTCTAACTCTCTATCATCTTTTATAATTTGGTATATTTCTTTTCCACTTAAATTATAGTTATTTTTCTTAATAGCTATTCTATCTTTTAGACTTTTCATAGATGCATATGTTTCAAAGCATCCATATGCTCCACAATTGCATTTTCTCCCATTTTTATCAATCATCATATGTCCAAGTTCAAATCCAGAATATCTCTTTGGCTTCAAAAGTTCTCCTTCTAAAAAAACAGCTCCACCAATCCCTGTACCTAAACATATAAAAACACAATCATCATAATTTTTTAAACTGCCAAATTCCTTCTCACATATACCTGCACATTTTGCGTCATTATTTAATTTAATATTTTTACAATCAAAATGCTTACTTAAGATTTCTAAAATTTTAAAGTTTACAATTCCTAAGTTCTCTGCTTTTACAATCACACCATTTTTTGTAGTTCCTGGAACTGCTAAACCTATTTTTTCTATTTCACTTACCTTAAGATTTCTTTCTTTTAAAATTTCCTCTGTAAAATCAATAATTGTTTTTTCTATTACTTTTTCTATACTCTTTCTATCTTCTTTTTCAAAATCTTTTTCTCTTTTTGCAATTATTTCTCCTTTTTCAATAAGTCCACACGCTATATGGCTTCCACCTATATCAATTCCTATCCTCATAAACCTATACTCCTTTTATAGCATTTCTTGCAAGTTCATCACATCTATTATTAAGTTCATTATCACTATGTCCTTTTACTTTTATAAATGTAACTGAATGTATAGAAGTAAGTTTATCTAATTCTTCCCAAAGTTCTCTATTTTTCACGTCACCTTTACTTGACTTCCATCCATTCTTTTTCCATCCTTCTAACCATTTTTGATTAAAGCTATTCACAACATATGCACTATCACTATAAACTTCAACTTCACATGGATATTTTAAAAGCTTTAGTCCCTCTATTACTGCAGTAATTTCCATTATGTTATTTGTTGTCTCTTTTTTTCCTCCGGAAATTTCTTTTTTTGTTCCTTCACACATAAGAATAGTCCCCCAACCACCGAGGTCCAGGATTTCCAGAACATGCTCCATCTGTATATATTACAACCTTTTTCATATTTATATTTTCTCCCTTTTTTGCATAAAAGCATTGAATTTTTTTATACTTTATGATATTATATCAATAAATATTTTTATTGTAAAGAAAAAAAATGGAGGTTTTTATGGATAACGTCTTAGCTATAATTCGGCGAATATAACCCTTTTCATAATGGGCATCTTTATCATGTAAATGAAGCTAAAAGACAATTTCATGCAAATTATACTATTGCTTTAATTACAGGAAATTTTGTCCAAAGAGGAAATGCTTCTATTGTTGACAAATGGACAAAAGCTAAGATGGCTTTACTTAATGGTTTCGACCTTGTTTTAGAACTTCCATGCATATATAGCATATCTAGCGCTGAAAATTTTGCTTTAGGTGCCATAAAAACTCTTAATTCATTAAAAATTGTAAATACTGTATCTTTTGGTTGTGAAACAGAAGATATTTCTGTGTTAAAAGAATTTGCTGATATATTATGTGACCAACCAGAAGAATTTAAATCTTTACTTTCTCATGAATTGTCAAAAGGTATCTCTTTTCCAAAGGCTAGAGAAAATGCTCTTTTGATGTATTTAAACGATATTAGAAAATCTGCAAATGTGTTATCTGCTCCAAATAATATTTTAGCTATTGAATATCTGAAAGCACTAAAAATGACGAACTCTTCAATATTACCTTTAGGAATTAAAAGAATTGGACCTCGGATATCATAGTGAAGAAATTATGGGTGATTTTGCGAGTGGTACAGCAATTAGAAAATATGCTGTTGATAGAAATTTTTATGATATTGATAAAGTTATGCCTAAAGTATGTTATGATATTTTAGAAGAAGCTATAAAAAAAGGACATTATGTTTCTGGAATAGAATGTTATCAAAAAGAGATTATGTTTGTTTTAAGAAATATGACAGTTGCACAGATTGCAAACTTGCCAGATGTAAACGAAGGTTTAGAAAATGCAATTAAAAATGCAGTAAATTCATGTAATTCACTAAATTCATTAATGGAAATGGTAAAAACAAAAAGATATACTCGGAACTAGAATACAAAGAATTTTGCTTTATGCCTTACTTGGGTATACAAAAGAAGATATGGAAACTTCAAAAAAAATAGAGCCATATATAAGAGTTCTTGGATGTAACACTAAAGGTCAGTCTTTACTCTCAGAAATGTACAAAGCGAACAAAAAACTTCCTATAATAACCTCTGTAAAAGGATTTACAACAACCTGTAGAAATAAGAAATTACTGATGATGCTTGAAAAAGATATTCAGGCAACAAATATATATACTCTAGGTTATGAGTACGATTCTTTTTCAAATCTAGATTATACAACAAAAATGATTACGTATTAAAATAACCGTAATCATTTTTGTTTTTGCTAACCTAATATTTTCTACTCTTCTGAATCAAGAAATTCGAATTCATCCTTAAATTTTTCTTTAAAGATTTCAAATACCTTATTTAGTATTTCTTCATCTTCAACACTAACATAAGACTCCTCTTCCTCAGAATCTGTATCTTCTACTTGTAATATCACAACTTCTCCTGGTTCACTTTCATCTTCTTCTGCTGGTAATAATATCACATATTCTTCTCCATCCAATTCGACTAAATCTAAAAATTCGAATTCAACTTCGTTTCCGTCTTCATCATTTAGTATTATCATACTATTTAAGTCTTCACCCATAATTTTTCTCCTTTCAAATGTTAATATATTTAAACATTGTATCTCTACAATCTTAATGACGATTTATATAAATTTCTAATATATATACAGCAGAAATAGTATCTACAATACCTTTCTTATTCTTTTGCTTAACTTCAAGAAAATTCATCGTTTTATGTGCAGAAACTGTTGTTAATCTCTCATCTACTGTTTCTATATTAATAGTATTAAATTTACATTTTAATTTATGTATAAATTTTTTAGTTTTCTCTACTCTTTCTCCTACTGTTCCATTCATATTTATTGGCATTCCTATTACAAAAGTAGAAATTTCATATTGATTTACAAGTTCTTCTAATCTTCTAAGTATTATTTTATCATTCCCATTATGATGAACTGTTTCTAATCCTTGAGCCGTTATTCCGAAGTGCATCAGTAATTGCAAGCCCGTGTCCTAGCATCACCATAATCTATACCTAAAGTTCTCATATATATTTATCTACTCATCTATCCCTATATAAAATCTAACCATTTTTTCTAAAAGCTCGTCTCTTTCTACTTTTCTGATTATATTTCTTGCATCATTATAACTTGTAATATATGTTGGATCTCCCGATAAAATATATCCAACTATCTGATTTACAGGATTATATCCTTTTTCATCAAGTGCATTATACACTTCTTTTAGCACCTCTTTATACTTTATATTATTCTCATTTTCTACCTTAAAGTTCATTGTTTTATCAAAATCCATTTTTTACCTCCTTAGATTTTAAATATTATTAATATCACTTTCACTAATATCTGCTGTATCCAGATATTCTTCAAGTTCCTTTAGTACTTTTTCAAGAGCTGTTCCTTTATAATAAGTTGTAATAGCAAAATTTAATTTTGGATTGACTATTTCTACTTTCTTCTTCTTTTTTTGTTCTGATTTCTCATTTTCTTCAGCTACAATTACATCTTCTACTTCTAAGTTTTCTACTTCTCTTTTTAAATCGCTTAAAAATTCTACAACTCCATCTATTTCTACTCCTGAAAATACAATTGCAAATTTTGGTCCCATATATCTAACAAAAATATATTCCTTCGTCAATCTTTCCTTTATATAATCACAAACATCTATAATCATTTGATTTCCAGTATCTCTATTTATTCTACTATTAGTTTCTTCAAGATTTATTATTTTGAACATACAAACTGTTGATGTTGTGTATTTATCTATTGTGTTTCTTCCTTTTTCATATAAATATTCTGATGTTTTTAATGCAGAATATAAATCTTTTCTTGTCAAGCTTTCTACTATATTTTGATAGGATACTATTTTAAATATTGAAACTATATTATCTTTTACTACTTCTAATATTGTTGTGTCTACATGATCAAAGGCGTGCATTTTTCCACTCTCTATTATCCAATATCCTATATATACATTATCTATATATAAGGGAAAAAACATTGCAGACTTAGCTCGTCCAAATTCCATTTTTTGATATGGAAGTCTTTCTCCGCTCGTTATTTACAGTTACATACTTAGGCTGTGCAGTTGTAATGCTATCTTTAAAAATATCTTCATCTTGCAAACTCCTTAATGTATCCCAATGTTTTTGGTCTACATTTGATGCTTTTACAACATATTCTGCACCATTAAATGCTACTATTGTAGAATATTTTATTGCATATTGTTCTATTAATATTTCATTGATTTTCTCAATTTTTTCGTCAACTGATTGAACTTCGCCTATTGTAGACATAAAATCTTGTAAAACATTTAGGCTTGTTACTTTTTGATTTAAATTTTTAAAGTTTTTAATTCTCTTGCTTATTATAATGTTATATACTACTAGTGCAATTACAATTGCTATAAGTACTACCATTACAATCAGTTCTACTTCCATTCCTCTTTTCCCTCCTAGTCTTATGTTCCTTTTGCTTACTTCCTCTATATACTAAAAATCCCATTCATCCTTCTTTTCTTTTTCTTCTTTATTTTTCTTTGTATATTCTGGCTTAAATTTATTTGTTATTAATGGATATACATGGTCTCCTAATTTTTTCAGCTCTACTAGAAATTGTTTTGAATATCCACTTGTTGATACAAAGCAATCTACCATTCCAGATAAATATTTTGATAATGTATCTTCATCAAATGGTATCGTAATTACTTGTATTTTTTCCTTATCAAATAATTCTCTCATATATGACATTTCTGGATTATTATAGCATGACATTCCACCTATTATTGCTTTTGTGCTTAATCCTCTAACTTTCATAGCCTTATTTATTACTGCTTTTAACTTTGATTGTTCAAGTTTATTATTTGACTGTAAGTCACGTAAAAATGCTGTTAATGGCTGTATTGTTAATATATCCATAGTTTGTACTAAATATATCTCTTGTGCAAGTTCAAAATATCTTTCTGGTGTTTTATAATCACAATCTAATAACACAAGTGAGAATTTTTTTACAAGATTTGCAACCAAAGTATCTATATCTGTTACATCTACTTGTTGATTTGGTACTGATGTAAATACAGTTAGATTTTTGCTTACATCTATTCCTTCTACTATTCCACTTTCAATTTTTTCTAGGCAATTTGAAGCAATTCTTCTTAGTGGTTCTTCATTCTTTGTATATATATAATATGAATTTCTATTTTCTGTAAGGTCTACAAGTGCTGTTTTTATACCTGTTCTTGATAACATATCTGCTAAGTTATTTACTAAAAATGAAGTACCTGCTTTTGCAGTTCCTACAAAACATACTATCTTTTTATCTTTTGTAAGCAATCTGGTTAAATCTGTAAATTCTTTTTTTACTTCTGTATTATCTATTGATTTTTCATATGTATTTTCAGGTGTATTATATATATTAAATGGTTCGTCTATTTTGTTTCTTCTATTTCCATTATCAAAACCTGGAAGAATATTATCTTCTTGTTCGTTTTGTTCTTCAAATCCTGGAAGCATTTCATTTTCTTCTACTGGTTCTTCTACAACTTTTTTAGGTCTTCCTCTTTTTTTAGGAACTTTTACTTCTTCTGCCTGATCTACAACTTTTTTAGGTCTTCCTCTTCTCTTTTTTACTGGTTCTTCTGTTTGAGAATTTTCTTCAGTTTCAGCTACTTTTGGTGTTTCATCTACAAACATATCATCTATACTTGTTTCATTTGAAGTCTGCAAATTATCTGGTTTTGTAAGTTTCTTTACTGAATCAGTTTTTACAGCAGAAGGTATCACTACTGGTTTTGTAGGCTTTGTTTTTGTAGAACTTGTTTCTATAAAGCCAATTTTTAAATCCTCTTTCTTCTCTATCTTATTTTTTTCAGCTTTTTTATATGTGCCCTCACCAAAAGTCATTATTGACTGATATTTAGGTGAGTCTGTTTCAAGTACTGCCCTAACACTAATTGGCAAGAACTTACTTATAACTCTTAATTGGCTATCCGTATATTGTGCTGCAATATTATTAAAGCTTTCTACATATCTTTCTGTGTCTTTGCCAAGTTTTTTGTAATGTGTTAATATATTTTGTATTTCTGTTTCACTTACACTATCCTCTGATTCAGCTTGATATGTAACTTCTTCTGTTTCAATTCTATAATATGTTTTTGCTTCTTTTTTTGTACGAGGTTTATTTAATAGCTTACATACTTCTGAAATACTTCTATCAGAACCAACCAATGCATCATATACTCCAATTGAAAATAACTTAGCAAGTAAGTTATCTGATTTTGAACGTCTATCAGTTGCAATAAAAATAATTGGAATATCAGTTCCTCCGATCACTTATTGCTTCATCACTTATTTTATCTAATTGTTCAAATAAGAACTTATCTATAACATCAAAATTATTATTAGTATAAGGCTCTAAGTCTTCACTAATTACTATTCTATCATAAGTTTGGTCTCTTTGTAATTCTTTAATTATTGCATTAAAATAATAAACATTTTTACCTGAAATTATCTCTCTATATTCTTTTTGATATAGCTTTATAATAGAATCAGATACTTCTTCATTATTAACAGCAAATAAAACTTTCATTTGTTAACTCCTTCCAAAACCTTTTATTACAATTACAAATACAAGTGGTAAAACCTGTGCAATAACAAATAGTGTAATAAACGCTATCATAGTATAAAATCCTCTATACTTAACATCTAGCTTTCTTATACCTATTACATATTGATATATTGCACTTATTACTATTCCTAGAAAACAAAAAGGGATACTAAATATTCTAACTTTATTTAATATAAATGCTGTAAACCCATAGGCGTCTGAACCATATTTTTCTTTATAATCCTCAAGTTCATCTTTTTGCTGTTCTGACATCTCAATCATTTTACTTGTAGTATCAGAATTAAGGATTTCTTCTGCTCCATACACTGCATTAGCACAAAATATACAAAAACATACAATTAAAACTAATGCAAAAACTATTGCTTTTTTCATTATTAACTAGTCCTCTCTATTTATAATCATATATTGTTTTAAATTTACTATATTATCATATAATATTTTTTTAAAAATAGCAAGCTATTTTTGTTTTTTTTGTAAAGATTTAAGTAAGATTTAATAAATCAACTTATTTTAGATAATGTGTTTAGTTTTATATTGCAAAAAGTGAGGCTATGTCTCCATAACCTCTTTTTGTTATTATTTGGAAATATATATATTTTTTTACATCTATGTCATATTTTCCGTTCCAAATGATACTTAATTTGTCGTTCAGTGTTGTACACCATTATAGTTATGCGTACAATACTTATGAGAATTAACGAAACCCGAGTGTTGGCAATTACTGGTGATCTTTCCGCGTTCCACCGCAAGTCTCACACTTCTTCTGTCCTAACGACCTTCCGCATGGCTTTGTGGCATAGTAAATCGGAGAACCTCCCCTACAGCAACAAATTCCAATATATCCGCTCCAACCAATGCCGCAAGAATTGCAAGAACCTCCCGTAAACTGAGTGGCGTTAGGTGCTCCGGTTCCCGCAGAATGCACAAGCGACGCCCGTGGATGGCGTACAGGAGCCCGAAAAAGCCTCGCATTTTATCGTACCCGTGCAATACGTGCTGATCCAGCCATCTGAACAATTACCACAGTCAAAGCTATAACCGTCCAGGACAGCTATAAGTTTTCCCACTACAAAATGTCCTATCTGTTCCTGTTGCAGAAATTGGATTACTTTTGCTGTCTGTTACTTCTACTCTCCATGAGTAAGTTTGTGTTGTGTATTCTGCTAAACCTGTTTTTGTCGTAAAGGTTACATAGTTTCCGCTTGTTCCCGTTTTCGTGTCCATCGCCGTAGTGCTTCCTCCCCAGTATAGTTTGTATGTTAGTGTTTGGGTTGGACTATCGTTGTCGTATGCTCTTGCTCTTATCGTCATGCTTGTTGTTGTTTTGCTTGAACAGCTTGTTGTTAAGTTGTATGGTGGGGTGTTTGCTACTTTTGTTGTACCTGTTGTTTGTGCACTGTTTGGTCTTCCTGCTCCATCTGTGACTGTTACTTTTAGGTCGTAGGTTTTGCCGTCGCTTAGTCCTGTATAGCTATTATTTGAAAATGTTGCTGTTTTCCATGTGGTTTCGCTTTGGAGTTTGTACTCGTATTTGTAACTTTTTATTCCGTTTGCGTCAC
>JAAWDU010000010.1 GCA_022793905.1 Clostridia bacterium
AAAATTTATAAAAATACAATAATGCAAAAGGATTAGAGTTTTACCTCTAATCCCCCTTTTTTAAGTTCCAATTTAATGGCTGGAAACACCGCTTTTTCAAATTCCAATTTATGGCTGGATTCACCGCTTTTTTAAGTTCCAACTTTATGGCTGGATTCACCAACTTTTTTTGCTATTTCTAGCAATAATATTATATGCAATTTATATAAATTTATTGCTTTCTGTATTTTTAATATACCATATTTCTAGATAATAATCAATATTTTTTGAAAAATTCTTCTAGTTTACATATTTTCTATGTGAGTTTTTTACATTGTTTTGGCTAACCATTGCATACTCCATTGTAGTATCAATTTTTATATGTCCTAATAATTTTTGTACTTGTTCAACTGGCATTCCTTTATCAATAGCCATAGTAGCCATTGTTCGTCTAAATTTGTGTGGATGTACTTTGTTTATATTTGCTTCTTTTCCTAAATTTCTTATAGCGATTTCAATTCCTGATATTCCCAATCTATTGTGAGGTTTTATTAATGATACAAATAATGCTTCGTTGTTATCTGTTCTTGTCTCCAAATATTTCTTTATATACATTTTACTTTTCGCACTAAAATATACTTCTCTTTCAGAATTTCCTTTTCCTAAAACAATACAACTTCTTTCTTGAAAGTTCATTTATAATCTTTTCATCTCTATTAACCATAAATTTTTTTCATATCCTTTAATTCAGGAACTTTTGGTAATTCAAGTTTCATATTTTCTAGCTTTTTCTTTGTATCTTCAAAATTTGTCATTAACTTAAAATCTTTCAAATCATAATGCTCTCTGTCTGTTTGCTCTTTTGGCTTTCCTCTTTCGAGATTAAACCTATTTGACACCATATACCCATAAAATACGTCTTTTAATCTTCTATAACTGTCTTTCTCTTTCCAAAATTCACTACAAGCATTTCAACCTTTGCTTTACATTCATCTTCCACATCTAGTAAATGACTTGTTAATTCATAAGAGAATAAAATCATATTTATTCTCTTATACTATGCTGTTTTAATCATATTTAATATTTCTTCCTTAAGAACTGATATTATTTCTTTTTGTGGTACTTTTTTTATAATTTTACCTTTTTTAAATAAAAGTCCCTCATTTATACCACCGAGCGATTCCAACATCTGCTTCTCGAGCTTCTCCGTGGTCCATTTACTGCGCATCCCATAACTGCAACTGTTATATCCGCTTCAATTCCTGCTAAAAACTCTTCAACTTCTTTTGCTATAGGAATAAGGTTGATTTTTGTTCTTCCACAAGTTGGGCAAGAAACTAAAGTAGGCGATTTGTGATAAAGCCCACAATTTTTTAATATCTCTTTTGCAACTTTTATCTCTTCTACTGGATCATCTGATAAAGAAACTCTCAAAGTATCTCCAATTCCTTGTCTTAAAAGCACACCTAATCCAATACTAGACTTAACTGTTCCAGAAAAAGCTGTTCCCGCTTCTGTTATACCAATATGTAAAGGATAATCAAAATTTATACTTGCTCTTTCATATGCATCTATACACAAATCAAGATTGCTTGCTTTAAGTGATACACATATATCATGAAAATCTAATTCTTCTAGTATTTTGATATGTTTCATTGCACTTTCAACCATTCCGCTTAGAGGTTACTTTTCCGGTCATATTTATCTAAAATCTCTTTTTCAATAGAGCCAGAATTTACACCAATTCTTATGGGAATATTTTTTTCTTTGCAAGCATTCACAACTGCTTTTATCCTATCTTTAGCTCCAATATTTCCTGGATTTATACGTAATTTATCTACACCTGCTTCTATTGCAGTTAGCGCAATTTTATAATCAAAATGAATATCTGCAACAATTGGAATATGAATTTTTTCTTTAATTTGCTTTATTGCCCTTGCGTCTTCCATATCTAAGCATGCAACTCTAATAATTTCACAACCGTACTTTTTCTAACTCTAAAACTTGTGAAACCGTTTTTTCTATATCTTTAGTAGGAGTATTTGTCATGGATTGTATTACGACCTTATTTTGCCCTCCAATCAAAACATCTCCGCACCTTAATTTGTTTTGTTTCTTTCCTATTTACCATACCTTTAATCACTCCCAATTATCTTTACTTTTATTATATTCTTCAATTTGCTTTTTTCTTAAGTTATTTCCGAATGCATATTTTTTCTATTATAAAGCTCGCAATTACCCCTATCAAAAATATTATTGTTACAACTAAAAGTGCTGTTTTATCTCCATTTCCACCTTTTGAAACTTCAATAAATGAACAAATCCCTATACATGCAAGTTCAAAAAATGTCCACTTTATCAATGAAAACATGCCATATTCTTCACTTTTAAGCCTCTTATGTGTTCTAAAAAAACCAATTCCTATCATTAGAATTAATAGAATAAACCCAACTAATACTAACATTAAATTTTCCTCCTATTTTGTAAGTAAAACTGCAAAGCCGTTCGTACTTCATTATTTAATTCATCTTGTCCTAGTTCATCTTCAAATTTATCAGCAAGCCCCATTCCCATTGCATATACATAATATGAATTATACAGTTGATAAAATTTAACTTCTTGCTCATGTAAAAGTGAATAATCCGACATATATTGATATAGTCCATATAATTTTTTAGCTTCTTCATGGTATTCAAGTTTTATAAATTTAGTTTTCATATAAGCTATAAATAATATGACAATCATTATCCATTGAACTACACTTATTTTTGCTATTATTTCATCTAGAATAAATATACTTAATAAGCTAGAAAATGTACCAAATATAAAGAGTGGTATAATTCCTACTAACATTGCTTTTGCAAAAGTCATACCTTTCAGAAATCTCAAATCTATCAAAAAATATTTTTCATTAATATAATTTTTTATTTCTTTTTCAATATTTTTTAATATATAGTTTTGATTTGCATTATTTTTCGCACTATCTAAAATTTCTTCCAAACAATATTCTTTTGTATCTTCTATACCTTCAAAAATAAACTTTATTATTTCTTTTTCATATGGCAATAATTTTTTTATGTTTTCTTTTTTATGTTCTTCAAGTTTCAAATAATTTCTATTTTCTTTAAATTTTAAAGAAACAACCTTCTTCTCCGCTAATTCATAAATTGCTGTAATCACAGTATTTACATTGACTTTTTCTGTTCCAAGTATAATTCCAGAAGCTGTCGCACTTATTTTCTTAAAATCTATGTCTCTATAATATTCATAATCTTTTACTTCTTTAAATAGCGCATTATATTTAATTTTTATAAGAATAAAACTAATTATACATAAAGGTATATAAAACATATTTAATATATAACTAATTTCATATACCACACCTATAAAATAGATGATTGTAATTACTATAAATATAACGGTTTCGCCCTTATTTTCTTTTGATTTATCTTCCATATTTCTCCTTTTATAATTTATGAAGCACTTTCTTTTAATCTTACAAGTATATTCATTGCATCGATAGGTGTTAATTCGTTTATATTTATTTTATCTAATTCGTGTGCTATTTCTGCTAATTTGAAATTATACATGCTAAGCTGTCCTTCGCTTTGCTTTTTCTCTTCTTTTTGCATATTTTTTTCTCCTAGCATACTTTTTCTTTCTAAGTTTTTAAGGATTTCTCTTGCATTTTTTAAAACTTCTTTTGGAACTCCTGCGAGCTTTGCTACATGTATTCCATAGCTTTCATCTGTTCCACCTTTTACTATTTTTCTTAAAAATATCACATCTTCGCCCTTTTCTTTTACTGCAACAGAATAATTTTTTACTCCTTCGAGCTCTTCTTCGAGTTTTGTAAGCTCATGATAGTGTGTTGCAAATAGAGTTTTTGCACCACATTTTTCCTTATCCGCCATAAAACTTGCAACTGCCCAAGCAATTGAAAGTCCATCATATGTAGAAGTTCCTCTCCCTATTTCATCAAGAATTACTAAACTATTTTGTGTCGCATTATTTAAAATATTTGAGACCTCCATCATTTCAACCATGAAAGTACTTTGCCCCATACTTAAATCATCTGAGGCTCCGAACTCTTGTGAAAATTTTATCCACTACGCCTATCTTAGCTCTTTTTGCAGGAACAAAACTTCCGATTTGTGCCATTAATGTAATTAATGCAACTTGTCTCATATACGTTGATTTTCCTGCCATATTAGGTCCAGTAATTATTCCGAAGTCTGTCACCTTCTTTGTTCATATATGTATCATTTGGAACAAAGCTTCCGTGCTGAAAGCATTTTCTCTATAGATGGGTGTCTTCCCTCTTCTATTACTATCTCTCCACTATTATCTACTTCTGGCATAACATAATTTAGTGTTTCTGCAACATTTGCAAATGATGTTAATACATCAAGTGTTGCAACTATTTCAGCTGTTTTTTGTATTCTTAGTATTTCTTTTGCGATTTTTTCTCTTATTTCTAAGAATAGTTTGTATTCTAAATTAACAAGTTTTTCTTGTGAACCGAAGAATTGCATCTTCTATCTCTTTTAGCTCTTCTGTTATAAATCTTTCTCCATTTGTTAGAGTTTGTTTTCTTATATATCTATTTTCTGGAACAAATTTCAAATTAGATTTTGTGACTTCTATATAGTAACCAAACACCTTGTTATAACTTATTTTCAAGTTCTTTATTCCTGTTTCTTCTTTTTCTCTTGCTTCTAGATTTATTAGCCAGTTTTTTCCTTCTGTGCTTGCTGAGTTTAATCTGTCCACTTCTTCATTATATCCTTGTTTTATTATGTTTCCTTCTGTTATCGTTATACCAGGCTCCTCAATTATTGCCCTTTCTATAAGTTCATATATATCTGTTAATTCATCCATATTTTGATAAATCTCCTTTAACATATTAGAACTTGTATTTTCAAGCATTTTTCTTAATTCTGGAAGTTTACCGAACAGAAGCTTTTAATGAAAGCATATCTCTTGCATTTGCATTACCAAATGAAATTTTTCCGAGCAATTCTTTCTATATCAAAAATCTTTTTCAAACTTTCCTTTACATCATCTTTTAATATCATATCTGATTTAAGTTCACTAACCGCATTTAATCTATCTTGCACTTCTGAAACATCTATAAGTGGATCATTTATCCATCTTCTTAGAAGTCTTCCTCCCATTGAGGTTGACGTTTTATCTAAAACCCAAAGAAGAGTTCCCTTTTTTCCTTTATCTCTCATTCTTTCTGTTAATTCTAAATTTCTTCTCGCATTTATATCTAAAGACATATATTTTGTCGTATTGTAAAATTTTATTACTTTTATATGTTCCATTTCAATTTTTTGTGTATCTCTTATATATTCTAAAAGTCCATTAATTGCAAATATTCCGAAACTCATTTTCACTTAAATCTTCTATTTTTCTGCCTTTCATATCTGTAAATTCGTATTTTTTATCTAACTTTGAAGTATCATTTGAAAAAGATTCTTCCTTTGTGTTTGAAACATAACATTCTATTCTTTCTCTTATCTTGCTTATCTCTCCTTGACATGAATATAACATATCATTTACCACAATTTCTGCTGGATAATATCTTGCTATTTCATCTAATAACTTCGAAAAATTATTTGTTTCTTTTATTTGTGTTGCAAAAAAATCCCCTGTTGAAATATCGCATACTGCAACACCAAAAAAGATTCCCTCCTTATATATTGACATTATATAATTATTTTTCTTTTCTTCTAGTAAATTATCTTCTAAAACTGTTCCTGGTGTAACGACTCTTATAACATCTCTTTTTACTATTCCTTTTACAGTTTTAGGATCTTCTAATTGTTCACATATTGCTACTTTATGCCCTTTTTCTATTAATTTTGCAATATACATATTTGCTGAGTGGTATGGTACTCCACACATTGGTGCTCTTTCCTCTTGTCCACAATCCTTTCCTGTCAATGTAATTTCTAGTTCTCTTGATGCAAGAATTGCATCATCAAAAAACATTTCATAAAAGTCTCCTAATCTGTAAAATAATATGCAATCTTTGTATTCATTTTTTGTATCTAGGTACTGTTGCATCATGGGTGTATATTCTGCCATGTTTTTTCCTCCTCATTTACTATTTTTAGGTTTTCCTTTTATTTTACATTTTTCCTTCTAAATACCAAAGCCTATCTTTTACTATTTCAACTTCTATAGTTTGATTTATAAGGCTTTCTGCTCCTTCAAAAACTACAATTTTATTTGTTCTTGTTCTTCCGCATAAGCATTTTTTCATTATTTTTACTTTTTCCTTCAACAATAATTTCTTGCTTAGTTCCTATGTATTTTTTATTATTTATTGGTGTTTGACTTTCTACTAATTTTTTCAGTCTTTCAAACCTTTGATGTTTTATTTCTTCTGGGATTTGTTCTTCCATTTTGTCTGCTTTAGTTCCGGACTCTTCTTGAATATATAAACATAAAAACTTGCTCAAAACTAATATTTTTTAGTATATCCAAAGTATCTTCAAAGTCTTCTTCTGTCTCCCCTGGAAATCCGAACTATTATGTCTGTTGAAAAACAAACTTCTGGTATTTTTTCCTTTATTTTCCTTGCTAAATTTAAAAATTCTTCTTTTGTATATTTTCTATTCATTCTTTTAAGCACATTTGTACTTCCTGATTGCAAAGGCAAATGCAAAATTTTACAAACTTTTTTACTATCTCTTACAGCTTCTATAACATCTTCTGTAAAGTCCTTTGGATGTGGTGAAATAAACCTTATTCTCTCTATTCCATCTATTTTTTCTACATCTCTTAAAAGGCTTGAAAATTTATATCCATTTCCTCCATCATATGAGTTTACATTTTGCCCTAATAAAGTTATTTCTTTATATCCTTTTTTTGATAATTCCTTTATTTCTCTTAATATATCTTCTGGTTTTCTGCTTCTCTCTCTTCCTCTTACATATGGAACTATACAATATGTGCAAAAATTATTACAACCATACATAATTGTAACAAGTGCTTTTATTTTATCTTTCCTTTTAATTGGAAGCCCTTCATATATGTCTCCCTCTATATCTTTTACATCTTTTATTTTTTCTTTTTTACAAATTGCATTATAAAGACCTTCTGGAAATTTATTTATAGTATGAGTTCCAAATATTATATCTACATATGGATAACTTGTTTTAATCTTTTCTTGTATATGCTTTTCTTGCATCATGCAACCACCGGCATGCAATTATTGCACCTGTTTCTTTTTTATAATTTTTTAATTCTCCAAGTTTTCCAAATAATTTTTCTTCTGCATTTTCTCTTATACAGCATGTGTTAAAAACTATTAAGTCAGCTTTTTTAGGTTCATCACATTTAGAGTATCCCATCTCTTCTATCATTCCACTTATTTTCTCTGAGTCATTCTCGTTTAGCATACACCCCATTGTAATTATATGATACTTTAAATTCTTTTTTTGATTTCCGCTTCTAATTTTATCTATATAAATTTTTTCCTCTTTAAATTCGAATATTTCCATTTTTATTTCTCTTTTCTAACTTTAGCTTTGTAATGGATATTTTATCATATCTTAACCATGTTTTCAAGTAAATTTTTAGTTTCCATTTCATTAATTCTTTATTTAGAATTAATGACTCTTACATAAATTATTTCGCTTTAATTTTTTTTCTTATTATTAGTCTTATACCAAATATCACAAAAATCGCAACTAATATAAGTCCACTCCAAATTGCAATAGCTTCATAATTTTTATTTTGCTTTTTAACTAATTGTTCTTCTTTGCTATTTATAGCTAAAGAAGTCTTTTCTATATTATAAGCATTTTCTAAATCTTCTTTTTGCTTTTCTTGCTGTTCTTGATATTTTTTCTCTTCTATTAAGTTTCTTCTATTAACATTAATTCTATAATTTCTTAGTGTAAAACCGTCCTGTGCTTTTACACTAACTACAACTAAATTATTACCTGGTTTTAAATTATCTTTTCCTATAATCTCAACAGTTGCTTTTTCATTTTCAGGTATAGCAAATATATTAAGACTCTCTGTTTGATTTGAAACTTCTATTTCATAATTTGTATTAGAACTATCAAAAGGAGGATTTAATAAAACATTTTCAATTGCTAATATTTCTAAGTTGGTATTAGCAAGTTCTAAGTCATTTGTTTTGCTTACATGAATTGTATAAATCTTAGTCTCTTTTTTATCAGCAGAAGTAACTTTAATTGTAATATCACTTAGTTTATCTTGAATATTTTCATTTCCTTTTATTTCAATAACTGCATTCGGATTTTCACTAATTGCTAAAACATCAATAAAGTTAACCTCTTTTGATATATTTAAGTAGTATTCTTGGATATCTTTTTCAAAATTGGGGATTAAACCTTCTCTATCTACTCTTAGTACCTGCAAATTTGAATTTCTGTCTTCTAAATTAAAGCTTTGCTCTTCTATAATTTGTTCTCCGATTTTAACCTGTACTTCTTTAAATTCCGTTTGTATTGACTGCCCTTTTTGATTATAAAAGTCTCCAGCTATTGTAAATGTAACTAATCCATTTTCTTTTGCTAAAAACTTAAAAGTTGCTATCTCTCCATCTTTTGCACCTTCTCCGCCAAGTTCATCAAACCAGACAAAGTTAACATGATTCTTTGTGAGATTTATATTCTCAGGAACATCTTTTTTATTTATATCAGAAATAAATTCCACTTTCATATCTTCAAAATAGACTTGCAAATTGCAGGCAGCAATTTTGCTATCTTTTAAATTTATTGTTATCTCTATTTGTTCACCTTGTTTCACTTCCTTTTGCTTACTTGTCAAATAAACTATGCCATAATTACTAGCATAAGCTACATTCAAAAAAGAATATATGCTGATAGCAAACATGAAAACAATGAAAACTTTTCTTTTTAACATAACTTCCTCCTAGGCAATTTCTATTATTGTTCAATAGCTTGTAATTCTAAAATATGCCTTTGAATTAACAATAAGTCAACTGATGTCGGATTTTTACCATTTTTATTAATATTACAAGCTTTTTTAAATATTGGGCCAATAAATTCTATTTCTAATATATGTCGTTTTAGTACAAGCAAATCAACACTATTAATTTTTCCATCTCCATTTGAATCTCCATAAATAATAATTTGATATTGTCTTAAAATCTTCCCATTTTCTTTAACACGTATTTTACTTCCAGTTCCAACAATATCTGTATCTTTCAAAATCTCATTTTTATGATTTACAATTTCTATTTCTAAATTTGTTATAATTTTATCCTTAATATTAGCTACAGTGTTTTCATCATAATCAATACTACTCACCTCTAAACTATTTACTGTTAGAGAACTATCAAAATGAATTTCTGAGTCTTGCATTTCTTTCACTACAAAAACTTTACATTTTGCTTTTATTTCCGAATTTTCATTAGATACAGCTATTATATCAGCTTCGCCTATATCTTTTGCAGTAATTATTCCTTTTTCCTGCACTTCTGCTACTTCTTTATTAGTACTTTGAAATATGACTAGCTTGTCATTTGCATCATCTGGCTTAACATAAGCATTAATTTGAAAAATATCTCCTACCTGCATATAAATTTCTTCTTGATCTAATGTTATATCAGTTACATTTTTTTCAATTTGAATATCTTGTACTTCTGTTACATAAGTTTGATATATATAACCGAACAATTCCATTTTCTAGAACAACCTTATCCCATCTTTCTCCATTTTGTTTTCCTTTTAAAATTCGCGTCATTCTTTCTTCAAGATTAGCAGTACAAATAATCTCATAAGATGTAGAAGGACCTGTTCTAATATTAACATTACTTCCATTACAATAAACTTTTACATTTTCACTACTAAATTCTTCTTTATTAATATTGGGATTATCAGTCATAAACTCAGGCATATTATTATAAACTGGTATTATAAAATTCATTTTAGTTTCTAGCAATCCACTTTTTTTATATCCATTATAAATTGATTTTGACTCACTATAAGGAGCAAGTACATTTGTCATATATTGATGTGAAAATAAATTACTACTCCTATCATCATTTACATCAAATTTTTGTAAATATATATTGTTTTGACCTACATTTATATAACTAGAACCAATAAAAACTCCACCTCCTGTAATAGCTCTTTCCTTTGTATTCCAAGGAATTAAATACTTATCCTTTACAGTTTGACTAGCATTTTTTCCATCTCTTGCATATTGTAATCCTTTTTTTATTGCTCCCATTGGCTCTGCTGAACTTGTTGCTCCTATATTATAAAAATTATAGAGTCCTTCAAATCCTTCTACTTTTCCACTAATTGAACTATGAGACAAAAAAGGGCCTACTTCTTGTTTTATACGTGACGCCAAATGATATGGACTCACTTTAGAAATTTGTGCTCCTCTTAAAACTAAATCACTATATTTCTCGTTCATATTAATAGTATTACCATAACTATCAAAATATGAAACTTTAGAATTATAAAATTCTGTTCCATATAAAATTTTCTCAATCCCATCGATATTATTCGTATTTTCATCAAAAGAAAGTCCCTCAAACTGCATAAGTCTTACTTCATTTAAAAAATTTCTAGGATCCATACAAAATTCTACTGCTTGTCTAGAACTATCTACCCATCCAGAGTCTACTTCTACATTATATTGTCCTGGTGTCTTATTCTTCCAGCTATCTCCATAATTCTTAGGAACCAAGTTCTTTCCGAATATACTTTCTTGTTCTATAACATAATTCCAATCTAAATTAGTATATAATGCTCTAAATTTCCAATTAGGGTGTTTTTTTTCAAGTTCTTTTAAATAAGGTCTATAACTTTCTGGAAAATTTTCAATACCATCTATTTTTGTTGATGCTTGGGATTTAAAATATATAAATGTACTAACAGTTATAATAAAAAACAAAATACTAATAAAAATATATCTTTTCCTCAAAACTTTTCTCTCCTTTTTTGTCTTAAAGTATTTTTTCTTTTGCTTTTACAATAATTCTTCCTTTTGAATCATTAGTACAAGTAATTAGTGTTGCTTCTAGTCTACCTTCTGTTTCTTGAGATAAACATTTTACATCTTCTGGTTCTACTCTATAAATATCATAAATTTCATATTCAACTCTTCCTACTTCATTATCAATAATCCAAAATGTATCTGCAATTTTCAAATCTCTTAGATTATAAAACATATTTTTAATTTTAACATTATGTCCAGCTATGCAAAAATTCCCTTGTTTATTTGGATCTGCTCCCCAAAATTTTGTGACAGATACATTAAGTGCCTTTTCTGAATATTCACTTAATATAAAAGTTTCTAATTCTATTTTAGGAATTTCTAGCTTTGCTATAATTTTATAACCTTTATATTCTTTTGGAATTTCTTCTTTCGGATATTTTTTTGTTTCTTCTTCCTTCTTATATGTTGCATTCATATCTTGTGCAGAATATTGCATTTCTTTGTTGGCTATTTGTTTTTTTATTTTATTATCTTTGTACTCTTCTATTCCCAAAAACAATATAATACTTATAACAATAAATACTATTAAATAATTAATCAATCTCTTTTGTTTTTTTCTTCTTATGTCTCTCCTACTCATTGATTTTCTCCTTTTTATTCCATCTCTTTCTTATAATTTATTTGCTTTTATGTAACAAGATAAAATATATCTCTATTAAAAATATATTTTACCTTATTATTTTTCTATATTTTATTTACTTTTCTTATTAAAATAAGCATAACCACAAGCTAAAGATATTAAAACAATACCAACAGTAATATATATATCACTTCCTGTTTTTGGTAATTTTTTAGGTGTTTCCTTTGCTATTTCGTTTTGATTATTGGGTGTAGTTTCTGGTTTAGTTTGTGTGGTTCCTTGATCTGTAGTCTCATTTGGAGTAGCTGTCACTTCTTTTTCTAAAACAGAAAAATCAAATGACTTTTCTGCTATCACACTGTCTGAATTATCTCTATCAATTAATTTTAAAGTAATTGTATAATTTCCTTCTTCACTAAAAAGTGCTCTAGTTTGTAAAATTTGAGAAACATCTTTTCCTCCTATCTTACTCCCTTGTGCATCTCCCCATCCACTTTGAATAATATCATGTTCCATATTCGATTGATCATTTGCTAATAATTTAACAGTTGCTCCCTGTGGAGTTTTAGCTTCCGCAATTAATCTAGCATGTTCATAATAACGTCCCATTACAGACGAATATCCTAAAATCATTGCTTTTTCTTGTTCTTTTATAATATTACCACTGTGTTCTAATTTCAATGTATAATCTACATATTCTGGCTCAACAGTAACATTTTTAATAATTGGTGTTGTAATATCATCAAATTGAACTGAAGCATCTTGATTTGCTAAACCTTCTGCTGTTACTGTAAATTCTGTTGGATTAGATGTAGTAATATCTGCTTTTGCCTTAAAAATTGCACTCATATTATTTCTAGGATTAGTACCTCCTGTTTGGTCATAAAATGTTACTTTTACTTTGTCATTTATATTATTTGCTGTTCCTCCATCTACTGATATATATTCAAAAATATTGTTATCATAGTCTATATTAAATGTATAAGCTCCCAAATTCTGTCCAAAATCGATATTTAATGATACTTCTTCTCCTGGTCTTATTGTTGTTTTACTAGTTTCTATATCAAGTGTATCTAGTGATGCTGCATAACTATTTGGTACAAAAATAAGCATACTTAATATTACTATTGTAGCAAAAATGCTAATTGTTTTTTTCATTAAAATTTCCTCCTTATTTTATTTTTCTATTTTATTGTGTTCTATCTTGCTTAAATTTATTTAACAAAAATTTCAAATTTTAAAATTATTTAGTAAATATACTCTATAAAAAAACGGAACCAATATTTTCTAAGCTCATACTTCGCTAAGAAAATCTAAGTTTCGCATAATTATCTTCTACGTCAATTACACGCTACGCGAGTACTTTCCTAGAATATAAAAAAAGATGATTGCATTTTATTTGCAATTCATCTTATAAATTTATTTTTTAAAAAGACACTTTTTTTCTGTAGGCATTTAAAAGTTCACTTAAGCAATCTATCTGTTCTTTTATCTCTTTTCCTATATCAGTATCTCCTACACGTTTTCTTTTTGTTATTTGGTCACTTACTATTATTTCTGTTGGTACTTCATCTTCTGTTTCTATCACTTTTTGTATTGTTTCAAATGTTTTATTTGCATTTAACATAAGTCCATATGAATTGTACGAAAGAATAAAACCTGCTTCTCCGAGTTTTTTCTCTATATCCTTTCGCAAAGCCTCCATCAATAACTAGAAGTTTTCCATTTGCTTTAACTGGACTTTCACTCATTTTTACTGGAACATGCCCATTTATTATGTGTGAAAATTCTTCATTAATTCCAAAATCTTTTAATATTTTTTTACAAAATTCTTCTTTTGAAATATATTTATAATATGGAATTTTGTTTTCCTTGTGCGATGATTTATCATCTACAAAATACTGTTCAAACGTTGTCATTTTATCCTTCCCGAAAAAAGGTGAATCCTTTCCACACCATAAATACCACATATAATCCATAGCTTCTTCATTTTTTTCAAAATATGCTTTTCTAATAACTTTATCTAAATGATCTAAATACGCCTTTCCTTCTAATGTTTCTCCAAGAAGTGTAACTTTTGTATAACTCCCATCTTCATTTATTGGAATACAAGCATGCATTAAAAGATTTGAATTAAATATTTTATATGTACTGCCCTTTTCATATATAAATCTTATATGTTCATTCAGTTTTGGACTTTCCATGAATGATTCACTAAGCCTTTCGATAAGTTCATCTTCTTTTTCCGTTAGTTCATATGGGTTACTTTTATCTATTGTTGGAAAACTTGTATCATTTAACTCATACTCTATTCCTTCAATATTGACTGTTCCATTTGCATAATTAATTTTATCAAGTAAAAGTCTTTCTTTCATTTCATATTCTGGATGCGCTTTTATCATTTGCCCTTCTATTTTAAATTGAATTACAGCAATTGCTTTTTGTATCTTTGCAAGAACTATTTTATCACTTTCACTATATTTATTATAATCTAATTCTCTTGGGAGTAACCTATTTGGTGGAATTTCTTTATATGTATCTAGTGCAAATATTGAAAGTGGTCTCATATTTATTCCATATGCATCTTCTAAAAGCCTAATATTTCCATATCGTGCACATATTCTTATAACATTTGCAATACATGCTTTATTTCCGCATACTTGCTCCCATCCATAGTATATCATGGTTTCCCCATTCTATATCTAGACTATGAAATTTCATTAATTTTTCAATTATATAATTTGGATGAATTCCTCTGTCAAATATATCTCCTACAATGTGTAAATGATCAATAGACATCTGCTTTATCGCATCTGCAATTGAAATTATTACTTCATCTGCAATTCCGAAGTTCAATCACAGAATTTATGACCGCTTCATAGTACTCTGCTTTATTCCCTACATCTTCTGGTGCATGAAGAAGTTCATCCATTATATACTTAAACTTTGGAACTGATTTTCTTACTTTTGAACGAGTATATTTGCCACCAGCCATTCTGCATATCTCTATAAGCCTTGATATTGTATCTCTATACCATTTTTTTGTATTTTCATTTTTTTCTTTTATTTGATTTAATTTTTCTTCTGGATAATAAATCAAAGTTGCAAGTTTATTTCTTTCTTTTAATGAAAGTATATCTTTATAACTAAAATCAATTTTATTTCTAATCCTTCCTGCTCCATTATTTAATACATGCAAAAATGGTTCATATTCTCCATGAATATCACTTAAAAACACTTCTGTTCCTTTTGGAAGTTCAAGTATTGCTTGTAAATTTATGATTTCTTCTAATACTTCATTTTCATTTTTAAATGTTTTACTAAGTAGTTTAATGTATCCTTCTTTATTATAATTCAAAGGTCTATCCTCCTTAAATTATCTTTTTAGCCTTATAAACAAACTTTTTAGTTTATTTATAAGGCCTTTTTATTCATGCTTTATTTAACACTCTAAGTAGTAGTGCCATACGTACATATAATCCATTATGAGCTTGTTTAAAATAATATGCTCTTGGATCATCATCTACATCCACTGCAATTTCTATAACTCTTGGTAATGGGTGCATTAATATTGTATTACTTGAAAATGTATCTAGAACTTCTTTGTTTATTATGAATTCTTCTTTTCCAAAATCTCCTTCAAATCTTTCTGCTTGTATTCTTGTATGATATATAACACTTAAGTCTTTTGGAAGTTCATCAAAGCTTTTGCACACTTTGTATTCGATATTTCTTGCTTTTAACATATCTATATATTTTTGTGGAAGTGCAAACACATCTTTGCTTAAGCCATACACTTCTATATTTTCATATAATGATAATAATCTAAGTAATGAATGGATTGTTCTTCCATGTAATAAATCTCCTAATACTGCAACTCTAGTTCCATCTATTTTTCCAAATTTTTCTCTAATTGTGAAAAGGTCAAGTAATGCTTGCGTTGGGTGTTCTCCCTTTCCTGCTCCTCCGTTTAATATTGGCATTTTGTTCACACTTGCTGCTTCTTCTGCTGATGTATCACTTCTGTGTCTAATTACCATTGCATCTGCATATCCTGCAATTACTTTTACTGTGTCTTCAATTGTCTCTCCTTTTGCTGCTGATGAAAATTCTCCTGCATTTTCTGTTGTAATCGTTTTTGCTCCTAATTTTAGTGCCGCTGTTTCAAATGATAAACGTGTTCTTGTGCTTGGCTCATAAAACATTACTGCAATTATCTTTCCGTCTAGTTCATTTTTATATGCCTCTGGATTTTTTTTAATTTTCTCTGCTAAATCAAAGATTTCTTCTAGTTCTTCCCTTGTAAATTGTTCACTACTTAGTATATGTTTCATTTTTACTTTCTCCTTTTCAAGTATTTTTTTGATTATATTACATTATGAGCACAATTTCAACTTTTTTTGAAAAAATTTTTACAAAATCATTCACAAAACTTGTACTTACTTTCATATTATATTATTAAGCTTAAAGCTAAAATTTTTGAAAGGAATGAATTTTTTATGGAATATGAAAATAGCGAAAAGAAATGCCCTATCGTAGAAGTAGATGGTTTTATCGAACATGGTAAACAATTTGATATAGAAATTAATTTACCAGAAGATGAACGTAATGTAATATATGGTGTGATAGTTGATTGTTATCGTGAACCAGTATGTGACGCGGTAGTTAAACTTGTTGAACTTGATTGTGAAAAAGGTGAAGAAATAAGAAAACCAGTTTCTCATACTTTCACAGATCAATATGGAGAATTCGTATTTGGACCTTTATGTCCAGATAAAAAATATGCTATAGATGTTTGGGCAAATAAAATCAAAACTTATAAAATATGTGCCAAATGTTCTAGAAAAGGTAAATGCTTGAAAGGTATAAAAATGGATCAATGTGATAAATGTATGGAACATCCTCATCCTTGTGATGAAATCCAAAAACCTTGTGAACCATGCAAGCCTTGCTAATTACAAATATAGTATAATATAGTATTATATTTATATAGTCTAAACTTTCCTAATTAATTTTAGGTTAGTTTAGACTAAAATATATTTTTCAATGAAAACTCATATTTATCAATTATATGGTCAATTATAAATTTACATGTATCTAATGAAACTACTGCCATTTCATAATCTTTAGTTTCAATATGACTTTTAGTTTCTAAAAGATACATCTCTGCTTTCTCAAGTTCTGTATGTTCTAGATAAATTACCATCTTTTCTTTTTTCTCATCCCATTTTTCTATTGATGTTTTAATTCCGCATTTTTAATTCATCTTCTTTATCTTGTATTAAATTTTCTCTCACATGAGCTAAACTTTCTAAAATGTCATTCATTGCATTTTCTGTATACTTTTGAGTAATCACATTAAGTGAAATAACAATTAAAACTATTAAACTTGCAATTATTGCTTGCACTTTCATTTTTCAAGTTTCTCCTTTTTTTGACAAAAAATTTGTCCTTTACCATCTAATGTTACAATTAATGCTTGAGTTGGATTTATGCCAAATTTTCCGAACTTCTTTTTTTAACCAAGTTTGGTCTCTTCCAATTTCCTTTAAATTATCGTTCATTATAACTCCATCAATTACTAAATCATACGGTATTCCTTCATATTCTGGTTCTATATTAAAATCTTCTGGTATAGTATTTCTTTTATTTGGCTTTGGAATTACTGTTAACTGCCCACTTGTTTCTAAAATTGCATATTCAACATCTCCTATTGTAGAAATACTTGCACTCCTTAATCTCTCTTCTAACTCATTTATTGTTATTCTCTCTTTTCTTAAATTTTCTTCTTTTATTTTTCCTCTATATATTACAATTGTTGGTTTTCCACAAATTATTTCCCTTGCTTTAATACTTTTCATATTTATTATAGAAATAACAAGATGCATAAATAGTAAACCTAAAATTGGCACAATTCCATTATGTATTGGAATTCCTGTATCTGTCATAGGTATTGAAGCAAGATCAGCAATCATTATTGCAATTACAAGCTCAAATGGTTGAAGTTGTCCGTATCTCTCTTTTTCCCATAAGACGCATTACTATCAAGATTATTACATATAATAAGATTGATCTTGTAAAAGTAATCAGCATTTTTCTAAAATTCTCCTTTTTTTTTAATTTTTTCTCTTTTTCTTTATTTTTAACCTATTTCTTATTAAATATTCATGTATTTGAATAAAAAAAAATTTTTTGAGAACAATACTAAACAGAAAGATTTTGCTTTCAATCAAACTAAGAAATTTAAGGAGGGTCTGTGAAAATGGAAAACAATCAAGCAAGTTCTAGACAAGGAACAGCAAACACAGCTTGGCAAATTATTGGTAGACTTGTTGTTTCAGCTATCGTATTAGGTATAACAGCATTCTTTACACCCGGATTTTCTATAAATAATTTTTGGTCACTAGCAGTTGCAGCAATCGTCTTAACTGTTATGGACTATTTAATAGTAAAATTTACAGGTTTACATGCTAGTCCTTTTGGAAAAGGATTTGTAGGTTTTGTACTTGCTGTTATAACTTTATATGTTACACAATATTTTGTTGCAGGATATTCTATATCTTGGATGGCTGCGATAATAGGTGCTTTAATATATGGAGTAATAGATTACTTTATACCTGGCGAACAAGAAATGTAACTATAAAAAGCGGGCATTTACCCCGCTTTTTATTATTTTTTATTCCATCCTTCTTTATTTATTTGTCTTTCCCTTGCGATACTTAAAGCATCTTTTGGTACATCTTCTGTTATAGTTGAACCAGCTGCAATTAATGTATTATCCCCAATTTCCACAGGTGCAATAAAATTAACATTAGAACCTACAAAAGCATGATTTCCAATTCTTGTTTTACTTTTTTTAAATCCATCATAATTACAAGTTATCGTGCCACAACCAATATTTGTATTTTCACCAATTTCACAGTCTCCCATATACGAAAGGTGAGGAACTTTTGTACCTTTTCCAATAATTGCTTTTTTTAGTTCTACAAAACTTCCAATTTTCACATTATCTGCAATTTTGCACCCTTCTCTTATATAAGCATTTGGTCCTATTTCACAATTTTTTCCAATTTCTACTCCTGATTTTATAGTTGTATTTGGGTGAATAACAGTATCAATACCAATTTTTACATCATCATATATATATGTATTATTTGTATCTTCAATTGTAACACCATTTTTCATATGCTCATCATTTATTCTAATTCTTAATATCCTTGTAAGCATTTCAAGTTGTGCTCTGTCATTCACTCCAAGTATTTCCGTTTTATCTTCAATAATCATTGCACCAACTTTTAATCCCTTATCATTCATTATTTTTATAACATCTGTTAAATAATATTCACCTTGGTTATTATTAGGAGTTATTTTCTCTAGTGCTAAAATTAATTCTTGTATATCAAAACAATATATTCCAGAATTTATTTCTTTTATAGACTTTTCTTCTAAAGTTGCATCTTTTTCTTCAACTATTGCCTTAACATGACCAATTTCATCTCTTATTATTCTTCCATATCCGTGTAGGCTCTGAAACCATTGCAGTAAGTACTGTTGCATATTCTTTGTCCTTTATACTTTTTGTAATTAATTTTTGCAATGTCTCTGGACGAACAATCGGAACATCTCCATATAAAATTATAACTTTTCCCTTTTTATCTTTTAAATATGGAATTGCTTGCATTGTTGTATGCCCTGTTCCTAAAAGTTCATCTTGATACGCATATGCTGTACTATCTCCAACTACAGCTTCAACTTCTTCCCTTTTAAAACCGAACTATTGTGATAATATCCTTTATTCCTGCTTTTTGCGCTATTTCTATCACTCTTTTTATCATTTCTTTTCCATATATTTTATGTATAACTTTAGCTTTATCGCTCTTCATTCTAGTTCCTTTGCCAGCTGCTAATACAACTGCTATTATGTCTTCCATTTATTTTGCCTCCATTTCAAATAAAGATTCTTAGTATTATTATATGTTATATTATGTCTTTTGTTCACTTTTCATTCCATCTAACAATCTTTATATCTCTATAAACATCTAAAATCTCTCTATATTTTTGGTATTCATCTTCCCATAACATGTTTGGCACTTTTTCAAAAGCACTAAACACTTTTTCAGCTTCCATTAAAAATACTATTTTTTCTTGACCATTCATTTTATCATATTTTTTTGTAACTTCATATAGGTCATCTAGTATCTGATTTGCTTGTATAAAATCTTTGAAATCCTTTACATTCATGCCTGCAAGTTTTATTTGCATTATTGCAAATCCTGCCAAAGCAAATATTAAAAATGCTAATATATATATTATTATTAATACTTCCACTTTATTTCTCCTCTTTTGCACTTGTATTTTAGCATATTTATATTTTTTTTGCAACTCTTATTGCAATTTAAAATTTTTTATGTTCGCTTCACACTCTTTTATAAAAAATTTGTCAGTTTGACCAGAAATATAATCTATTATAATTCTTTTTATATCTGTTTTTTCTTTATATTCATTACTTCTAGAATTTATAAATTCATATAAGCATTTCTCACTGTAACTTATACTTCCTTCTAATTCTATACTCTTTCTTCCATTTACTTTATTTATATATAAATTATATAACTCATAAAATGCATTTTCTATTATGTCTAAATTTTTTACAGCTTCTTTCGATGCATAAATTTTTTCATAATTCCATTCTTTTAATTTTATTAAACTTTTGAATACTTTTTTAGAAAATTCTAAATATGGTTTATCTAAGCTATTTACTATTACATCCATTATTAAAGTATTTACTATTTCTCTATTAGTTTTTCCAAGTATTTTTGTTATTTCTTCTGGTATATCTTCCCTTTCTATTACCCCTACTATAATTGCATCTTCTATATCTCTCCCTATATATGCAATTATGTCTGAAAGTCTTACAGTACTTGCTTCTAAGGTCATTGTTTTTATCTTTTTACTATATCCTTTTTCTGTAAATACTTTTTCTACCTCTTGCAACACTTTTTCTTTTGTTTTTGTTTTTTCTGGTTCATATTTACCTAGTAAGATTTCTCCATTATGTGCTAGTATTCCGATCTAAAGTTTGCAATGTAATATTTAGTCCTTCTATGTCTTTAAGCATTTTTACACTCTGCGCATTATGGCAAAAATATCCTATTTTTTCTTTTTGTGCTATGTTATTTAGATACTTTTCACCTGCATGCCCAAAAGGTGTGTGTCCTACATCATGTCCTAATGCAATTGCTTCTATTAAATCCTCATTTAATCTTAATGCTCTTCCTATTGTTCTTGCAATCTTTGAAACCAGTTGTACATGCAATACTCTGTGTGTTATATGATCATTTTCTACAAACGCAAATACTTGGGTTTTATCTATATACCTGGTATAGCTTTGTGAATGTATGATTTTGTCTATATCCCTAAAAAATGGTGGTCTTATGTCAATTGGTTCTTCACTTAGTTTTATTGCATTTTCAGATTTACAAGCATATTTTGATAATTGGCTTTCATTATGTTTCATTATCTCTTTTATCTGTTTTATCAATCTTTTCTCCTTCTTCCTCGTTTTGTTTTTCTTGGTTTTCTAATTCTTGATTTTTATCTTGTGATTCTTCTTTTGCTTCTCCATCTATTAAATCATCTATTACTATTTGCCTGTTTTCATCTAGCTTGTATTTTGGAAGTTCTGGAAGGTCTTCTTGTGATGTTATTCCGAATTTTTTATAGAATTCTTCTGTTACCTTGTATGATACTGGTTTTCCTGGAAGATCTAGTTTTCCTGCATCTTTTATTAGTCCATGTTCTAGTAATCTGTAAATTGATGCATCTGAGCCTACTCCTCTTATTGTTTCAATTTCTGCTCTTGTTATTTTAGGATTATATGCGATTATTGCTAACACTTCTAGTGCTGCTTGTGACAAGCTTAGCTTTGCTCTTTTGTCTATTACTCCATAAATATAATTATGGTAAACTGTTTTGCTTGATAGAGTATAGCCTGTTTCAATTTTAGTTAACTCTATGCCTCTGTCTTCTTTTTGGTATGCTTGTTGCATTTCAGTTATAGCTTCTTGAATCTTGTCTTGGTCTAGTTCTAGGGATAACTCTAATTCTCTTGGAGTTACTGGGTGACCACTAGCGAAGAGGATGGATTCTATGGCTCCTTTTATTTTTTCTTTTTCCATTTGTTTTTTCTCCGATTCTTTGATAAATTAGTTATATCATATCTTGTAGAAAATTGCAAGATTTTGCACTTGCTTTTCAGGGAAATTTGTTTACTAATATTTACACTTATTTCAAAATATGCTATAATTATATTATCCTATAACTTTTGGGAGGTATTTTAATGGGAAAATTGTACGAAAGACGGACACACCTTTGCAAGGAACAGCTAGATAAACTATTCAATAAGCTTAAGCATATCACTAAATCTGAGTCACAATTGAACTTCTCTTTCACCTACTGGTTTAACAAGGCAATTTTGAATGATTTATCTATTTTAGCAGTTCGTCATTTAGTTGAGCCTATTGGTAATGGCAAAGTTAGAGGAACTCTCTTTTTTGATATGGACAATTCAAATGAATTTTTCGCTCTCAAGTATATACTTGAACATCCTAAGAGTGAAAAGCTTTTCCCTTATCGCTTTGCCTTAATCTATGATTCTACTCATTGCTATTATTTCATGAGCAATGAGGGACATGACAAATTTTTTCCCATGCAGATTTAAGTAGTCCATACTTGAATCTTGCCTAAAGCTTAAAATGGCAAAAGAAAAAGCTCTTTTTTTTGAGGTTATTACCCCTAAAGAGAGCTTTTTCTTTTTTATTTTAGTACATTCCGTCCATTCCTGCACCCATTCCAGACATATCATGTGAACCACATGCACATTTTTCTTCTTTCTTATCTGTTACTATGCTTTCTGTTGTAAGTACCATTGATGCAATACTTTCAGCATTTTGAAGTGCACTTCTTGTAACTTTAGTTGGGTCTACTATTCCTACTTTTTTCATATCAACATATTCTTCTTTTCCAGCATCAAACCCAAAACCTTCTGAACTTGATTTAACCTTTTCTACAACAACTGCTGGTTCAAGTCCTGCATTTGCAACGATTTGTCTAATAGGTTCTTCTAATGCTTTTAAGACAATATTTCCACCTAATTTTTCATCTTCTTTGAATTCTTTAACAGCAGATTCCACTTTTGGAATAATATTTATATAAGCTGTTCCACCTCCTGCAAGTATTCCTTCTTCAACAGCAGCTCTCGTTGCAGCCAAAGCATCTTCAATTCTAAGTTTCTTTTCCTTCATCTCAACTTCTGTTGCTGCCCCTACTTCTATAACTGCTACTCCACCAGCAAGTTTTGCAAGTCTTTCTTGTAATTTTTCTTTATCAAACTCACTTTGTGTTTCATCTATTTGTTTCTTTATCAAATGAACTCTTTCTGCTAGATTATCTTTATCTCCTGCACCATCAACAATTACAGTATTCTCTTTTTGAACTTTTACTTGTCTTGCACGACCCAATTGTTCAACAGTCACATCTTTAAGTTCTAATCCTAAATCAGATGTGATTACTTCTCCACCTGTAAGAATTGCAATATCTTCTAGCATTTCCTTTCTTCTATCACCATAACCTGGTGCTTTTACTGCAACTACATTTAAAACACCTCTAAGTTTATTTAAGACAAGTGTTGATAAAGCTTCATTTTCTATATCCTCAGCAATTATAACTAATTTACCAGATAATTGCATTAAATTTTCAAGAAGAGGTAATATTTCTTGAATATTGCTTATCTTCTTATCTGTGATTAATATATATGGATTATCAAATATAGTCTCCATCTTCTCTGTATCTGTTACCATATATGGAGACACATATCCTTTATCAAATTGCATTCCTTCTACAACTTCTACCTTAGTTTCAGAAGTTTTACTTTCTTCAAGTGTTATAACTCCATCTTTAGAAACTTTTTCCATTGCATCAGCAATTAATTCTCCAACTTCTAAGTTGTTAGCAGAAATACTTGCAACTCTTGCAATATCCTCTTTTCCATTAACTGGCACACTAATTTGTTTTAGACTTTTAACAGCAACTTCTACTGCTTTATCCATTCCTCTTTTTATAGCCATTGGGTCTCCACCAGCTGCAACATTTTTAACACCCTCTTTAATCATCTTTTGTGCAAGCACTGTTGCTGTTGTTGTACCATCTCCTGCAACATCGTTTGTCTTTGTAGAAACTTCCTTAACAAGTCTTGCTCCCATGTTTTCATATGGGTCATCTAATTCTATCTCTTTTGCTATTGTAACTCCATCATTTGTAATAAGTGGAGCTCCAAAGCTTTTATCTAATACAACATTTCTACCTTTTGGTCCTAAAGTAACTTTTACTGTATCTGCTAATTTATTAACACCCTCTAATAATTTTTTTCTGGCATCTTCGCCATAAAGAATTGTTTTAGCCATTTTTCAAATTACCTCCTTAATTATTCTACTTTTGCAAGTATATCAGACTGTTTAACTATAATATACTCTTCTCCCTCGTATTTTATTTCTGTACCAGAATATTTGCTAACTATTACTTTTTCTTTTTCCTTAACATACATCTCTACTGTTTCTCCATCTACTTTACCACCTGGTCCTACTGCTATGACTTCTGCTACTTGTGGCTTTTCTTTTGAGCTTGCTGATAAAATAATCCCTGACTTTGTAGTATCTTCGCTTTCGCACATTTTGATTAATACATTGTCACATAATGGTTTTATCATAATATCTACCTCCTTATTATTAGCACTCGTTATTTCCGATTGCTAATATAGTTTATCGCCTTTTTTAATAAAAGTCAATACTATTTACAAAACTTTTACAAAAATTTTAAATTTTTAGAAGCTTCAACTAGTCCTACAAATAAAGGTGCAGGTCTATCAGGTCTTGACTTAAACTCAGGATGAAATTGAGCTCCTACAAAATAAGGATGTTTCTCATATTCTACCATCTCAACAAGTAATCCATCTGGTGAAGTTCCAGAAATATGCAAACCATTTTCTTCACACATTTCTCTATAATCATTATTAAATTCATATCTATGCCTATGCCTTTCAGAAATTTCATCTTTTCCATATAATTTTTTAACCAAACTTCCTTCTTTTAGCACACATGGATATGCACCGAGTCTCATAGTTCCACCTTTTTTAGAAATATTCTTTTGATCTTCCATTATATGAATAACTGGATTTTCACAGTAACTATCAAACTCCTCAGAATCTACACCTTGAAGTCCACAAACATTTTTCATGAATTCAACAACTGCCATCTGCATTCCAAGACATATTCCAAGAAATGGAATATTATTTTCTCTTGCATATTTTATTGTATTTATTTTTCCGTTTAATTCCTCTATTTCCAAATCCACCTGGAACAACAATTCCATCTATATCCCCTAAAATCTCAGATGCATTTTCTTCTGTAACAGTTTCAGAATCAATATATTTAATCTCAACATTTATATTATTTGCATAACCACCATGTCTTAAACTCTCAGCAACAGAAAGATAAGAGTCTTCAAGTCTAACATACTTTCCAACAATTGCAATCTTTACAGACTCATCTCCGATTTTTCTAATATTCTCAATCATATCCTTCCAAGGCTTGTTATTAGGTTCAATATTATCAAGCTTCAAATGTTTGCAAACAGCAGTAGCAAGCCCTTCCTTTTCAAGCATTAATGGTACTGCATACAAATTATCTGCTGTTAAATTTTGAATAACACATTCCTTTTTAACATTGCAAAATAAAGCAATTTTGCTCTTCATTTCAGCAGACATCTCTTGTTCACTCCTGCAAACTAAAATATCTGGCTTAATTCCAAAAGATTGAAGTTCTTTAACTGAATGCTGTGTAGGTTTAGATTTAAGCTCATTAGAGCCATATATAAAAGGAAGTAAAGTAACATGAATATAAATTACATCTTCCCTTTCAAGTTCCAAACTCATTTGACGAATAGCTTCAATAAAAGCCAAACTTTCCATATCTCCAACAGTACCGCCAAGTTCAGTAATAACAATATCAACATCAGTATTTTCAAAACTATAAATTTTTTCCTTTATTTCATTAGTAATATGAGGTATAACTTGTACAGTTTTTCCTAAGTAATCTCCTTTTCTTTCTTTATTTATAACACTTTGATAAATTTTCCCGAGAAGTAACAGAAGAATTTTTAGTTAAATTCTCATCAGTAAATCTCTCATAATGGCCTAAGTCTAAATCCGTCTCAGCGCCATCATCAGTAACAAAAACTTCGCCATGCTCATAAGGACTCATAGTACCTGGATCAACATTTATATAAGGGTCAAACTTTTGATTAGTAACCTTATATCCTCTATTCTTAAGTAATCTTCCAAGAGAAGCTGCTGTAATTCCTTTCCCAAGTCCAGACACAACGCCTCCTGTAACAAACACATACTTCTTACTCATAAAAACAATTCCTTTCCCAAAAAAACAGCCCCCAAAAAAATAAAAAAATAGACTAAAACTTAGCCCCTTTAAAAAATGGGTTTTTTTTTAATCTACTTATATATAATAACACGTTTATTTACAAAAATCAACAAATTTTGAAAAATAAAGTTAAAAGTTATTACTTAGGTTTGAAAATTAAATTATCGATAAAGTTTTTTACTTGTTCTTGCTCTTGTAGCTTTAAAATTACTGGTTCTCTACCAGAAAACGCAATACTACCTACATTCTTATATCATTTATATTCATATTTTTTATACCTATATATACATCTTTAATATCTTCTATTATAGGTATGTTTCCTTCATCTCTAACTGTCTTACTTTTTCGCTTAATTATTGTATAATTATCATAATGAAATTCTCTGCTTCCCCCATCTTTATATATTAGTGCATTCGGGAAATCTTCATTTGCTTTTTCAATTATCTTTTCCATACTTACTTTATTCTTTAATAATGCATCTCTTAGTGGCATTCCTATTCCATCTACAAAAATACTTACATCTCCACCATATGAATAAATATTATAATCATATTTATCTGTTTCTGTCTTGTCTAAAATAATACGTATTTCTTCCTTCCCTATTTCA
>JAAWDU010000089.1 GCA_022793905.1 Clostridia bacterium
CATAATTAGCTCCAATTAACTTTTTGATAGCTTCTGCTTTTGCATTACTATCCAATTCATCGTTTCCTAATACATTACTTAATTCTTCGTCCATTGACTTATCCTTTCTCACTTAAACCGTTTTTTACCGTGCCGTCCACATATTGTAAGTGGCTAACTATTTACCCTCGTTAGCAGAGATATTTTTATCTATACTTTGATTTTCCTTTTTCTGTGCTTTATCATCTGTTTTGAAATTTATCGTTTTTCCCACTTGGGAATTTTGTTTAACATCTCCTATAACATCTGATACCGCTTTTTTCCAAAGGTCATCTCCATAATATTCTTTTGCCTTTTCAAATACTTCATTAGGGTCATTGAATAGTCCAATAACTGTAAATGCTATATCCGGTGGGCATTGTGCTGACATTAAATTCATAAGTGCTTGTGTTTTTACCAATATATTGTCTGATTTGTTTCTTGTAAACTTAATATCTATATCACTTAATTTTAAACCTTTTAAGTTTTCTGATTTACCTTTTAGCTTTTCATTGCATATGTTTAAAATTAACTTTAAAAACTGTCTTTCTGGCTTTTTAAATGAAAGTTCATCTTGTTTTGCTCTTTCATCTGCCATAGTCCAACCTTCTCCAAGTAGTCTAGCTTGTCCTGTATCCCCTCCAGAAGGTTTATCATTTAATCTTGGAATACCTACTATTGTTAATACATCATTATATATTCCATCTTTATATGCTTTAACTTCTGAATTATCCATTTTTTGACTTAACAATTTTACATCTGCTGGTTTGCCTGGGTCTGATGTAGATATTTGCATAGCACCAACTTTTATTAATTTCTTGTGCGTTTCCAAATCTACTTGTTGATTTATATATATCAATAAACTTTGTACAAATTGCTCTATATCGTCTAATTCATTACTTGTTATTCTATTTATGGCATTTAATTGTGAAATCACTAACTCTATAAGTCCAAGTCTATTTTTATTTAAAGGATATTCTATAATTCTAAAACCTTTAATTTGTAATGGATATGGATTAGGTAATTTTTTTTTAAATACACCTAATACTTTTTTCGATAATGGTTTCAACTGTAATTGCCCATATTGTGTAGTTAACACCATCATTTTATCTTCACAATAAATCGTATATTCTTGATATTCAGCTACTTGTGATGTATCTTGTGTTGTTACCATTTGTGTAAAATTTTGTATATAGAATGAGAATAACTGCTCTTCTGTAATTCCTGTGCTATATACTACACCTGTTCTTTTTGGGTCTGGTGTAGATATTTCAAAAGGTGCTTCATCTTCATCTTCTGGACTATCTTGGTCAGCCCATCTATACCCTGTGCCTATTTTGTACCACCACTCTGCGAGTTCTTTATCTTTACTAGATTTATCTTCACTCTCCATAAATTTGTTAAGTAAAGATATTCTAGGGTTTGTATGTTCTGTTTCTTTTTCTCCCTTTTGTACATATTGTACTGGGTCACCAAAAACATATGATTTTTTAAATTCAACTATTTCGTAAGCGTGGTTTACTAGGATTTTATTATTTATTTCTGGTCTTATCTTTTTAGTTTTTTCTAATATAGGCTGAATACCTTTGTAAAAATTATCAAGATACTCTATTTCATTAACATTTTGATTATGTATTGCTAATATTTCAGGCATCTTTGCTATTATATTTTCTGGTGTAAGTTCATCTTTTTGTAAGTTACAATAGATTACTTTTCTACCACTAAAACGATTTCGTTCATTTGCTGTGGCTGATTTTTCTTCATTTTCTTGTGTTACTTTATCTATTGTTTCCTGAATTACATCTTTTTTAGTTTCTTCGTTTTCTTCCCTTCTATCTCCTCCATTTATATTGGAGAGGTTTTATTTGGCTAGTGTGCCATTTCTAGCATTTCTTTTGACCTATTTTATAGGTGTGTAGTAGCACATTCTCTACTTCAAATATAACCTCTTGTGAATAATGGAGGATTAGAATATAGATACTTTTCCCTCCATAAAATCCTTGTATCTCTTTCCCACTATAATTTCACATAAATATAGTTCTCCTGTATATTATTATAATACAGTTTTTGTATTTCTTAACATTTTTCCGTTTTATGTAATCTTGTAAGTATCTTTCATTTAACCAAGGCATGTCTGGTTGATACTCATAAGAAAATTCGTCACACTCATATACATTTATAAATGTATCTCCCCAGCTATCTTTTGTTTTTTTTATTTTCTTCATATAATCTTGTTTATTATTTCCAAATATATATTTATAGCATTCTTGCCAATGCTCACATTTCCAGCAAAGTTTTCTCCTTATACCACCTCTAAATATCTTTCATAGTAAATATGTGTGGGTTATCCAATATAGCCTCATATATTCCTGTTGCTAATGCATCTATTTCATCTTCATTGTTATTAACTTCTAAACGATTTTTCTCTGCAATAGTATGTA
>JAAWDU010000090.1 GCA_022793905.1 Clostridia bacterium
TGAAATAGGGAAGGAAGAAATACGTATTATTTTAGACAAGACAGAAACAGATAAATATGATTATAATATTTATTCATATGGTGGAGATGTAAGTATTTTTGTAGATGGAATAGGAATGCCACTAAGAGATGCATTATTAAAAAATAAAGTAAGTATGGAAAAGATAATTGAAAAAGCAAATGAAGATTACCCAAATGCACTAATATATAAAGATGGGGGAAGCCGAGAATTTCATTATGATAATTATACAATAATTAAGCGAAACAGTGAAAATGTTAGAAATAATAATGGCAGACCAATAAGCGAAAAAGTAAATGATGTATATATAGGTATAAAAAATATGAATATAAATGATGTGGTTTAACAAGTAGGTAAATTTATATTTGTTTTATTTCTATTGAAATAAAACAAATATAGGTTATATAATATTTATAAAAGGAGGAATGAAAATGAAATCAAAATATGCAAAAAGAATTATTATTATTGCGATTTGCATTTTACTTATGATTTCACTACAAGGCAAAGTTTTTGCCGCAGGAAATTGTGCATTTTCAGTTGGAGCTAAATATAATGACCTGAATACTGAACCAGAAACATTGAAAGCACTTGCGTATTACAGACAAATGGGGTATAATTCATATTATACAACTGAGCCAACCTTTGATGAACTAAATGGATATTTTAAAATAGGAACAAGAAGATTAGAAAGTGATATATTATTTTTTTCAGGGCATGGGTTTGATGATGGTTCAGGAATGGTATTCCCCAATACTGCTGTTTGGACTAGACCAACTAGTCAAAGTACAAAAGCAGTTGGAATAGATGATTTTAATTGGAATACAACTAAGCTTGTTATATATGGTGGTTGTGTCACGGCTTTACCAAATAATTCAAACCATATATCAATTGCAACATATCGTAAAGGAGCTAAAACTGTATTAGGATGGCATCAATCTTTAGATCCTGATTCACATAGAGATTGGTTAAATCGCTTTAATGCAAAATTAGTTGAAGGGGCTTCATTTAGTTCTGCATTTAATTATGCTAGTAGTTTTTCATATTCAGACCCAAGAGTTAATGACCTAGGAATATATGGAGACTGGAATATGACTTATAAACAAAGTAGAAGTGGAAGCACATTAGAAAATCCAAATACTATTAAAATATCAAATGAAATAGAATTTAATCAAAAAAATCAAAACATAATGGGAATTATTCAAGAAATTAGATCTATAAATCCAAATTTTAACGAAGATGATTATAAAGTTGAAATATTTACACTAAACAAGGAAGCGGAATTTTATAATATTGAGTTTGAACGTGAAATTGATGGGTATAAAACGGAGCTTGGTTACCATGTTTGTGTAAATAATGGAAAAGTTGTAAGCATTACAAATAATGATAAGAATATAATTACTGGAAGGAGTGGTATGGATAAATTAACAAGTCAAGAAGAAGAAAAATGTTTAGAAGAAGCAAGAAGAAATGCGATTGAAGATGCAAAGAAAGGTAAATTAGGGGAAGTATTTAAAAAGCAAGTTGAGGTTATAAAACAAGTTCCAAGCTATTATTATGATGTTAATACAGGCAATAAGTATTATCGTGTATTTTCAACAGTAAAAAATGAGGATGGTGCTGTGGATGTTGCAACTTATAAAAAAGAAATCTAATAATGCATGAGTAATAGTAAGCAGGTATTATGTATAATAGTATCTGCTTGCTTATCTATAGATGGTGAAAGATATTATAAAGCTTCATAGAGGTTTTGAAATAAAGGGGAAAATATGAAGATAAAAAAAGTATTGATATTAGTAATAATATGTATTATTATATTCACAGTTATTTATTTTATGTTTGATTGGTTCTTAAAGAATAAATTTGAAATATCACAAAATTCTAAAGTAGAAAATAATCTAGATAATGAAATTAGTAATCATTTTGATAAAGAGGCTGAGGAACTTGAAATGCACATATATAATCAAGATGAAATAGGGAAGGAAGAAATACGTATTATTTTAGACAAGACAGAAACAGATAAATATGATTATAATATTTATTCATATGGTGGAGATGTAAGTATTTTTGTAGATGGAATAGGAATGCCACTAAGAGATGCATTATTAAA
>JAAWDU010000001.1 GCA_022793905.1 Clostridia bacterium
ATAGTGTCTGTTTTCTGTTTCATATTCTACGTGAGCTGTGTTAATTGTGATTCCTCTTGCTTTTTCCTCTGGTGCTCCGTCGATTTGGTCATATGCTGAAAATTGTGCTTTTCCTTGTAATGATAGCACTTTTGTTATAGCAGCTGTTGTTGTTGTTTTACCATGGTCAACGTGGCCGATTGTACCAATGTTAACGTGTGGTTTTGTTCTTTCAAATTTTGCTTTTGCCATTTTTTAAAATCCTCCTTATATTGTGCCATTTTGTTGACACTTTTTATAATTTAAAATTTAATAACTAATTTATTAACACCTGTATTTTATAACATTTTTACTAAAAAATCAAGTGTTTTCTAAAATTATTCTTCTTTCTTAGCTCTTGATGCAACTATTGTATCAAGTATTGATTTTGGAACTTCCTCGTAATGGCTTGGTTCCATTGCGTATGTTCCTCTTCCTTGTGTTTTAGAACGTAGGTCTGTTGCATAACCAAACATTTCTGAAAGTGGAATATATCCTCTTATTATTTGGCTTCCATTTCTTGCTTCCATTCCTTCCATTCTTCCACGTCTAGAGTTTACATCTCCAATAACGTCTCCCATGTATTCTTCTGGAACTGTTATTTCAACTTTCATTATAGGCTCTAGGATTACTGATTTACCTTGTCTTGCACCTTCTTTGAATGCCATTGAACCAGCAATTTTGAATGCCATTTCTGAAGAGTCTACATCATGGTAAGAACCATCTACAAGTGTTGCTTTGAAGTCGATAACTGGATATCCAGCAAGAATTCCTGATTCTGCTGCTTCTCTAATTCCTTCTTCAACTGGCTTGATATACTCTTTTGGAACAACTCCTCCTACGATTTTGCTCTCGAATTGTATTCCTGTTCCTGGCTCTAGTGGTTCCATCTCTAGCCATACGTGACCATATTGTCCACGTCCACCTGATTGACGTATGAATTTACCTTCAACTCTTACAGCATTTCTAATTGTTTCTTTGTAAGCTACTTGTGGTTTACCTACATTACATTCAACTTTGAATTCTCTTTTTAATCTGTCTACGATAATGTCTAAGTGTAACTCTCCCATTCCTGCAATTATTGTTTGACCTGTTTCATGGTCTGTATGTGTTTTAAATGTTGGGTCTTCTTCTGCAAGTTTTGCAAGTGCTATACCCATTTTCTCTTGAGCTACTTTGTCTTTTGGCTCAATTGCTATATCGATAACTGGCTCTGGGAATTCCATTTCTTCTAGGATAACAGGATGGTTCATATCGCATAATGTGTCTCCTGTTCCTACTTCTTTTAGACCAACTGCTGCAGCAATATCTCCTGAATATACTTTGTCTATATCTTCTCTGTGGTTAGAGTGCATTTGAAGTAGTCTTCCTATTCTTTCTTTTTTGTCTTTGTTTGCATTTAATACTGTTGAACCTGATTCTAGTGTTCCTGAATATACTCTTATGAAGCATAGTTTTCCAACGAATGGGTCTGTTGCAATCTTAAATGCAAGTGCTGAAAATGGCTCTTCGTCAGATGCCTTTCTTTCTGTTTCTTCGCCATCTAGTGTTTTACCTTTTATTGCTGGTATATCTAGTGGTGATGGCATATATGCAACTACTGCATTTAGTAGTTCTTGTACACCTTTGTTTTTGTAAGATGAACCACAGCATACTGGAACCATTTTACAAGCAAGTGTTCCAAGACGAATTCCTTTTTTTATCTCGTCTTCTGTTAGTTCTCCTCCATCTAGATATTTCATCATTAACTCATCATCTTGTTCTGCTACAGCTTCAATTAATTTTGCTCTATATTCTTCTGCTTTCTCCTTTAAGTCTGCTGGTACATCTGTTTCTTCGATTTCTTTTCCTAAATCGTCTTTATGAATATATGCTTTCATTTTTATTAAGTCTACGATTCCTTGGAAGTTTTCTTCTGAACCAACAGGTAATTGAATTGGAACAGGATTTGCACCTAATCTAGATGAAATTTGCTCTACACAAGCATAGAAATCTGCACCAGTTGTGTCCATTTTGTTTACATATGATATTGTTGGTACATGATATTTTTCTGCTTGTCTCCAAACTGTTTCTGATTGTGGTTGAACTCCACCTTTGGCTGCAAGAACTAATACAGAACCGTCAAGTACTCTTAGAGATCTTTCTACTTCAACTGTGAAATCAACGTGACCTGGAGTATCTATTATATTAATTCTATGGTCAAGCCAAAAGCATGTTGTTGCAGCAGATGTTATTGTTATACCTCTTTCTTGCTCTTGAACCATCCAGTCCATAGTTGCTGCTCCTTCATGTACTTCACCTATTTTATGAGTCTTTCCTGTATAGAAAAGAATTCTCTCAGTTGTTGTTGTCTTTCCTGCATCTATGTGTGCCATTATTCCTATATTTCTTGTTTTTTCTAGTGAATATTTTCTATCTGACACTTAACTTTCCTCCTTATTTTTTCTTTGCGAATATTTTTTTACCATTTGTAGTGTGCAAAAGCTTTATTTGCTTCTGCCATTCTATGTGTATCTTCTTTCTTTTTGAAAGCTCCACCGTTTTCATTTATTGCATCAATTATTTCTCCTGCAAGTTTTTCTGCCATTGTCTTTTCATGTCTTTTTCTTGAATATGTTACTAGCCATCTTAGACCTAATGTTTGTCTTCTTTCTGGTCTGATTTCTAGTGGTACTTGATATGTTGCACCACCAACACGTCTAGCTTTTACTTCAAGAACTGGCATGATATTATTAAGTGCATTTTCAAAAACTTCTAGTGGATCTTTTTGCTCTTTTTCTTTTATGATATTGAATGCATCATAAACAATATTTTGAGCAACTGATTTCTTACCATCTAACATTATATTATTGATTAGTTTTGTTACTATTTTGCTATTATATATTGGATCTGGTAATACATCTCTTTTTGCTATAAATCCTTTTCTTGGCACTAATCTTCACTCCTTTTTTCTAGATATTTAGAAGTTAGAGATTTAGAAGTTAGAATTAAATTCTTTGCTTCTCTATTCTATTCTTCTAGTAAAGTTTGATGTTTATATAAAACATCTAAAGTTACTCGGGGAAAATATTTTCCTCGTAAAGTGCATATAATCTATTTCTAATTTAAGTACCGTTTAGAATTAGTAGTTATAAGCACCGTTTTCTTGTTTGAATTTTATTTTTTAGGTTTTTTTGCCCCATATTTTGAACGAGCTTGCATTCTGTCTTTTACTCCTGCTGTGTCTAGAGTACCTCTTATAATGTGGTATCTAACACCTGGTAAGTCCTTTACTCTTCCTCCTCTTATTAGAACAACACTGTGTTCTTGCAAATTATGTCCTTCTCCTGGAATATATGATGTTACTTCATATCCATTAGAAAGACGTACTCTTGCAACTTTTCTTAAAGCTGAGTTTGGCTTTTTAGGAGTAACTGTCTTAACTACTGTACAAACACCTCTTTTTTGTGGAGCTCTACTATTTGTAACTCTATTTTTTTTAGAGTTAAAACCATGTTGTAATGCTGGTGCTGTAGATTTTGTAGTTGAAGATTGTCTTCCTTTTCTTACTAATTGATTAATTGTTGGCACTTAAATTTCACCTCCGTTTTTTTATTTTGTTAGCTTAAATAAATTACTAACGTCATATATTTTACCATTTTTTTTGAATAAAGTCAACGATTTTGTATGATTTTTTAGCCATTTTATGAAAGAAAAAAAGACACACTAAAACTAGTGTGTCTATGTATCTCTTAATTTAGCTTGCTTGATTTCCGCATATCTTGTCCTTCTACATTATTTTCTTCTGGTGTTATAATTTCTCTTGTTTCTGTTATTTCTATATCATATGCCTTTTTATCTTCACCATTTGAAAGTATACTTGAAGCTATTGGTGTTGTTTCTCCTGGCTTAATCTCATCAATATACCCGCCTAATGATGTTATTCTCTTTCCATTTTCATCTAAAACATTTATATTTATCCATTGAGCTTCTATATCTTTTGATGTTGAATTGTATACATCTGCTGTTAATAGTGTCATTGTATCATCAATTTTAAATTTTACATTTGTTACTTCTAAGCCTTTATAATTTTTTGTTTCTGCAAGTTTTTTTCCTTCTATTACTGTTGTTTCACCCTCAGTTTTTCCTGTTTCAACTGGCGGATTTTCTTGTTTTTTAGCACCTTTTATTATTAATGCTATAACCACAATAAATACTACTCCTGCAAGTATAAGTAATCTTGTTCTTCCGTTCTTTGTTTAATTTAATTTTCATCGGTATTCCTCCTAAATAGAATTGTTTTCTTATTTTATTTTATAATAATTTTAGACTAATGTCAATAAATTTCCTCATATTTTTTACTTGAAATTTTGTGCAATTTTGTTTATTATTTTCATCATCCAATTCTGCTCAAAATCGCTAGATTTTACCTGTTCCGAGCTACTTTCAATGTGGTCTGTTTTTGGAAGAGAAACATAAACGACTTGCTCAGGAGAACGTTTCTGCATTCCGAAGTTTTTCTTTTGCTTCTTGCTCTATTGTTGTTAAATTTAAACTGCTTTCTATATTTGCTTCAAGTTGCGTTGTTTCTTTTTCTATTAGTGCAAGTTTTGCTTTTTCTTTTTGAAGCATATCATGTGTGTCATCTATCGCTGAATGTCTATAACTAATAACAAATAACGCTGAGAAACATATGGCAATGTACATCATAACTTTTCTCTGAAATTTTCTTTTCTTTTTAGCCTCTTCTTGCCTAGACATTCTTCTTGCTGTACTTTTTTTAGGATATGTTTGTTTTATTTCCTCATATTCTGGTTCAAGCTTTCTTGGACTTGTTTCATATTGATATACTCTATTATATGCCATATGTTTCACCTCCTTCTTGTTTTGTTTGTTCTATATTTATATTTTTTGAAAAATCCTAAGTTTTGCTGATTTTGCTCTTGGATTTTTTTCTTCTTCTAATTTGCTTGGTATAATTGGCTTTTTGTTTATAATTTTTCCAAGTTTTGTTGGATTGCATACACAATATGGTAACTCTTTTGGACATGTACATGTTCCGAACTGCCTTTGTATATGCCATTTTTACTGCTCTATCTTCTAAAGAATGAAAAGTTATAATGCAAAGCCTTCCGTTTGGATTTAATGCATTTATACTTGAAATTACTGTATTAAAAAGTGGCTCAATTTCATTATTTACTTCAATTCTAATTGCCTGAAAAGTTCTTTTTGCTGGGTGTCCTCCGTTCTTGGAATTTCATTGGTATGCTTTTTTTTACTATTTCTACCAATTCTCCTGTTTTTTTTAATGCTTTTTCTTTTCTTGTTAGGCAAATATTTTTTGCTATCCTTTTTGCAAACTTTTCTTCACCATATTCTGTTAATATTCTGCTTAATTCTTCTTCTGAATATGTATTTACAATATCATATGCTGAAAAACCTTCTGTTTTATCCATTCTCATGTCAAGTGGTGCGTTTTCTTGTATATAACTAAATCCTCGCATTTCATTATCTATTTGATATGAAGAGACACCAAGATCTAACAATATTCCATCTGCACCTTCGATTTGCATTTTTTCTAAGATTTCTTTTATATTATCATGATTTCCATGTACATATTTTATATTATTAAAGTTTGAAAGTTTATTTTTTGCAGTTTCAAGTGCTTCTAAGTCTCTATCAATACCTATTAGTAATCCTTTTCCATTTAGTTTTTTAGCTATTTCCAAGCTATGCCCTGCTCCACCGGATTGTTCCATCTACATAAATTCCATTTTCTTTAATGTCAAGCCCTTCTATGCATTCATTAAGCATAACTGGTTCATGTTTAAATTCCAATTTTCTCTCCTTGTTTTTATTAAAACATTACAGTTTGGCTAAAAATTTTCTCGCCAAGCTGTAATGCTTTTTTAGTACATCTTATGTATCTCTGCATTTTTTCTTTTGTATGGATTAAGGTTTCATCTTTTGTTTATCTTTTTTCTTTTGTACTCTTTTATTTTTTCTTTTGCTGGCATGTTCTTTTGTAAATACTAATTTCTTTTGCTTCTTTTAGCTTTCTTTTGTATTTTAAAATTTTTTCTTTTGTTTTTGGCTATCTTTTGTTAATTTATATAAACTTTTGCAAGTTATATACCTAAATATGTATCCATATTTTCTGCTATTTCATCTGCTGAAATATTTTCTGAGTCATTTTTCCAAATATTTTTATCCCAGATTTCAATTCTTGTTCCTACTCCTAATATAACTATTTCTTTATCTAATTTTCCATATTCTCTTAGATTTCCTGGTATTAAAAATCTTCCTTGCTTGTCTATTTCACATTCTATTGCACCAGATAGGAAAAATCTTACAAAATCCCTAGCATTTTTATTTGTGAGTGGAAGTGTTTTTAGTTTTTCTTCGAAGTTTTGCCATTCGGTTTGTGAATAAGCAAATAAGCAGCCATCAAGTCCTTTTGTGAGGATGAATTTTTCCCCTATGTCTTCTCTAAGCTTTGCTGGCATTATTACTCTGCCCTTAGCATCCACTGAATGCTCGTATTCACCAATAAACACCGATGTTTCACCTCCTATCATTTTTGTGACACTTTCTACCACTTCTCTCCACTTCAATAAAATTGTAATATAACTTTAATAAAATTGCAATACTTTTTAGCAAATTTTTTTATTTTTATTATTGCAATTTTTAGTAATTATGTTATAAGTCTTCTGAAAAATTAGTAAAAAACGGAACTAAGATTTTTTAAGCTCATACTTCGCTAAAGGAAAATCTAAGTTTCGCATAATTATCTTCTACGTCAATCACACGCTACGCACATAATTTCCTAGAATATAAAAAAAATAGTGAATTGAAAAGAATTTTTCTAATTCGCTATTTCTTATATGTTTTGATTATTTAAAAATAAAAAAAATTGGCGACGACCTATTTTCCCAGCAGAGAAATCCGCAAGTATCTTCAGCACATAAGGCTTGACTTCTGTGTTCGGCATGGGAACAGGTATTACCCTTATGTAATAGTCACCAAAAATATATAGTGTATTTAAAAAGTACACTGAAAATCGCATAGATAATGTAACAATTGAATAGGTTAAAACCGTTTCATCTTAATCATTCATGATATCTTCATACCATTTCGTGGTTAAGCCCTCGATATATTAGTATTGGTCA
>JAAWDU010000084.1 GCA_022793905.1 Clostridia bacterium
GTTCTTCCTGCTCCGTCTGTTACTGTTACTTTTAAATCGTAGGTTTTTCCGTCGCTTAGTCCTGTATAGCTATTATTTGAAAATGTTGCTGTTTTCCATGTGGTTTCGCTTTGGAGTTTATACTCGTATTTGTAGCTTTTTATTCCGTTTGTATCACTTGCTTTTATTGTTACTGGAATTGAGTTTGTTGTTCCTGTTCCTGCTGTTATGCTTACACTTGGGTTAATTTTGTCTAATATGAAGCTATTTGTGTTTACCCATGTTGATTTGTTGCCTTGTGCGTCTTCTGTGCAGGCATATATTTGATATACTCCGTCTGTCGTTATTTTGAAGTTTCCACTTGTGCCATTTATTGTTTCTTCTCCTGCACTTGATGTTCTTTTGTATTTTATTTTGCTAGCTCTTGTTTTTGTGCTTTCTGCCGTGTCTTGTATTGATATTGTTATGTCGCTTGTGTAGTATTGGTTTAGTGTGCTCGGCGTTATTCTTGGAGGTAGTAACTGCCCTTTTGTTGTTATTGGTACTGCATTTGCTTTGTCGTTTACGTTGTTTGCGTTGTCATATACTTTTACTGTTACACTGTAGTTTGTGTTTGGTGTTAGTCCGACTTGCGTCGTATATTCCTGTTTTGTTTTCTCCTGCTTTTGTTCCGTTTAGGTAGTATTCATATTTTGCTACTTTTGATATGTCGTCTCCTGCTGATACACTTACTCTCATTCCTGTTTCTGTTATGTTTGTTATTACTGGTGTGTCTACTCTTGGCGCTATGCTGTCTTTATGTATTTCTATTGGGAAGCTTGTTGATTTGTTTCCTGCCATGTCTTCTGCTGTTATTAGTATTTTGTATTCTCCTTCGTCTCTTAGTGGTATTTTTGTTTCTAGTTTTTGTATTTTTGTGCTTCCTTTTCCTTCTTGTAGGTTGTTGTTTAGGTCGTATACTTCGTATGTGTAACCTGCTAGTGTTCCTGCTGGGTCGTTTGCTACTACTGTTATTTCTCCGTTTTCTACTAGCCATGTTGTTCCGTTTGGGTTCTTGTATGTTCTTCCTTTTGTTAGTTTTGTGCTTCCTGTATCTATTACTGGTTTTACATTGTCGAATTGAAAGTCTGTTGGCATTGTTTCTTCTGATGACCAACCTTCTCCATCTTCTACCCATGCATATATTTCGTATGTTCCTACTTCTGTTATTGTGATTTGTTCTGTGTATATTGCTCCTTCTTCTTGAGTTGTTGCTAGTCCGTCTTTTATTAGTCTGTATCTTGTTTCTTTTGCTAGTGGGTTGTTTTCTCCTTTGTCTATTGTTATTTTTACTGGGGTTATGTACCA
>JAAWDU010000011.1 GCA_022793905.1 Clostridia bacterium
ATATTTTGCCGTTGCCCAGCTTCCATTTTGGAGCCTATAATCATATTTATATGTATTTTTCATGCTTTTTGAATAAAAATATACAAAAAAATTCTAAAATCTTTTTTTAAAATTTAGTATCGACCTTAAATCAATGCTAAAGTAATTTTTGTTATCAGACACAAATTTATACTTGATATCATAAAAATCACTTTAAAATCTAATTTTATGGCGATTAATATGTAATATATATGCTTATTGCTAAATGTATTTGTTATCTATTTCAATAATTTTATTTAATAAATATGAAAAAATACAAAAATGGTACTAATAAAAGGTAAAAAACACGAAAAGGTGCACAATTCACACTTAAAAAATCTTGAAAAGGTGTATAAATATGTTTACAAAAATCTTGAAAAGGTGTATAATGAAGTCATAGAAAAATTAAGGAGTTTTGTATGAAAAGAAAAATTTATGATAAATTAGTAGAGTGGAAACAACAATCTAGTGGCAAAACTGCGATATTAATTGAAGGAGCTAGGCGTGTTGGAAAAAGCTATATCGCTGAGGAATTTGCAAGAAACAACTATAAATCTTATATACTGATTGATTTTAGTAAAGTTAATGATGAAGTAAAAGATTTATTTACACAATATTTAAATAATTTAGATAACTTTTTTATGCTACTAAGTGCGTACTTTTCAGTAGAATTATATAAAAGAGAAAGTTTGATTATTTTAGATGAAGTGCAATTATTTCCTAAAGCAAGATCAGCTATAAAGCATTTAGTTGCAGATGGTAGATATGATTATATTGAAACTGGTTCACTCATTTCTATAAAAGAAAATTTAAAGGATATACTAATTCCTTCTGAAGAAGAACATATCCATATGTATCCTTTAGACTTTGAAGAATTTTTATGGGCATTAAACGAAAAAAATCTTATGACAGTTGTAAAAAAAAGTTTTCAAGAACGCAAAGAAATAGGTCAATTGTTGCACAGAAAAATAATGGATTTATTTAGGCAATATATGTTAGTAGGTGGTATGCCTCAAGCTGTCAATGTTTTTATAGATACAAAAGATTTTAAACAAGTAGATAAACAAAAACGTTTAATTTTAGACCTATATGGTAGTGATATTTCTAAAAATGCTGGAACATATTCTTTGAAAGTTAGAAATATATTCAATAAAATACCTTCACAATTGCAAAAACATGAGAAAAAATTTAAATTAAGCTCATTACAAAAAGGAGCTAAATATCGTGAATATGAAGATGCAATACTTTGGCTTGAAGATAGCATGATTGTAAATAATGCTTTTAATACAACTGAACCAAATGTAGGACTAAAAATGAATACTGATTTAACTTCAATGAAATGCTATATGGGAGACACAGGTCTTTTGCTATCACATACATTTGATGAAAAAGGAATGATGACCGAAGACATCTATAAAAAGATATTGTTTAATAAATTGGAATTTAACGAAGGCATGTTTATGGAAAATATTGTTGCGCAAATGCTAAGGGCAAGTGGAAATAGTCTATATTTCTATTCAAATTCTTCTAGAGAAAATTGCGAAGATAGAATGGAGATTGATTTTTTAATACAAAAAAATAAAATTACAAGTAGACACAATATTTCTGCGATAGAGGTAAAATCTGGTAAAAATTATACAATTAATTCACTTAAAAAATTTATGAAAAAATATGGTCAATACTTAAATGAAGCATATGTTATTCATACAGGAGATTATAAAGAAGAAAATAATATTGTATATTTGCCAGTATATATGGCAGGCTTATTGTAATTATAAAATTGTACACTTTAACTTTTTAGGAGGCAACTTCGCCTCCTAAAATAAATTTGAATGAGTATCAATAGTTAATAACAATAATATCAATGTATCATCATACTTTTGATATTCAAGCAATACGTCTGGCTGGATATGGCATTCCCAAACTCCGATCACTTTTTGGTCTTAATAAATGATTGCGATATTTTTCTGCTAATTTCAGTATCGCCTAGCAACTGATTTTACACAGTATAGCTAGGTTTTTATCATATTTTTTAGTTTTTGTCACTACGTATTTTCTTTTACATCTTACACATTAAAAGTGCAAAAATTACTTTTCTTGCTTATTTATATACTCTTCAACTAATTTTATTAATTCCTTTGCTGTTTCCACTTGATATGCCGTCTGCTCTATTTGAGGAATAAACTTATAGTCATAATCACTATCTTCTCTTATTTGAAAAGCCTGTCCTATTCGCCTGCCTAACATTTTAGGAAATATTTCCGTACTTACATAATTTTTGTTAAAGTATGCTATAGCATCTTTATGTCTTTTAAAATCTACCCTTTCCAATGATAATACTGCTTGTATTGCATGAAATATAGCATAATAAGCTCTATTATTTGCTGATAACAAACTATTATTTTTATATAGCAAATCAGTATCATTTAAATCCTGCTTTGCTCTTTCTAGTCTATACCTAGCAAGTTCAAAATCTCTTTTATCCATTCAATATAACTCCTTCTTTTTCTACATTTATATAAAAAGGCAAAGTATTTATCCAATACTTAAAATCTTCTTCATTTTTTAATAAAACAGATATTAAAATATCATTTTCTAATCCTATATCAGAGGCTAAATCCCATATTTCTGTTCTTCTTTGCACTATTTCACTTTCTGTCATATCTGTTAATATCATAATATCTAAATCAGAATTTTCTTTATAATCTCCGCCTTGCGTAAGAACCATATAAAATTATTTTTTTTATTTTATTTCCAAATATCTTAAATGCTCCATTAATAAATTCTTGTAAAATTTTATTTATTCCTATTGGTACATTTTGCATTTTCTTTCCTCCATTTCTATGTTATAAGTATATCAAATTTTTTAATGTATTTCAATAGTTTTCTTTTACTACTATGTATATGAAGAAAGTTATAATAATAAATTATGTTTTTTAAGAATCATTTTCATTTTGATATACCAAACATTTTCAGTAATGATTGTATATATGATATATTTACCTATTAATTGCCATAAAATTAGATTTTAAAGTGTTTTTTATGATATCAAGTATATTTTTATGTATGATAACAAAAATTACTTTAGAATTGATTTAAGGTCGATACTAAATTTTAAAAAAAGATTTTAGAATTTTTTTGTATATTTTTATTCAAAAAGCATGAAAAATACATATAAATATGATTATAGGCTCCAAAATGGAACATGGACGAATGCAAAATATTCAAATGGGAATTTCACAGGCTTAAGTGATGGAAAAACATACGAACTAAGAGTAACAGTAACAGATAATGCTGGCAGAACTAATTCTGCTACAACAACAGCAACAACGAAAGTAGCAAATACTCCTCCTTATAACCTAACAACAGATCTAAGCAGTAGAACTACAAATTCATTGACAGTAAGAGCAAGAGCATATGATAATGATAGTCCAGCACAAACACTGACATATACATTATCACTAAACGGACAAACTAGAACAGCAACTGGAACAAGTGGAAACTATGTTACTTTTAGTGCAGTTTCTGGATTGAGTGAATATACAACATATTCATGGACTGTTACAGTAAAAGATAGTAATAATGCAACTATATCAGGAACAGGAAGAGATAGAACTTATTGTTCGGGTACGACATATTATTGTACAGACTATACAGCATCATCAAATTGTACTGTTTGTAATGGAACTCGGAACGGTCTCGACAGGTACTTGTGGTTTACCGGCTTTTGCCATACGGACGGGAATACTTGGGGAATCGCATATGGTAATTGTAGTATCTGTGGCGCTTCACTAACTGGGCTAGGACGGAGACCGCAAGATGCCAATGTCTTGTCGCGCTGGGCACCCAACCTTTACAGCCTATTGGTGTAATTCTTGCAACCAGAAAAATTTAGGGCAGACTTGTCCATACACCACTACGTCAGATTGTATTAGTTGCCGGTGGAACGGGCTCACTAGAAGCGAAAGCTTGCAAAGATCATGGGTTGCTACGTTATCATTATTATTGTTTCCATGGTGTTGAGATGGGACGTCATTAGAATTAAGTTTCATTAAAAAGATTAAGTAAAAGTTACATTAATCGTAAGCGATCAAAGAAAGTCAATGTCAACAACTTAAGGAAAGCGTATTGCTAAAATGAGGGTGTCCTAGAATAGGAACCTGAGAGCAAAAATTCTAGTGAGAAATCGAGGCTACTGAAAAAGTAGTTGCAAATTAGCTCACAAAAAATCGTGAATTGGAAAAATTTTTCTAGTTCACGATTTTTTTCTATAAATAGGAAAAAAGTATAAAATATATGGATATATTTACCCATTATTTTGTGCTTTTTCTTTTTTTAACTTAATTATTCGTTTTATATTCACTAAAAAGAGCGCACTAGCCCCTTGGATTGTAATACCATTTTTTCCACAGGCATTGGCTATATCATAACCAAAGTTAGATTTTAGTTCTGAATTTTTAGCTTCAATTTTATACCTTTCGCTGTATAATTCTTTAAATTCTTCTGTTTCCATATAGACCATATGTTATATATGAATATCATCTTTAATTTTAACATTATATGTTTTGGTTTTAGAATTTTCTTTGTAACATCCTTTCATAAACTTACAATGCTTACATTTTTCTATGTCAAAGTAATATGTTTCTACTTTTTGTACTTTTTCTTTATTGACATAGTGCATAGAAACAATTATAAAAGCAAAAAAATGTAAATTGATATAAAAAGTGATATCTAAAAGATGTAAATCTTATTAGAAAGTCATGCCAAAAAAATGCAAAAATATATTGACAATTATAATAAACAATAATAAAATAAGTTTAGGTGATGTAAATGCAAAGAAAATTTTATGAGGTTTTAACTAATTGGAAAGAAAAAAATATTAACACTCCATTAATGGTAATTGGAGCTAGACAGATTGGAAAAACATATATAATAAATGAATTTTGTAACAATGAGTTTGAAGACTATATTTATATAAATTTAATGGAAAAACAGCGTATAGTTAAAATATTTGAAGAAGATTCAGATTTTGAAGTAAAAGTTAAAAAATTGGAATTGGAATTGAATAGAAAAATAATTCCAGGAAAAACAATAGTTTTTATTGATGAAATCCAAGAGTCAGAAAAAGCTATTAGCTCTTTAAAGGCATTCTGCGAAAGCAATTTAGAATACAGAATCATATGTGCTGGAAGTTTACTTGGCGTTAAAATCCGAAGATTTAAGTCTTCTTTTCCTGTAGGTAAAGTTCAAATTGAATTTATGCACCCTATGGATTTTGAAGAGTTTTTAATTGCCTTAGATAGGCAAATGTGGGTGGATGAAATAAAGAAATGCTATGAGAAACTAGAAGAAATTAGTATTCATGAAAAGCTCCTTGATATGTATAGAACATATTTATGCATAGGTGGAATGCCATCTGCGGTACTAGATTATAAAAATTCAAATGAAGATATTTTGCTATGGAATAAAAAAATATTGAAAAATATTGTGTTATCTTATTTGGCAGACATGAACAAATATACATTAAATAACAGTGAGTCTGTAAAAATAGAAAAAGTGTATAATACTATTCCAAGTTCTTTAGCAAAAGAAAATAAAAAATTTAAATATGCAGATATTGAGAAAGGTGCTAATAAAAGAGGGTTTGAAAGTGCCATTGATTGGTTAATAGCAAGTGAAATGGTATACAAGTGCAAATATGTTAATAAAGTTGAACAACCACTTAAGGTTTATGCTCAAGATGATATATTTAAATTGTATTTAAGTGATATAGGCATGTTAACGTCTTTATTAGAAATAGAATTTGCAGAAATTTTGTTGAACGAGAATTTCATGTTTAAAGGTGCTATAGTAGAAAATTATGTAGCACAAGCGTTTATTGCAAACAACATATCTCTATATTATTGGAATTCAGGAAATAAAGCAGAAGTAGATTTTTTGTTGTATAATAAAGATGGAATAATCCCCGTTGAAGTGAAAGCAGGAGATAATACTCAATCTAAGAGCTTAAACATATATAAGGAAAAATATTCCCCTAAATATTCTATTAGGTTATCAACTAAAAATTTTGGATTTGCAAATGGCATTAAATCTATACCCTTATATGCAACATTTTGTATACACTAGTATTATTATGAAATATTAATCAGTTATTTCAAGAGGCAATTTTAGTTCGATTTTAATTGTCTCTTAATCAAATTTAAATGTTAGATGACAAATATGTTTTTATGCTAAAATGTCTTTAGAAACTAACGTCATAACACTCAATAAATAATATAATTGTTTATGAGCTTTAAATATCAAAAAAATTCTAATCTTTACAAATAAAACTCTTTTTTTCTATTTTTATATATTACATTTTTTATAAAATTATAGCTTGAAATGGCAGAGTTATTATAACTCTGTACATATAAATATGATTATAGGCTCCAAAATGGAACATGGACAACAGCAAAATATTCAAATGGAAATTTCACAGGTTTAAGTGATGGAAAAACATACGAGCTACGAGTAACAGTAACAGACAATGCAGGCAGAACTAATTCTGCCACCACAACAGCAACAACAAAAGTAGCAAATACTCCGCCTTATAACCTAACAACAGATCTAAGCAGTAGAACTACAAATTCATTGACAGTAAGAGCAAGAGCATATGATAACGATAGTCCAGCACAAACACTAACATATACAT
>JAAWDU010000085.1 GCA_022793905.1 Clostridia bacterium
ACTGTTACTCTTAGTTCGTATGTTTTTCCATCACTTAAGCCTGTGAAATTTCCATTTGAATATTTTGCCGTTGCCCAGCTTCCATTTTGGAGCCTATAATCATATTTATATGTATTTTTCGTGTTTTTTGAATAAAAATATACTAAAAAATTCTAAAATCTTTTTTTAAAATTTAGTATCGACCTTAAATCAATTCTAAAGTAATTTTTGTTATCAGACATAAAAATACTTGATATCATAAAAATCACTTTAAAATCTAATTTTATGGCAATTAATATGTAATATATACACTCATTCTTGAAAAGTATTTGTTGTATATAATAATAATATACTTAATGAATAAAATAATATATGATACAATTTTATTAAATAGATATAAATAAAAAATTTGAAAATGTGTAAATATTTGCTTGCAAAAATCTTGTTTTCGTGATAAAATCACAATGTAAAAACTTTGTTTTCGTGATAAAACATATTTGGAGGGAATAGTTTGAAAAGAAAAATATATGAAAAATTAGTTGATTGGAAAAATAGCAGTAATGGAAAAACTGCAATTTTAATAGATGGAGCAAGACGTGTTGGAAAAAGTTATATAGTAAAAAAATTTGCCAAAGAAAATTATAAAAGCTTTATATTAATAGATTTCAACAAAGTAACACAAGAAATTAAAGACTTATTTGAATATTCGTTAAATGACTTAGATAGCTTATTCTTATATTTATCAAACTACTTTAATGTACAGCTTTATAACCGTGAAAGCTTAATAATATTCGATGAAGTTCAGCTATACCCTAAAGCTAGATCAGCTATAAAATATCTAGTAGAAGATGGTAGATATGATTATATAGAAACAGGTTCTTTGATGTCTATTAAAAATAATGTAAAAAATATCTTAATTCCTTCTGAAGAGGAACACATTGAGATGTTTCCTATGGATTTTGAGGAATTTTTATGGGCTTTAGATAATAATTCTCTTATGGATTTAATACGAAAGTTTTATATTGAAAAAAAGCCATTAGGTCAAGCAATGCACAGAAAAACTATGGACTATTTTAGGCAATATATGATTGTACGGTGGAATGCCTCAAGCTGTTGAAGAATATGTAAAAACAAAAGATTTTAATAATGTTGACAAAGTCAAACGAAATATATTAAATCTTTATAGGGCAGATATTGGTAAACATGCTGAAGGATATAGCCTGAAAGTAGAAAGCATTTTTGATGAAATTCCTGCACAATTGCAAAAGCATGAAAAAAAGTTTAAACTTTCTTCTATTAGCAAAGAGGCACGTTTTAGAGAATATGAAGATGCAATGTTTTGGTTAAAAGATGCAATGATAATGAATCCTTGCTATAATTCAACTGCACCAAACATTGGTCTAAAGTTGAATACTGATTTTATGACATTAAAATGCTATATGGCTGATACTGGATTGTTGATTTCTCATTCTTTTGATGAAAACGGAATAATGGCAGAAGAAATTTATAAGAAAATACTATTTGATAAGTTAGAATTTAATGAAGGTATGATAATTGAGAATATGGTTGCACAAATGCTTATAACAGTTGGTCATAAATTATATTTCTATTCTAACCCCTCGAGAACAGATGCTTCGAATAGGATGGAAATAGACTTTTTGATTGCAAAATCAAAAATAAGCAACAGGCATAATATTTCTCCAATAGAGGTAAAATCTGGAAAGAATTATACTCTTTCATCATTAAATAAGTTTATAAAAAAATATAAAGAGCAATTATATATTCCTTATGTAATTCATACTGGCGATTTTAAAGAAGAAAATGGAATTGTATATTTGCCTATATATATGACAGGATTATTATAATTACATCATTAGTTTTAACTTTTTAGGAGGCACTTGCCTCTATTTTTTTATTCAAAAAGCATGAAAAATACATATAAATATGATTATAGGCTCCAAAATGGAACATGGACAACAGCAAAATATTCAAATGGAAATTTCACAGGCTTAAGTGACGGAAAAACATACGAGCTAAGAGTAACAGTAACAGACCGGCGCAGGGAGAACCAACTCCGCCACCACAACTGCTACAACAAAAGTAGCAAATACTCCGCCT
>JAAWDU010000012.1 GCA_022793905.1 Clostridia bacterium
AATTGTATTCTGAAAGATATAAAATTGAATCAAAAAATTCAGAATTAAAATCTAACGTCGGTTATGATACAGCCAATGCTTGTGGGAAAAATGGTATTACAATTCAAGGGGCTAGTGCGCTCTTTTTAGTTAATATAAAACGAATAATTAAGTTAAAAAAAGAAAAAGCACAAAAAAATGGATAAATATATCCATATATTTTACACTTTTTCACTATTTATAGAAAAATCGTGAACTAGAAAAAATATTTTCCAATTCACGATTTTTTGAGAGCTAATTTCGAACTACTTTTTCAGCAGCCTCATGGAAACATAGCCTCTTTTAAGAGTACGATAGGCATGTTGTTTAGCTAATCGGTGAGACAATGGGGACGTAGATGCTTGTCGTACAAGAAAAGATGATTTGTGACAAATGACAAAATTCCCACTGATTCCAATTATGCTCGGAAGGAAGAAAAATAGGAGAGCAGATTATGGTTATTTGCAGGAAATAGCAGAAAGTATGAATAAATAAACACTCAGCGAAAAAGTGTTTTTGAATGTACAAATTGAACCGCCGTATGCCCGAACGGCACGTAAAGTAGTATTTACTGCTATAAACCCAAAAGTTAGGACGTTTTTAGCAAAATGTCAGATTTTGTCGAACGATTTTTGTTGATCTTTTATCAAATATGATGTATAATAATAACAATAATTTCAAAAAGTACGGTTTTAGTACTAATTTAAACAACTTGAGGGTATGCAAAAGTAAATTCTTTAGGTAATCTACCTAAAATATTTTCAAAAATAAAGTATAAAAATAAAAAAGTTTAGTAAAAGTATTGCTTAAACTAATAAGTTAATGTACAATAAAGGAGAAAAAGAATGAAGAAAAAAGAAATTCCTGTAACAAATGATTTGATGTTCAAAAGAATATTTGGAAAAGTGCGGAAATGAAGAGATAGCTAAAAACTTTATAGAAAGTATTTTAGGAACGAAAATCAAAGAACTTTCATTAGATGTAAACAAAGAATTACTAGGCGAAATCTTAGAAAGCAAAATGGGAATAGTAGATATCAAGGCAAAAACAGAAGATGGAACAAAAATAGTAATAGAAATGCAAAAAATGAAATATGAATACATAATAAATAGAGTGCTATTGTATTGGGCAAGAGTCTATGGAGAAGGAATACATAAAAATAACAATTATAGTAATGAAAATTTGCCAAAAACAATAATAATATTAATAGTGGACTATAATTTAGAAGAAACGAAAGAAAAGAAGAAATACCATACAAAATACGGAGCATATGAAATGATAAGTATAGACGAAGAAGACTATTGGGAAAGAATAAGAATTTCAGATAAACTAGAAGTTCATATAATAGAACTAAGAAAATTTAAACTGAGTAAAGACAAAGAAAAAGATAACTGGATAAGATTTATAAAAGCAAAGGGAGAAGAGGATATGGCAAAAATTGTAACAAAAAATAATCTATTAGAAAAAGCAAAGAGGGAGTACAAATATCTATCAAGCCACCCAGAATTAAGGAAAGAATTCGAAGCAAAAGAAATAGCATTGTTAGACACGATCTCAATGCTAACTTGGCACGAAGAAAAGGGTGAAAAACGAGGTGAAAAGCGTGGCGAAAAAATGGGGGAAAAGAAAAATGAGAAAAAGATAGTCTTAAACATGTATGCACAAAAAGTAAAAAAATCAGACATTAGCAAATTTGTAGGAATTAGTGAGGAAAGAGTGCAAGAAATAATAGCAGAAAGTATAAATAAACACTCAACAAAAAAGTAAAAATTTAGCGTAAGAAGACTAATATTTAACATAAAGAGGTTATGGAGACATAGCCTCTTTTAAGCATTATTCAATTTTTCCATAAAAACACAAACAAAAATTCGACAAAATGCAAAAATCCCTTTACAATTTTCAAAAAATAATATATAATATAAAAACCAAAACAAAAAAGAGGAGAAGTGGAAATGAATTTACCCAATAAACTAACTGTAATACGAATATTATTAGTGCCAGTAATGGTAACAATACCATTTTTAGGACTAAAAGCTGAGATTTTAGGGATAACATTAGACTTTTGGATTATGAATTTAATTTTTATAATAGCATCAATTACTGATAAATTAGATGGTACAATAGCTAGAAAGAGAAATCTAGTAACAAATTTTGGAAAATTTTTAGATCCAATAGCAGATAAAATTTTAGTACTTTCTGCAATGCTAATACTAGTAGAAAAGCAAATGATACCAGCATGGATACCAATTATAGTACTAACAAGAGAATTTGTAGTCTCAGCATATAGACTAATTGCAGTAGAACAAGGGGGAAAAGTAATATCTGCGTCAAATTGGGGAAAGTTAAAAACGGTAACACAGATAATAGCAATAGTACTTGCATTTATCAATATAAATGGAAACAATATATTTTTAAATTTCATACATTGGGAATTAACAGGAATAGAATTAATAATAAATATATTAACATCATTAATGCTTATAATATCAGTTGTAGCAACAATATTCTCAGGATATAATTACATAAAAGGTGGAAAAGACCTATTCAAAGATAGATAAAGAAAGAGGAAAAACTTATGAATAAAGAAGAAGCTCAAAAGAGGATAATTGAATTAAGAGAAAAAACAGAGTATTATGCAAAAAAATATTATGATGAAGATAGTCCAGAAATATCAGATTTTGAGTATGATATGCTCATGCTTGAACTAAGAAATTTAGAAAAAGAATTTCCAGAATTTATAGACAAAGATTCATTAACACAAAAAGTAGGAGGACACGTAAAAGAAGGTTTTGAAAAAGTAGAACATGAAGTGCCACTTCAAAGTTTGCAAGATGTTTTTACAATTGAAGAACTAAGAACTTTTGATGCAAGAATAAAAAAAGAATTAGAATTAAAAGAAGAACAGATTATTTATACAGTAGAAGGAAAAATAGATGGACTATCAGTTGCACTTGAATATAAAAATGGAGAATTTGTGAGAGGTTCAACACGTGGAAATGGGCAAATAGGAGAAAATGTAACACAAAATCTTAAAACAATAAAAAATATTCCTAAAAAGCTAAAAGAACCAGTAAATATAATTGTTCGTGGAGAAGTTTTTATATCAACAAAAGATTTTGAGAAAATGAATGAAGAACAAGAAATTTTAGAAGAAAAAACATTTGCAAATGCGAGAAATGCGGCAGCAGGCTCACTTAGACAATTAGACAGTAAAAAAACAGCTAAAAGACCACTTGATATATATATATTTAATATTCAGAAATTAGAAAATAATACATTTAATTCACATTATGAAGGATTAATGTACTTAGAAAAATTGGGATTTAATGTAAATCCTATAAAAAAGCAATGTATTCGGAATAGAAGCTGCAATAATGGAAGTAGAAAGCATCGGAGAAAGAAGGGCAGGATTGAGTTTTGGAACAGATGGAGCAGTTGTAAAAGTAGATAACATAGATATGAGAGAAAAATTAGGAACTAACTTCAAAACTCCAAGATGGGCTATTGCATATAAATATCCACCAGAACGAAAAGAAACAATTTTAAAAGATATAGTATGCCAAGTTCGGAAGAACACGGAGCAATAACTCCAATGGCAATATTAGAGCCAGTTAAACTTGCAGGCTCTACAATATCTAAGACAACACTTCATAATGAGGATTTTATAAAAGAAAAAGGATTAAAGATTGGGGATCATGTAATAATACAAAAAGCAGGAGATGTAATCCCAGAAGTAGTAGAATGTGTTGTAGAAAAAAGAACAGGTAATGAAAAAGGGTTTAGAATGCCAAAAACTTGTCCTGTTTGTCGGGGCACCAGCAGTAAGAGAAAACAAAGAAGCAATAAGAAGATGTATTCGGAATAGAATGCCCAGCAAGAAATTTCAGGAATATTGTACATTTTGCTTCAAAATCAGGAATGGATATAGAAGGACTTCGGTTTTTCAATAATTGAACAAATGATTGATAAAGATATGCTTAAAGGAATTGCAGATATTTATTATTTAAAAAAAGAAGATATTCAAAGTTTAAAAAAGAGTGGAGAAAAATTTTCAGAAAATTTGATAAATGCTATAAATGCAAGTAAAAATAATAATCTAGATAAACTAATTAGTGCACTTGGAATAAGACATGTAGGAACAAAAGGAGCAAAGGCTCTTGCAAAAAAATATAAGAGTATAGATAAACTTATGAATGCAACAGAGGTAAATTTAGCATTGGTAGATGATATTGGAGAAAAGACAGCAAAAAGTATTTGCGAATTTTTTTCTCAAGAACAAACAATAGAACTAATAGAAAAGTTAAAAGAAGCAGGAGTAAACATGAAAAATGAAGATGATGAAGAAGTCGATGATAGATTTGCTGGAATGACGTTCGTTTTAACAGGTACACTTGAAAAATATACAAGAGATGAGGCATCAGAGCTAATAGAAAAATTTGGAGGAAAAACATCTCGGCTCAGTTTCTAAAAAAACAACATATGTACTTGCACGGAGAGGATGCAGGAAGCAAGCTTACAAAAGCACAAGAATTAGGAGTAAATGTCATATCAGAAACTGAATTTGAAGAAATGATAGGAGAAGAAAATGGAAACGTTTGAAGAATTTGAACAGATTTTAGATAATGGATATCAAATATATTTTACTTATTTAACAAATAGATATTTACTTTTTAAGACAACCGAAAATTGTTACACTCAAAAACTAATACATGTAGGACAGAAAAATCCACCAGCCAAAATGGCAATGGTAACAAAAAAGTATATAATGGAAGTTTTTCCATTTATGGAGGATTTAGAATATAAATACGATGTATAAATTTGAGGTTCCAAGGTTTTGGAACCTTATTTTCACCAAAAATTTACAAAAAGAGCATGAGTTTTCATAAAAGTAGATATATAATATACAAACGTATAGGAAAAGGAGAGAAAGAAGAATGCTAAAATTACTTAGAAAATTAAATAAAAAAGAAGTAGTGCTTATAGTAGTATGCTTATTATTTATAATTCGGGCAAGTTTGGCTTGATTTAAAAATGCCAGACTATATGTCTGAAATAACAAAGCTTGTTCAAACTGAGGGAAGTGATATAGGAGATATATTAAAGCAAGGAGGATATATGCTAGCATGTGCAGGAGGAAGCTTGGTGTCTGCTTGTATTGTACGGATATTTTGCTTCATATATTGCAACGTCATTTTCTAAGAAAGTTAGAGGAGATTTATTTTCAAAAGTAGAGGAATTCAGCATGGAGGAAATGAATAAGTTTTCTGTAAGTAGTTTAATTACTAGAACCACAAATGATGTGACACAAGTAGAAATGTTACTTGCAATGGGATTACAGCTTATAGTAAAAGCACCTATAACAGCAGTTTGGGCAATACTCAAGATATTAGATAAAAATTTTACTTGGAGTGCTATTACTGGTGGAGCAGTTTTGATTTTAGTTATAACGATAGGAATTCTAATGAAATTAGTACTTCCTAATTTCAAAAAAGTACAAAAAATAATCGATAAAGTAAATAATGTGACACGCGAAAATCTTACAGGAATAAGAGTTGTAAGAGCATTTAATGGAGAGGAATACCAAGAAGAAAAATTTGAAAAGGAAAATAATGATTTAACAAAATTACAGACATTTAACCAAAGAACTATGGGAGTAATGTCACCAGTGATATATATGATTATGAATGGAATAACTCTTGCAATATATTTTGCAGGAGCATATATGATTGAAGAAGCAGGTCTTGCAGACAAAATAGACATTTTTAGTAATATGGTTGTATTTTCGGCTTATGCAATGCAAGTTATTATTTCTTTCTTAATGCTTGCAATGATATTCATGATGTGGCCTAGAGCTTCTGTTTCTGCAAACAGAATTTTAGAAGTATTACAATCTAAAATTTCAATAAAAAATGGAAAAATAAAGGAAAACAAAACAAATTTAAAAGGTACAGTAGAATTCAAAAATGTATCATTTAAGTATCCAGATGGTCAAGAGAAGGTCTTGCAAGATATATCATTCAAATTAAACAAAGGAGAAACACTTGCAATAATTGGTTCAACAGGATGCCGGAAAATCTACATTAATAAACTTAGTGCCAAGATTTTTTGATGTAACAGAGGGAGAAGTATTAGTCGATGGAGTTAATGTAAAAGAATATAATCAAGAATTTTTACATAATAAAATTGGATATGTTCCACAAAAAGCAGTAATGTTTAGTGATACAGTAAAAGGAAATGTCGCATATGGAGAAAATGGAAAAGAAACTAAAGAAGAAGAAATTATAAAAGCTATTGAAGTTGCACAAGGAAAAGACTTTGTAGAAAAAATGGATGATAAATATGACTCGCATATAGCAAGTGGTGGAACTAATGTAAGTGGGGGACAAAAGCAAAGATTAGCAATAGCTAGAGCTATTGCAAGAGATCCAGAAATATACATTTTTGATGATTCATTTTCAGCTCTTGATTATAAAACTGATAGTAAACTTAGAAAAGAGTTGAAAAGCTATACAAAAGAAGCAAGCAATATAATTGTTGCTCAAAGAATAGGAACTGTAATGAATGCAGACCAAATTTTGGTTTTAGATGAAGGAAAATGTGTAGGACAGGGAACACATAAAGAACTTCTTAAAACTTGTGCAGTATATAAAGAAATTGCATATTCACAATTAAGTAAGGAGGAGTTAGAAAATGACGAATAATGAGAGAAAAACAGTTCAAAGAAATGTAGGACCAAATCGTGTACATGAAAAACCAAAAAATTTTAAAAAATCCATTATAAAACTACTCCGGATATAATAAAAAACTATTACCTTTTTACATTATAGCAATTGTATGTGGAGCAGTGAGTTCAATATGTGCAATAATTGGTCCAAATAGATTATCAAGCCTTACAGATACAATAACAGCGGGGTTAATTACTGGAATAGATTTTGATAAATTAATAAGTATTGTAATATTTATGATATGTATTTATATAACTAGTGCTATTTTTGACTTTTGTGCAAGTTTTACAATGGCAACATCTGCAAACAAACTTGCAAAAGGTCTTAGAACAAATATATCTAAAAAAATAAATAAATTACCATTAAGATACTTTGATAAACATTCTTTTGGAGATATTTTATCAAGAGTGACAAACGATGTAGATACAATAGGTATGACCATAAGCCAAAATTTAGGAAGCTTTACATCTGCAGTAACACTTCTTGTTGCATGTGTTATTATGATGTTTTGTACAAATTGGATAATGGCAATTACAGCAATTTGTACATCACTAATAGGTTTTGGTTTTATGTTCTTTGTACTTCGGAAAATCACAGAAGTATTTCAATAGAAAACAAGTAGAACTAGGTAATCTAAATGGACATATAGAAGAAATGTATTCTGGATATAATATAGTAAAGGTTTATAACGGTAAAAAAAAGGCAATAAAAGAGTTTCAAGAATTAAATGAAAATCTATTTACATCTAGTAGAAAGAGTGCTTTTTTATCAGGACTCATGCAACCTATGATGGGATTTATAGGAAACTTAAGCTATGTTGCAGTATGTGTAGTACGGAGCAATTCTTGTAAAGGAGGGTATAATAACTTTTGGAGTAATTGTGGCATTTATTCTTTATGCAAGATTATTTACATCACCACTACAACAAATTGCACAAGGACTAACAAATTTGCAATCAGCAGTTGCTGCAAGTGAAAGAGTATTTGAATTCCTAGAAGAAAAAGAGATGGAAGACGAAAGTTATAAAACCAGAAAACTTGAAAAAGAAGAGGTAAAAGGAACTATTGAATTTGAACATGTAAAATTTGGATATGATGATTCAGAAAAACTTGTAATAAAGGACTTCTCATGCAAAGCAAATCCAGGACAAAAGATAGCAATAGTAGGACCAACAGGAGCAGGAAAAACAACTTTAGTAAATTTACTTATGAGATTTTATGAGATAAATTCTGGTAAAATCACAATAGATGGAGTAGATACAAAAGAATTAACAAGAGAAAATATACATGAATTATTTATTATGGTATTACAAGATACTTGGTTATTTAATGGAACAATAAGGGAAAATATAGTATATAACAAAAAAGGAGTATCAGATGATGAAGTACTAGAAGCTTGCAAGATAGTAGGACTTGAACATTTTGTAAAAAGTTTGCCAAATGGACTTGATACAAATTTGACAGACGCAGAAAGTGTTTCAGCAGGTCAAAAACAACTTTTAACAATTGCAAGAGGAAATGTAGCTAATTCACCATTTTTAATATTAGATGAAGCAACAAGTAATGTTGATACAAGAACAGAAGAATTAGTACAACAAGCAATGGATAAATTGACAGAAGGAAGGACATCATTTATAATAGCGCATAGGTTATCTACAATCAAAAATGCTGATATAATATTGGTAATGAATGAAGGAGACATAATTGAGCAAGGAACTCATGAAGAATTATTAGAAAAAAATGGATTTTATGCAAGCCTTTATAATAGCCAATTTGAAAGTATGATGATTGAAGAAGAATAAATAAAATAAGAATATATTTTATAAAAAATCAATAAGATTAAATAGGCAAAAAGAGAGGGAAAAATGGGGATATTAGAAATTTTATTAATTAGTATAGGTCTTGCAATGGACGCATTTGCAGTTTCTATTTGTAAAGGATTATCTATTAAAGATTTAAAAGCAAAGAATATAATCATAATAGGGTTATATTTTGGAATATTTCAGGCAGGTATGCCACTAATTGGTTTTTTACTAGGGAAAGGATTTGAAAGTTTTGTTACACAGATAGATCATTGGATAGCATTTGGACTTCTTTCAATTATTGGAGTAAATATGATACTTGAGACATTAAAAAAAGAAGAAAATATTAATAGTGATATAGGATTTAAAACAATGATTCTTCTAGCAATTGCCACAAGCATAGATGCTTTAGCAGTAGGAATTACTTTTGCCTTTTTAGAAGCAAATATTATAGGAGCAATTTTTACAATAGGAATTGTAACATTTGTTATATCTGCACTTGGTGTAATGATAGGAAGTAAATTTGGAGATAAATTTGAAAAAAAAGCTCAAATTTTAGGAGGAATAATTCTAATAGGCATGGGAATTCACATTTTGATTGAACACTTATTTTTGTGAGACAATGACTCTTCGCAAAACAAACAGTTAACCATATTTAGGTTTAACTGTTTGTTTTTTTTGGTGGATAAGGTTTTATTTCGTCTGTTACATCAAGGAGATAATCTATACTTGTTCCATAGAATTTAGCAAGTTTCTTTAGTGCTTCTATTGGGATTTGTCTCTTACCAGATTCATATTGTTGATATGTGTTTTGTTTACAATTCAGATAGGTAGCAATTTCTGTTTGAGTTATGTCTCTATCTTCTCTTATAGTTCTTAATCTCATATTTTGCTCCTTATTTTTAGGATTTATAATTTTATTATAAAATATCTCAAACGGAGATATTGACAATTATCTCATAATGTGATATATATTGTTTGAATAATCTCATTATGAGATAACTTTCTTTATGGGAGGGAATGAAAATAGTTTGGTTTGGTTTGGTTTTTTTCTGTTTTTATTCCTTGCCATAAGGGAATAAATATATTATTTCCAATAATAAAAATTTTAATGAAAGGAAAACCAAAGCAAATGAAATACAAAAGGATAAACCAAAGCAAGAGCG
>JAAWDU010000013.1 GCA_022793905.1 Clostridia bacterium
ACCTAAAATTTTTGACCAATTAAAAAAGCTGAGATAAGAATACTTTTCAGGTATCTCACCCCAACTATTGACATTGAGCCCCCTTTCTCTAAAGCAAAAGTAAAAGCCGAGAATTAAGATGTCACATCAAAACTCTCGACCTTTGAATGGAGCCAATTACCCGATTTGAACGGGTGACCTACGCATTACAAGTGCGTTGCTCTACCAACTGAGCTAAATTGGCATTATTTCTTGGTGACCCGTACGGGAATCGAACCCATGTCTCCGCCGTGAAAGGGCGGTGTCTTAACCGCTTGACCAACGGGCCTTTGGTGAGCTATCCGCGACTCGAACGCGGGACAACTTGATTAAAAGTCAAGTGCTCTACCACCTGAGCTAATAGCCCAAATCACCAATATATATAAGTGGTTACTTTTCTACGCAACCGCTTATATATATTACTACAAAAATAGTAAAATGTCAACTATTTTTTTAAAAATTACAAATTTTTTTGCAATTTTTCTTATTTGTTTAGTTTTTCTATAATTTCACTTACATCAATCCCATGTACTTCACAAGCTTCTTCTATAGTTTCTCCTTGTGATGCAGGGCATCCTAAACAGTGCATTCCAGCTTCTAACAAAATCTCTGCTTTTTCTGGTGCTTTTTCTAATAATTCTCCTATTGTCATATCTTTATTTATTTCCATATTTTTTCCTACCTTTCTTAAATTTTATATAAAAACAATATATATTTTATCACAAATTTTAAAAAAAGTATAGACAAAAGTAAAATTTTGTTGTATCATATTTACAATCTGTTTTACCTTTTCAGTTTAAAAGGTGGTGATATTATAAATTTTTTAGTAAATTTGTTTTTTATATCTCTTATTATTAATACTTTCATCGTTTTTTATTCTTTATATACTATAACAGATATAATTTTCTTTAAAAACTCACATGAATCAAAATTTAACATTCCAAACTAATTTAACATAAGGAGGCTCTATTTTATGTTTGCAGATACTTTTTTTAGAAAAGTTCTATTTAACTTTTCATTTATTTTCATATTTTTATCAATTTACTTTCTACTTTTTTTACCAATTTATACAGCAGATACTATTATGATTAATTTTGCTGTTACTCCATTTGATATATGCGAAAAATACCCTGAACTTTGGAAAAACTTAAAACTTTTCTTTATTCTGATATCTAGCATTTCTAGCTTAATTATTATAAATCTTATATATTCTACATTTTTTACAAAAAAAATAAAAAAACAACATGCTAAAGAAAATAAAGTAACTCGGATTATCCCTTTCTATTTTCTCTAATACTTCCAATCACCCAATTATTTTACCAGAATCAAGTCTTTATCAGAATATCTTAATAACTGGGACTATAGGTTCTCGGGAAAACAAGCTCTGCTATGTACCCTTTTACAAGACAGCTCATAAAATATAAATATCAAGATTATAATTCTAAACTTGGAATGCTTATATTAGATGTTAAAGGTAACTATTATTCACAAGTTGAAAAATATGCATCTTACTATAGGAGAAATGAAGATTTAATTGTAATTGAACTTCGGTGGAAATATCAAATATAATCCTCTAGATAAACCTAATTTAAAGCCATCTATACTTGCAAACCGCTTAAAAACAATTTTAACACTGTTTTCTAAAAACAATAGTGAAAGTTATTGGTTAGATAAAGCAGAACAGGTCTTGACCGAATGTATTAAGTTTTGCAGGCTATATAATAATAGATATGTTACATTTTCTGAACTCCACAAATTAATTACTATACCAGACTATTACATGAGCAAGATTAATTATATGCGTTCTATTTTTCTTAAAGGAAAACTTTCTAAATTAGAAGTTCATGACCTTTTATCCTCAATAGAATTTTTTGAAAAAGAGTTTAATTCTCTAGATACTAGGACTTCTAGTATATTAAAATCCGAAATCACTCGAATTACTGGTGCATTTATTTCTGATTATGAAGTTCTGCAAACTTTTTCCCCAAATAAGTCTGACTTAAATTTCTTTGGCTTTGAAGAAATGATAACTAAAGGAAAAATAATTGTTTTGAATATGAATATTGCGGAATACCGAAATCTTTCTAAAATAATTTCTGCTTACTTAAAACTTGATTTTCAAACAGAAGTTATGGCAAGACTTGCTAAATCAAACTCTAATATGAGAAGTGTATGTTTTATTAGTGATGAATATCACGAATATGTTACAGATACTGATGCAGATTTTTTTGCACAATCTAGAGAAGCAAAATGTATAAATATAGTTGCAACTCAAAGTTATACATCACTTCTCAATTCTATAAATAATCAATATACTGTTAAGGTAATTATTCAAAATTTAATAAACAAATTTTGGTTTAGAACAGATGATATTTTTACAATTGAAGATGCACAAAAACAGCTTGGTAAAGAGGAAAAGCAAAAGTATTCTAAAAGTATTTCTGAAAGTTCAAAAAACCCAAAAATCTCTTCTCTTTCTAGCATTTTTAGTTATGACAAGCCCAATTTTTCTGAGAGTTTAAATAAATATACCCAATCAGATTTTATTTTTGATACAAACTTTTTTACTCAAAAATTAGATACGTTCTCATGTCTGGCGTTTTTATCTACTGGCAAAAATATTTTGCCTCCACAAAAAATCGATTTAATTCCATATTTTGAAATTGATAAAGACATGTAAATTACAATATTTTAAGGAGTTGTTTCATATGAAAAAATTTTTATATTACACTTTATTTATTTTCTTTATTTCCCTTAGCATTATTTTTACTTTATCTCTTCCTTCTTTTGCAGGATATCCAAAACTTATCAATAAACTTATCTCTGCATTTGAAAACATAAAAAGCTATATAATTGCAATTGCTACTCCTATTGCTGCTGTCGCCATAGGTTCTGGATTTCTTATGCAAAAATTTAGCTTTGGAGATGAAGAGCGTATTAGGACTGGAAAAAAACTTATTAGAACTTCTATTATTTCTTACACTTTTATTCTAGTATTAGATTTACTTATTAGTCTAATTGAAACTTTAATCAAATAACTTTTAGGAGGTACTTATTTTGAATCTTAATTCAAATACAATCTTATCTACAATAAATGAACTTTTTAGCTCTATGTTTTCATCTATTGATAATTCAATATATTCTGCTTTAGACGAAATTGCTTTTATTGATTCTGATATACTAACTTCTACATATCTTGAAAAAATTTTAGGTAATTCTTCTAGCTCTGGACTATTAATTATTGCAAATGCACTCCTAATTGGCTTTATCTTATACTTTGCAGTTAGACATTTACTATCTAGCTTTGCAATTGTAGAAGCACAAAATCCATTCAAATTTATTCTCAAACTTATTTTAGTTGGAATCTTTATGAATGCTAGTTTTTTCCTTTGTGAGCAAATTATTACAATTAATTCTCTAATTTCGACTGCAATAAGGGAAGTTCGGTGGAAATTTTCTACATGCAGATATATGTTTTTCAAAATTAATCAGTATCTCAGATGCTATAATAAAAGTAGAAGGAAGTAATGCAAACTTATTTTCAATTGATGGAATAATAAAAACTATTGTATCTATAGGTTTTCTTAACTTAATTTTTATCTACTCTATTAGATATATACTTATTAAAGTATTTGTACTTATTTCACCTTTTGCAATTCTAACACTTTCTATGCGTTCTAATTCTGGGCTTTTTAGAGCTTGGTTAAAATGTCTTTTCTCTCTACTTTTTATAGAACTATTTGCAGATTTTATCCTAATAGTAATGTTTTCAATTGAATATAGTAGTACAAATCTTGTATCTAAATTGTTATTTATAGGCTCAATTTTTGCTTTAATGAAAGTTAATAATTATGTTAGAGATTTTATTGGAGGAATTAGTATTGATACTTACAATTCCATGTATGGAATTAGAAATCTAATAAAACCTAAATAATTTTTTGGAGGTGACATAGAGTGAAATTTATTATTCCACAGAATTATGATTTTTCTAGTAAACTTTTTGGCTTTATAGACTATTCAACTGTGATTTTAAATGTAATTTGGGGATTATTTATTTTTTGCATTACAAGTCTATTTATATCTAACTTTATTGTAAAAATATTTATAATTATAGTATTATGCTTTCCTATATTACTTTTTAGTATTATTGGATTTAATCATGAAAACATTTTATATGTTTTATTTTACATATTAAAATTTTTCATAAGACCCAAAGTTTATTTGTACAAATAAATTTTCTATTCTTGTTTTTTTTGTCGCAAAATGATATAATTTGACTTAAGTTAATTGCTTAAAATTTAAAAATTTGTTAGGAGAAATTCTTATGAAATTAGAACAAAATGAAGAATCTTTATTATTTGCAACAACAAAAATACCAGATATATTCTTTGCAGAATATCTTTCTTGTGCTTCTCGGAGATTTTATCAAAGTATATCTATATATATTATTTTTATCTAAATATAATAAAGATGTTAATATAAACGATTTATCAAAAAAATTATCTATTCAATATCCTGTTATTCAAGAAGCATTAAAATATTGGGAAACTAACGGAGTTATCACCAAGAAAGGAACTGGCTTTATAGTTAATAACTTACAAGAACTTGAGCTTCGTAAATTATACAAACCTAATGTTTCTTTATCTAGTGAAGATATAGAGAGAAATGAAAAAAATCAAAATAAAGCAAGACTTGTTGAAACAATCAACAATTCTTTCTTTCAAGGTATCATGTCACCTTCTTGGTATGCAGATATTGACCTATTTTTCAAAAAATATAATTTTGATGAACAAGTAATTATGGCTCTTTTTAGTTACTGTTTTCAACGTTCTGCTCTTAATCCAGGATATGTAAGAGCTGTCGCTGAAGGTTGGTCTTCAAACTCTGTACATACTTTTAGTGACCTTGAAATTTATTTCCAAAAAAATGATAATTTACAAAAAGCATATAAAACTATTCAGAAAAAACTTGGTCTTCAAAGAAATTTAAGTGAATATGAACAAGGTTATGTAAAAAAATGGACTGTAGACTTTGGATATTCTTTAGATATAATAGAATTTGCATTAAAAAAGACTGTTTCAAAATCTACTATTAATTTTGAATATTTAGATAAAGTAATTTCTGACTGGCATATAAGAGAACTTAAAACATCTGATGATGTTCAAAATTATTTAATTTCAGCTAAAAATACAGCTAAAAATAAAAAAGATTTAGAACAAAAAGTAAAATACAGTAACTTTGAACAACGTTCATATGCAAACTTTGATAATTTATATGCAAATAAACAATCTTAGAAAGGATGACGAATTTGAATAATTCTACTTTAAATACTTTATTAAAAGATTACGAAAGAAAAAGAGAACTTGCTAATTTGAATTTCGAAAAGCAAAAATCAAATTTTTATCATTTACATCCAGAACTTGCTGATTTAAAATATAAACTTGGCAAACTTGCTTTAGATATTTCAAAAGCTGTTTTACATGGAGATAGTGAACTTGAAAAAAAACTAAAAATAGAATTCAATAACCTAACTTCTGAAAAAGAAAATTTGTTGAAAACTATTTCAATACCTCCTGGTGCTTTAGCTCCTTTATATGAATGTAATATATGTGAAGATACTGGTTTTACTAAATATGATAATGGCAAAAGTACTCTTTGTAATTGTATAAAACAAAAACTTTTTGATATTGATTTTAATAAATCTAATATTCGGAAATTTACATAAAGAAAATTTTGATAAATTTGATTTAAATCTATATTCAAACAATATCAATGAAGAACTTTATAATGCAAAAATATCTCCAAGGCAAAATATTAAAAATATTAAAGATATTTCACTAAATTTTATAAAAAACTTTGATAATCCAGATGAAAAAAATTTACTTTTTACTGGTAGTACTGGACTTGGAAAAACTTTTCTTTCTAATTGTATTGCAAAAGAAATATTATCCTCTGGAAAAACTGTATTATATCAAACAGCTCCAATTATGCTTGATAATATTTTAGATTACAAATTTGGTAATTCTGAGCTTAATGAAGTTTACAATAATATGATAAATGTAGACTTGCTAATTATTGATGATTTAGGTGTAGAAGCCTTAAATTCATTCAAATTATCTGAATTGTTTAATATTATAAATGCAAGGTTATTGTTTCAAAATAATCATATTACGAAAACCATTATTTCTACAAATCTAAATATGAATAACTTGCTAGATACTTATAGTGAAAGAATTTTTTCTCGTATTGCTTACTATTATAACATATGTAGATTCTTTGGAAATGATATTAGACTTAGTAAAATTACTAGTTCACAATAATATAATTATGGAAATAGCAATCAGTCATGTTCTGATTGCTATTTCCATTTTAAGGTTATTTTTCTTCTTCAACAGTATCATTATCATCTGATATTTTTTCTATGCTTACAACCTTACCTTCGTTCGTTCTCATAAGAGTTACACCTTGTGTTGGACGACCTAATATACTTATTTCTGATACTTTTATTCTTATTATTGTTCCAGTATCTGTAACAAGCATTATATCATCATCTTCATCAACTAGTTTTACTCCTACCACTTCTCCAGTCTTTGGTGTTATTTTATATGTTATAACACCTTTCCCAGCTCTTACTTGTACTCTATATTCATCTAGTTCAGTTCTTTTTCCAAATCCATTTTCTGTTATTGTAAGTAATGTTTGTTTGCTTCCTGAAACTATTGATTCCATTCCAATTACACTATCATCTTTGTCTAATCTAATTCCTATTACTCCTTGTGAAACTCTACCCATTGGTCTTACATCTTTTTCATCAAATGTAATACATTGACCTCCGTTTTGTTACCATTACAACATTGTCTTCACCGTCCGTAAGCTTTACGGAAATAAGCTCATCATCATCTTTTAATGCTATTCCTTGAAGACCTGTTCTTCTTGAAGAATCATATTCTGCAAGTGGAGTTTTTTTGATAACTCCATTTTTGGTTGCCATAAGTAAATATTTTCCTTCTGCAATATTCTGAATTGGTATAATAGCTGAAATTTTTTCTCCTGAATCTAGGCTAAGTAAGTTCACTATAGCTGTTCCTTTAGCTGTTCTTCCGAGCTTCTGGAATTTCATATCCTCTAAGTTTATATAACTTTCCTTTATTGCTAAAGAACATTATAACATCATGAGTTGAAGCTGTAAATATTTCTTTTACAAAATCTTCTTCTCTTGTTGTCATTCCGAACAATTCCTTTTCCGCCCCTTTTTTGACTTTTATATGTATCTATTGGTAATCTTTTTATATATCCAAAATGAGATAGGGTAATAACTGTTTCTTCTTCTTTTACTAAATCTTCCTCTCCAAATTCTCCTGGATTTGATACTATTTTAGTCTTTCTTTCATCGCCATATTTTTCTTTTAATTCAAGAAGTTCTTCTTTTATTATATCGAAAACTAACTTTTCACTTGCAAGCACAGCTTTTAAATGTTCAATCAATTTCATAAGTTCATTATATTCTTCTTCTATCTTCTCTCTTTGCAAACCAGATAATGTTTTTAATCTCATATCCAAAATTGCTTGTGCCTGAACATCTGATAATCCAAATCTTTCCATTAATCTCTCTTTTGGATCATCATACGAACCTCTTATTATTCTTATAACTTCATCTATATTATCTATTGCAATTTTTAAACCTTCTAATATATGTGCTCTTGCCTCTGCTTTTTCTAGTTCAAATTTAGTTCTACGAACTACAACTTCTTTTCTATGATCTATAAAACACTCTAAGCATTGTTTTAGTGTTAATATCCTAGGTACACCTTTTACAAGTGCAAGTGTTATTACTCCAAAAGTTTCTTGCATTTGTGTAAATTTATATAATCTATTTAAAATTACTTGTGCATTTGCTTCTCTTTTTAGTTCAATAACTAGTCTTACATTTGCTTGTCTATCTGATTCATCTCTTATTGCTGAAATTCCCTCTATCTTTTTATCTCTTGCTAAATCATCTATTGCTTTATGAAGCCTTGCTTTATTTACTTGATATGGAAGTGAAGTTATTATTATTCTTTGTCTATTACCTGCCATTTCTTCAATTTCTGCTTCTGCCCTCATTATGATTTTTCCTCTACCTTTTGTATATGCTTCTTTTATTCCTTCTCTTCCAACAATTGTCGCACCAGTTGGGAAATCTGGTCCTTTTATTATTTTCATTAAATCTTCATCAGTAACTTCGTCATCATCAATTATTTTAACTATTCCATCAACAACTTCTGATAGGTTATGTGGTGGAATATTTGTTGCCATTCCTACAGCAATTCCAGAAGAGCCATTAAGTAAAAGTGCTGGTAATCTTGCTGGTAGTACAGCCGGTTCTTGCAATCTATCATCATAGTTAGGTACAAAATCAACTGTATTTTTTTCTATATCCATTAACATATAGTTTGCAATCTTCGACATCCTTGCTTCTGTATACCTCATTGCTGCTGGAGGGTCACCATCTATTGAACCAAAGTTTCCATGTCCATCTATAAGAGGGTATCTCAAAGTAAATGTTTGAGCCATTCTTACCATTGCATCATATACTGCCGCATCACCATGTGGATGATACCTACCTAAAACTGAACCAACTGTATTTGCACATTTTCTGTATGGTTTATCTGATGTAATACCATCTTCATGCATTGAATATAAAATTCTTCTATGTACTGGCTTTAAACCGTCTCTTACATCGGGAAGTGCACGTGCAACTATAACGCTCATGGCATAGTCAATATATGCTGTTTTCATCTCTTTTTCAATATCTCTTTCAATTATTGTTTCATCTGGTCTATCCATTTTTATACCATTCCTTCCTAAATTATCCTACGGATATTATACTAAAACGGCATTTTTTTTGCAAGTGTTTATTTTACATAATTCAAATAAAAATCAAATAATACATAACTTATCTTATTTTTTATAAAGTTTGTGCAAGTTTTAGTTCTTCATCTGTAATATTTTCAAGGGAATTTCCTTTATTTTTTATAAGCAACTGTACATTTTCAATACTTCTTGCTTGCTTTAAAGTACTTTCAATTGGTATAAGTGTATTTAGTTTTTTTATAATTTTGTTATGTTCTCTTTTCATTCCTATTAAATCTTTTTGCTCTAGGCATTTATTCCAATTTTCAATATATTTTCCAACCTTTTCTATTCCGTCTACTTGGCTCATAAAATCTTCTTCTATTTTACTTGATAAACAATCTTTCACAACATTTTTACTTTTCTTTATCACTTTTGCTGTTGAGCTTTTTATTAAATTATTATCTTGCGCAGATTTTACTGCTGTATCTACAAGTTTTGATGCAGAATCTATTATTCCCCCTGCTTTTATTGCAGTATATGCTTGTGAAACTGTATCAAACTTTCCAGTAAAAATTCCTGCTATGCTTTTTCCAATATTACTTGCAGTATTAACAGCTGTTTTTATACCTTCTTTAAATCCATCATTTATAATTGCATTTTTTATACCTATTACCTCATTTTCTACTGCATTTGGAAGTATTGCTCTTAGTGCAATATCTACTCCAGTATTAACAATTTTTCCGAATGTACTTTCTAAAAATTTATTTTGTTTTTCTCCTATATTAACTATTAATCCTTCTTTTACTGTATTATCTAGTTCATTTGTTATTTTCTTTTCTTCTACTTTTTCTAGTTCTTGCATTTCCATATAGCTTTTCCTCCTTATATTATATTTTCAACTTTTCCATTATTTTAATATACTCATTCCTTATTTTTTTACTTATATATAATTTGTTCATATTTTTATTTATAATTTGATTATATCTGATATCATAATCGAGTGTTCCTATAATCTTAAATTTTAATAATAACAACTCTATTATTTTGGTTTTCATAGTATACTTATTTTTCTTATTATAGATTATAAAAATTTTGTCTTTTTGATTATCGTTCAAAATAGATATTGTCTTTTTGATTTCCAACATATTTCCTCCTGTTAAACAAACTATTTTATCACTTCTTTCTAATAATACACTTGTCACTTTTTCGTTCTTTATACCTCTTGATATATCTAAGAATATTAATTCATATTGTCTTTTTAGTTCGTTTAACATTTCTTCAATTCCCTCTTTTTTATATAAATATTTATTTCCAAAAATTATATCTGCACAAGAAATTATATCTAAATTTTTATAAACTTTTATAATTAGCTTTTGAATATTTTTTTCTTTTAGACAAAATTCTTCTAAAAAGTTTTCATCCTTTATTTTTTCTTTTAACTCTTTTGGAATTTTATTTACACCAAATACAGAATATAAATTATTATTTTCTAAATCAAAATCAATAATTAGAATTTTTTTTGCTTTACTAAGCATAGCACAAATTGATATAAAACTAGTCTTTCCGAACTCCTGGTGCTCCTATGACTGATATCACTTCATTCCTTTTTTTCTTTTTTGAAACCAATGATTTTATTTTTTGCTTTATACTTATTAATATTTTAAAACTTTCTTTTTTCTTTTGTATCTTTACTTTTTCTAAATTATGTATTATGTTCTCTTTTTCATGTTTAACTTCTTCACTTTTAGTTGCTTTTTCTTGGTTTATGTATACATTGTCTGTTATACATTCTACTACCTCCTTCACATAATTTGTTTTATTTGACACTATCTTTATTATATTTCTACTACCCTCTAAACTTTGTTTCTCATTTGTAATCAATATTATTTGAACATCGTTTTTAATTATAACAATACTTCTTATTAAATCTTCTAACTCAAGTTCTCCAATTATTTCTTCATTTAAAACTACAATATCTATTTCTTTATATTCTTCTAATGCTTCAATTATTCCCTCTTGATATTGTATATCTGGTGCTTCAACCTTAATATCTTTTTGCTCTTTTAATACTTTATTCAATTCTTCATTTCCTACTGCTGTTATTACTTTTTTCACCTTAATTAATTAACTCCTTTTCAAAACCATCAGCCTCTATTTTTGTGAGAATATGGTCATCTCCAACAAACATTAAGCATTCCCCTCTTTTTAATGTTTTTATCTCAATTTTTTCCTTCTCTGATAAATTAGAATATTCACATAATATTTTTATGTTTTCTTCCTCTAACGAAAAAAATGTTTTTATACTTGAGTTATTCAATATACTTTTCCCATATGTACCGATTTTCTAAACTGAAAAGGTCTGATACATCTTGAGTTATCGCAACTGCACTTCCTCCATATTTTCTTATTGTTTTAAATATTTTATATATAAAGCTTGCAACATATTTATTTGATGTAACCCCAATAAGCCTCCAAATTTCATCTAAGTATATAGCCTTTTTCTTACTCCTATCTGCTTTTATTCTATCCCAAAAGCATTCGATAAAAATGAACATTCCATACTTTATGTTCTCTTCTCCTAATTCATAGATATCTGCTATTATTAATTTATTGTCAATTTGTATATTTGTATAGTTATTTAGAAACTTTAGTGAACCTTTTATAAATGGAATTAACTTTATTTTAAAGATTTTTGTTTTTTCTTTATCGTCTAATATATTATAGAAATCTTCTAATATTGGCATATCTTTACTTTCTTTAAACACCTTTTCCTTTCTTCCATTTACAAAAACTTCTTTATACAAGCTTTCATCATCAAATGTTATATTTTTTGATTTATAGCATTCAATTATTTTTTCTTCTATTACTGCTTTTTCTTCTTCATCCATTTCTCCAAAAATTAAATTGAAAAATCCGCACTAATTTTCCGATTTTAGTCATTAGATATCCTTGACTTGTATCTTCAACACTTTCTTCGCGTATATCAAAAACATTAATATATGTATTTGATGTTGGTCCAATTTTTAAAAGTGTGCCTTCTAAATTTTCGCAAATATTTATATATTCTCTTTCTGGATCTATTATATATTGTTCTATACCGAGCAATCTATTTCTTATTATTAAAAGCTTAGTATAAAAAGATTTGCCGAGCTCCACTTGTTCCAAAAATGCAGATATTTGCATTTTTATACTTTTTTGTATTGTATCTATCTATAAAAACTAATGAACTATTATAGCTATTTGTTCCAATAAATATTCCGCTCTTCATCAAATATAGATGATGAAATAAATGGATATGTCGAAACTATTCCCGATGTAAGTATATTTCTTTTTGCAACATTTTTAATCTCATTATGATTTTGCATAAATGGTAAACTAGATAAAAATCCTTGCTCTTCTCTAAAATATGCTCTTCTTGTTTGAATTCCTTTACTTTGTGTAATTCCTTCAACCTTATTCAACAAATATTCTAATTCTTTTTTGTCTTTTGAAAATACTGTCAAATATATATACATATAATAAATTTCTTCACCATTTACTTGCATTTCTTTTCTTATATACCTTGCATCATTATAACTAAATGATGCTATATCTATATCTTGCTTGTTTTGCTTACTCTCTTTTAATTCAACTCCAACATTTCCTATATGATACGTCAAATCCCTTATTGTTTTATATGTATCCTGTTTTTCATAGAATATAGATATATTCATATTTATATTTGTATCTATTAAACTTCTTAGTATTAAATCTTCTTGTTCTCTATAATAATTAACAGCTATCAAACATGAATAGAACATTTCATCTATTTCTATATATTTAGGATTACTTAAATTTATATATGAAGGTGAAATATAATCTTTTTCGCTAAAAATTCCCTCTTCAAATTTCATTTTTTCTGATTTTAGTATTTGTTTATTTTTTATTGAATCTTTTATTTTAATCACTCCTTTTTTCTTTTATCTAACTTAAAAAATTTTTACGAGTATTAAAAAATGTAAATAATATCCTTTTAACATCTTCTTTTTCATTAACTTCATTTATTAAATTTCCGCATCTTGAAAGGCATTCTTTTATTTTAAAATATCTTTCATTTAATTCTGCTATTGCTATTTCTTCTCTAGTGTTAACATTTTGTTCATATTTTGTTATAATAAAAAAATTCTTTGAAGATGACTTTTTTTCATTATTTAGCTTTGTTATAAATTTAATATACTTTTCTGAAATTTTATATAGATTTAAATTATTTTCTTTTTTTACGCTTTCTTTAATTTTTAAAATATGGTTTGATAAATCTTCTTTGTTACTTTGAATAAGTATCTGAACATCAAAATTGCAAGTTTTTAAAAAAGTTTTATATGAATTTAAAATTCCTTCTTTTTCTAAATCAGATTTCAAGCTATAGTTAATTGGTATTACATTCATTATTTTGATATACGAATTATCTTTAATTTTTATAATTCCATCATTCAAAATACGCTCGAAAGGTAACCATTCTTGCAATGATAAATCTTTTTGTTTTTGCATATTTTCTCCTTATATTCAATTTTGTTTGTGATTTTTATATTCTAGAAAACTATATTATAAATATAGTCCATTTGAACAAAAAACTTTGATTTTAAAATTATATATTATATTTTAACATGATTTTTTATTTTGTCAAGTATTTTTGTAAAAATTTTACTGAATATTTCGTTTCATTTTGTTTATAATAATTAACATAAAGTTAATATTGGTTGGACTAAGAGCATTACGAGGTCTTATCTAAGGCTTTGTACTGTTCGTGCAAAGGTGATATGTAGCTTTGATTTTAGGTTACATTTTGCCGGCGATGAGAGTATATTGTTCGTATGCAAGCTACATTTATTTTTTCATATGTGGTTAAATTATGTACACTATATTCGAAGTTAAGATTATATTTATATTAAATAGTTTGTGTTACTAGTCCCTAGAATTAGGATGAATATGCAAATTATTGGTGTACTTATAGTCGAGCGAAAGATTAATATATTTGGCTCATTGTTTATTTATATAGCAATATATATTAAATGAAAAAGTTAGGTATATTAGTTCTAGCCTAAGACTAATATTAGTTTTATAAGAGCTAATAAGCAAGATACCCTTCTTACTTATTAGCTCTTATTTATTTTCACGTGAAACATAATACTATTATGTTTAATTAAACATCAAGATTTTTAACATATTTTGCGTTTTCTTCAATAAATTTTCTTCTTGGTTCTATTTCATCTCCCATTAATAAAGTAAACGTTTCATCTGCTTTCATTGCATCTTCCAATTTTACTTTTATAAGGATTCTTCTCTCTGGATCCATTGTTGTTTCCCAAAGTTGATCAGGATTCATTTCTCCGAAGTCCTTTATATCTTTGAAGTCCTAATCCTTCTCTTTGTATTCCCTTTTCTTCTAATTCTTTATAAGCTCTTGTTAAATCTTCATCTGTATAACAATATATATCTTCCATTCCTTTTTTAGATAATTTATAAAGTGGTGGTTGTGCAAGATATACATTTCCATTTTCTACTAATGGTCTCATATATCTGAAGAAAAAGGTTAACAGTAATGTTCTTATGTGAGCTCCATCTACATCAGCATCAGCCATTATTATTACTTTTCCATATCTTATTTTTGTAATATCAAAGTCTGCTCCTATTCCAGCTCCTATTGCAAGTATTACAGGTTGTAATTTATCATTTCCATATATCTTATCTGCTCTAGATTTTTCTACATTAAGCATTTTTCCCCATAATGGAAGTATTGCTTGAAATGTTCTATCTCTTCCTTGCTTTGCACTTCCACCTGCTGAATCTCCCTCTACGATATACACTTCACATTCATCTGCATTTTTACTACTACAATCTGCAAGTTTTCCTGGAAGTGTTGATCCTTCCATTGAATTTTTCTTTCTTACTAATTCTCTTGCTTTCCTAGCTGCTTCTCTTGCTCTTGATGCACTTATACACTTTTCAAGTATAGATTTTGCAACACTTGGATTTTCTTCTAAAAATGTACTCAACGCTTCATTTACTGCATTTAAAACAATTCCTGTTACATTACTATTTCCTAATTTTGTCTTAGTTTGTCCTTCAAACTGTGGCTCTTTTACTTTTACTGAAATAACTGCTGTCATTCCTTCTCTTATATCTTCACCAACTAAATTAGCATCTTTTTCTTTTAATACTCCATGTGCTCTTGCATAATCATTGAAAACCTTTGTTACAGCTCTTTTGAATCCTTCTAAATGTGTTCCTCCTTCTATTGTATTTATATTGTTAACAAAAGTATAAATATTTTCTGAATATGCAGTTGTATACTGAATTGCAATTTCTATCGGAACTTCTCCATCTTTTTCAATATAAATTGGCAATTGATGTATTTTTTCTTTATTTTTATTTAAAAATTCTACAAAAGAATTAAGTCCTCCTTCAAAACAAAAATCTCCTTTTTTAGATTTCGCTTCTACTTCTATTTCATTTCCTTCTTCATCTTCCTGAGTTATCTTCTTTACTCTTTTATCTTCTATTGTTATTCTGAGTCCTTTTGTTAAAAAAGCCATCTCTCTTAATCTTTTTTCTAGTACCTCATATTCATATTCAAGAGTTTCAAAAATAGTATCATCTGCTAAAAATCTTACTGTTGTACCAGTTTTATCAGAATCTCCAACTCGTTCTAGAGACTTTATTGTTTTTCCTCTTTCGAAGAACATTTTATAAATTCCACCATCTCTTTGAATTGTAACTTCTGTCCAAGCTGATAACGCATTTACTACGGAAGAACCAACTCCGTGAAGTCCTCCTGAAACTTTATACCCACTATCTCCTCCAAATTTTCCTCCTGCATGTAAAATTGTGTAAACAGTTTCTGCTGCTGAAATTCCTGTTTTTGCATGTTTTTCTACTGGAATTCCTCTTCCATCATCTTCAACACAAATTATATTTCCTTCTTCTATTGTTACATGTATGTTTTTACAATATCCTGCTAAAGCTTCATCTACACTATTATCTACAATCTCATATACTAAGTGATGTAATCCTCTTATAGAAACACTTCCAATATACATTCCGTGGTCTCTTTCTTACAGCTTCTAATCCTTCTAGTACTTGTATTTGCTCTGCTCCATATTCATGTTTTACTTTATCCATCGTTTTCCTCCTATCGTTTAACAAATTTTATTATATTATTGTTTAAACAAAAAAATCAAGTCTTTTTATAAAATATCTTTTATTTTTCCATTTTCTACATAAAATATTTTTTTATTCTCATTTTTTAATTCTAACTTATCAGTACAAGTAATTATTATTTGTGTGTCCTTCACATCTTCTAAGAAATTTTCTCTTCTTTCTTTGTCAAGTTCAGACATAAAATCATCTAAAAGAAGAATTGGATTCTCTTCTATTTCTTCTTTTATTATTTCTAATTCAGTAAGTTTTATAGAAAGAATTGCACTTCTATGTTGACCTTGAGATCCATACACTCCAAGTGCATCGCCATTTATATATAGCTTTAAATCATCCCTATGTATTCCATTTGTTGTAAATCCTCTTATAATATCTATTTCTCTATTTGCTTTTATTTTATTTAAAAATTTTTCTTTGCTTAAAAAATCTGATATATACTCTATCCTTATTTCTTCTTTATTATTTGTTATATCTTTATGTATTTTTACTATCTTTTCCATAATCTTTGAAACAAACTCTTTTCTGTATTTATATATTATTTCTGCATATTCTGCAAGCTTAATTTCCCAAATTTCTAGCATGTCTTTCCCTTTTTTTTCATGCTTAATTTGCTTTAAATAGTTGTTTCTTTGCTTAATAATATTAGTATACATATTAATATTATGTACATAAGATGGTCTTAATTGACTTATCATTATATCTAAAATTTTTCTTCGTCTCTCTGGTCCATCTTTAAAAATGTTTATATCTTCTGGACTAAATAGTACAACATTTACATTTCCCAAAACTTCACTCATTCTTTTCAAATTTATATCATTTACAGCAATTATTTTTCTGTCTGAAACGCTAACAGTTACTTTTCCTTTTCTATCTTTTTTTACATAATTTACTTCTGCTCTAGAAAATTCATTCTCTTTTTTTATAAGTTCTTTATCCTTATTTGTTCTATATGATTTTCCAATTGCACACAAATAAATTGATTCTAGCAAATTAGTTTTTCCTTGTGCATTGTTTCCATAAAATATATTTATGTTTCTATCTAACATTATCTCTTGTTCATCATAATTTCGAAAATTTGTAAGTTTAATTTTTTCTATGAACATGTTTATTCCTCTTTTATTCTTGTATTCTTATAGGTAAAATCATGTACACATAATCCCCAGAATCGTCAACTGATTTTATTGTTGATGGTGATAAACTTGAACCAAAATCCACAAATATCTCTTCATCTTCTATTGCTTTTAATGCATCTAAGAAATATTTTGGATTAAATCCAACTTCTAAATTCTTTCCTTCTGTTGTTAAAAATATTTCTTCTTTTGCATCTCCTGCTTGATTTTTACATGATATCACTATCTTCCCTATTTCTATAGAAACCTTTACAGGATATTTTCTTTCTTTTTCTATTGTTGACATTGATATAAGACTTACTCTTTCAAAACATTCTTGCAATTCTTTTTTATTTGCTCTTATCCTTGTTTCTGATGTTTTTGGAATTACTTTTTCATATTCAAGAAAATCTCCTTCTAAAAGTCTTGTTACTATTTTACAATTTTCCATTTCAAACAATGCTTGATTTTTAGACACACTTATCTTTATTTTATCAAATGAATCTAGTATAATCTTGTTTACTTCATTTAATGTTTTTCCTGGTATTACAACTTTAAAATTGTTAACACTTTCTTCTAAGTATTTACTCTTCCACCCTAATCTATATCCATCAACTGCAACAACATTTAATTTATTATCTTTTATTTCAAAAAGACATCCTGTAAATATTGGTCTATGTGCTTCTGTGCTTACTGCAAATATCGTTTTTCTTATCATATCTTTTAGTGTATTTTGCTCTATAGATATTGAATTTTCTTCATCTATAACTGGTAATTCTGGAAATTCTACAGGATTCATACTTGCAAGTTTATATAATGAACCTTCACATTCTATAACAAGTAAATCTTTTTCATCTAAATATATAGTTATATCAGTATCTGGTAATCTCCTTATTATTTCACTAAATACTGTTGCTGTTACAACTGTACTTCCTTGTTCTTTTACTTCACAATCTATTAAGTATTCAATACCTAATTCTAAATCGTATGTAGTTAATTTTACTTGATTATCATTTGTTTCAATTAGAATACCTTCTAGTATAGGCATTGTTGTTTTTGAAGATACTCCTTTCACTACGGAATTAGTAGCTTTGAGCAAATTTGTTTTATCACAGACAAATCTCATGGGGCATTTCCTCCTTTATATTTATATAATAATTTTAGTAGTAGTATTAGTAGGTCTGTTGATAGTGTGGAAAAGTACTTTTTTCTTAGTTTTCCGTAAGCTTTTTTTATGTGAATAACTTGTGTATAATTTTAAATGATATCCACAGAAAAATTTTCTTATGGTGGAAAGTTTTGTTTTCAACAACTTATCAACGTATTATTCACAATTCCTTGTGAATAACGAATAGATTGCTTCCGTAAGAAGAATTTGATTTATTTTTTGAAAAGAATGTTTTTACAAACAATATTTTTTTCAAATTTCTTCAAAACTTTTAACTATCAATCTTGAGGTTTTAAAATAATATTTTTTAAACTATCCACATGTGTAGATGTGTCTTTGTTTTTCTTTATCTCTTGTTCTATTTTATTACATGCATGCATAACTGTTGAATGGTCTCTATTTCCAAAAGATGCTCCTATATTTTTATATTGCATTTTTGCAAGTTCACGACAAAGATACATTGCTATTTGCCTTGGAAATGCTATATCATTTGAACGTTTTGAGCTATTCATATCTACAACATCTATATTAAAATATTTTGAAACAGTTTCTTTAATATAATCTGATGAAATTACTTTTTCTTTGTGTGCAATAACTTCAGAAATTGCTTTTTCAGCGAGCTCATTTGTTATGGCACTATGTGTAAATGATGCTTGGGCAACTATTTTTTGAAGTGTGCCAACTAGTTCTCTAATGTTTGTATCGATTTTTGCTGCTATGTTTGAAAGAACTATATCATCTATTATAATATTTTCAAGTTCCACTTTTTGTCTTAAAATTGCGAGTCTTGTTTCATAGTCCGCACTTGAAATATCAACTAAAAGACCATCAACAAAACGAGATTTTAATCTATCTGCTAGTGGATGAATTTCTTTTGGTGCTTTATCTGATGTAAGGATTATCTGACTACTATTTTCACGAAGAGCATTAAATGTATGAAAAAATTCTTCTTGTATTCCTTCTTTTCCTGCTAGAAATTGAATGTCATCTATTATTAAAACATCTATATTTCTATATTTTTGTCTGAATTGTTCATTTGAATTGTTTTGTATTCCATTGATAAATTCGTTTGTAAACTTTTCAGAAGTTACATATAGTACTTTCTTTCTTGGATTTCTGTGCAATATTTCATTTCCAACAGCATGTACTAAATGAGTTTTTCCAAGACCAACTCCACCATATATAAATAATGGATTAAATGCGGCACCAGGTGCTTCAGATACTGCAAGTGCAGCCGCTTGAGCAAATTTATTATTTTCACCAATTACAAAAGTGCTAAAAGTGTATTTTCGATTAAGATTTGATTTTAGCTGATCTGTTGTTGTTCCATCTAATGAATTGATGGAAACATTTAAAGAATTTCTTTCTACATCATCAGCTGTAATATATTCAATATTATATATTTTGTTTGTTGCCGCTTTAAAGCAATTTTGTAAGTATACTTGATATTGTCTTACTTGGTCAACAAAAAAAGAAGAAGGAGCAATTAATGTTACAGTAGTTCCTTCCATTGAAAAAATTTTAAGTGGTGAAATCCATGTGTCATATGCAACAGAAACAATTCCATCTTTTGCAAATGTTTTTACATTATTCATTATTTCTTGATAATTGTCCTCCATTTTAACCTCCATTTTTTATTTCATTTATTCTTAAATATGATATCAAAAAAGGTAAAAAAATGTCAATGAAAATGTGGAAAATTTTTAAGAAAATGTGGAAAATAAAAAAAATGCCTTATTTCCGTAGGAAAAATTGAAAAAAACTTGACAAGTGTATAGAGAATAATGTATAATTTTAATGTTATATTAACTTATGGAGGTGCAAAATGAAAAGAACATATCAACCAAAAAAGATTCAAAGACAAAAGGAACATGGATTTCTTAAAAGAATGAAAACAAGATCTGGAAGGAATATCCTTAAAGCAAGAAGATTAAAAGGAAGAAAAAAACTAAGTGCATAAATTAAACACGGGACCTAAAATGAATTTGTTTAGGTCCTTTTTGCATAAGGTTTAGTATTAAAAAATGAAAAGTACAGAAAAATTAAAGAAAAATTATGAATTTAGATTTGTTTTAGGAAAAGGAAAATATTATTCTGGAAATTATATAGAAGCTTTTTCTGTTAAAAATAATTTAAAGATTAATAAACTTCGGGATAGCAATTAAAGCAAAATTCGGAAAAGCTGTAAAAAGAAATAGATTAAAAAGACTAATAAAAGAGAGCTACAGAGTAAATGAGAAAAATTTTAAACTTGGTAATAGCATAGTTTTTTTAGTTAAAAAAAATGCAGTAGGAATAGTATTATCTTTTAAAGACATAGAAGAAGATGTTGTTAAGATATTGAATAAAATAGGACAAGAGTAGGAGAAATGAGGAAAGTTTTAGTTTTGTTAATTGGTAAGTATCAAAAGTACATTTCGCCTATTTTGGGTAAAAATTGCAAATATTATCCAACATGCTCAGAATACACAAAACAGGCGATAGGAAAATATGGAGTTTTAAAAGGTATTTTTTATGGACTAAAAAGGATTATTAAGTGTAATCCTTTTTCAAAAGGTGGTTATGATCCACTAAAATAGAATGGAGGAGTTAAGTGAATGTTTGCTTTTTTTGCTAATATATTTGGATATTTATTAAATTTTTTATATGAATTAATTCGGAAATTATGGAGTGGCAATAATATTATTTTCGTTAATTATAAAGCTTGCAATGCTTCCAATATCAATTAAACAGCAGAAGACAATGAAAAAGACTGTAAAAGTGCAAGAAGAGTTAAAAAAGCTTCAAGTAAAAAATAAGAATAATCCAGAAGCTTTACAAAGAGAGACTATGGAATTATATAAAAGAGAAGGAGTTAACCCATTTGCGGGGTGTTTTTCTACAATAGTTCAATTTGTTTTACTTATATCTGTGTTTTTTCTTGTAAAATCACCACTAACATATATGAAAAAAGTTGATAGTGATTTGATTAAAAAGTATACAGATGAGATAAATTCCAGTATGGTAAGTGAAGAAAATACAGAAGTAAATAATTCAGAGAGTGAAAAAACAGAAAATCAAAAAGAAGAGAAAAAGCCTACGGATGCTTATCCTGAAATATCTATTATAAGAGAAAAATCAAAAGATGATGAAAAGATTTATATTAATATGGAATTTTTAGGATTAGATTTAAGTAGTATTCCTTCAAAGGATATGGGAGATTTTAGAACATATATAATTCCTGTATTATATGTTATAACAACATTTATTTCTATTAAAATAACAACATCTATGCAGAAAAAACAAAAAAAAGAGAAAATGGATAGTGAAGAGAATAAACCAGAGGAACCAGATGTGATGGCTATGACAAATAAAAATATGCAATATATGATGCCAATTTTAGCTGTATCAGTATCACTTATGGCACCACTTGGACTTGCACTTTATTGGCTTACAAATAACATTATTATGATAGGAGAAAGATTATTACTTAATACATTTATGAAAGATAAAGATAAGGAGGAAAAAGAAAATGCCTGATTCAAGAATATTTGAGGGTAAAACTACAAATGAAGCAATTGAAAAAGGATTAAGAGAATTAAAAGTTTCTAAAAATGATGTTGAAATAAAAGTAATAAAAGATGAGGAAAAAAGAAGTTTCTTTGATATATTAGCACCAAGAGTAGTAAAAGTAGAGTTGATGCTTAAAGAGAAAAAGCAAGAAAGAAAAAAAGAAGTAGATAAAGAAAAGAATAAAGAAGAAATTAAAATTGATGAAAATTTATTAAAAGAAGCTAAAACTAATGTAATAGAGTTTTTAGAAAAATTTTTGTTACAATTATTAGGAGAGAAAATAGAATATAAATGCAATATAAATGAGAATATAATAGAAGTTATAATAGATGATAAAAAAGCAGATTTATTAATAGGGTATAGGGGAGAGACGTTAAATGCTCTTCAAACAATACTTATAGCCATAGCTACAAAAGAAAGCAGTGAAAAAATAAGGATAGAAGTTGATATATTAGGATATAGAGAAAAAAGAAGAAAAGCTTTAGAAGAGCTTGCTGAAAAGATTGCAAAAAGTGTTATTAAATCAAGAAAATCAATAACTTTAGAGCCAATGACACCATATGAGAGAAAGATAATACATTCTAAACTTCAAAATAACGAGAAAGTAAAAACAACAAGTATTGGAGAAGGAATGCATAGAAAAGTAGTAGTTTCTTTAAAATAATTATAATTAATATGAAATCTAAGGTCAAAGTGAGGATTTTACATATTTAAATTCTATTTAAATATGTCTTTGCTTTGTCTTTTTTTATTTAATAATATAGGAGGAAAACATGAGTACAATTGTAGCAATTTCTACGGCTATAGGAAATTCAGGAATCGGAATTATAAGGATGAGCGGAGAAGAAAGTTTTGAAATTATAAAAAAAATATTTAAACCAAAGTCTGATAATTTTGAAATCAAGCCATATACGATTAAATACGGTCATATCGTCTTAGAAGACGAAATAATTGACGAGGTATTAGTATCCTTTTTCAAGTCTCCAAAATCGTTTACAATGGAAAATATGTGCGAAATAAATTCACATGGCGGAATTATTGTGATGAATAGGATACTTGAAGCTTGTCTAAGAAATGGAGCTGTACTTGCAGAACCACGGAGAATTTACCAAAAAGGCTTTTTTAAATGGAAGAATAGACTTATCACAGGCAGAAGCAATAATAGATATTATAAATTCTAAGACTGAAAAAGAGGCAAAAGCTTCAATGAAACAGTTAGAACGGAGAATTATCAGAAAAACTTAAAGCTATTAGGGAAAAAGTAGTTGATATTTTGGTGGATATTGAAGCTTCGATTGATTATCCAGAATATGATGTGGAAGAAGTTACAAATGAGAAAACATTAAATATACTGGAAATGGTAGAAAATCAATTAAAAGAATTAGAAAAAACATTTGAAAATGGAAAAATTATTAAGGAACGGAATAACACTTGCAATAATTGGAAAACCAAATGCAGGAAAGTCTTCATTACTTAATGCAATTTTAAAAGAAGAGAGAGCTATTGTAACAGATATAGAAGGAACAACAAGAGATACAATAGAAGAGTTAATACAAATTGATGGTATTCCAGTTAAGATAATTGATACAGCAGGAATAAGAGAAACTGATAATGAAATTGAGAAAATAGGAATTAAGAAATCTCTTGAAATTGCGCAAAAAGCAGATTTAGTTATTGCTATAATAGATGCTAGTAAAATTTTAGAGGAAGAAGATAGAGAAATTTTTAAATTATTAGAAGGAAAGAAAGGAATTGTTTTATTAAACAAAGTAGATAAAAATATTGTTTTAAGAGAAAAGGAAATAGAAAAAGAGGTAGGGAATAGAACTGTAATTTCTATATCTGCTTTAAATAAAATAGGAATTGATAAGATATATGAAACAATTTCAAAAATGTATAAATTTAATGAAATTAGCATTGATGATAGCTTTCAGGTAACAAATGAGAGACATAAGCAAGCAATCAGAAATATGCTTGTACATATAACAAATGCTAAAGAGGCAATTGAGAAACAAATGCCTATAGATGTAGTAACTATAAGTATTACAGATATTTTAGAAGAAATAGGAAAAATAACTGGAGAAAGTGTTTCAGAAGATATAATAAGTGAAATATTTAAAAAGTTTTGCTTAGGAAAATAAAGGAAATAACCACAAATATTTGTTCTTGTTTCATAATAAACATTTGATTTTGGAAGGAGGATATGCTAAAAATATTAGCATAATAAAGTAAAATGAGTTATTTTGCAGGAGATTATGATGTAGCTGTTATAGGAGGAGGTCATGCAGGATGCGAAGCTGCACTCGCAACGGCTAGAATGGGATTTAAAACTTTAATGTTTTCTATTAGTCTTGAAGCTATTGCGAATATGCCTTGCAATCCAAATATAGGAGGTACTTCTAAGGGGCATTTGGTTAGAGAAATAGATGCACTTGGAGGAGAAATGGGAAAAAATGCAGATAAGGCTTTTATACAATCCAGAATGCTTAATACATCGAAAGGACCAGCGGTACATTCTTTAAGAGCTCAAGAAGATAGAAAAGTTTATCACATAGAGATGAAACACACATTAGAAAAACAGGAAAATCTATTTATAAAACAAGCAGAGATAGTTGATATTGGAGTAGAGGATGGGAGAATTAAGAGTGTTGAGACAAATATAGGGGCTATTTATAATGTGAAAACTGTAATTCTTGCAACTGGTACATATTTGAAGGGAAAGATTTTTATTGGAGATGTTTCATATGAAAGTGGACCAGATGGAGTTTTTCCAGCTAATAAGCTTTCAGAAAGTCTAAAAAAACTTGGAATAGAGATTGTAAGATTTAAAACAGGCACACCTGCAAGAATTAATAAAAGGTCTATTGATTTTTCTAAAATGGAGATACAAAATGGAGACGACGAAATAGAAATGTTTTCTTTTGAAAATGAGACTAGAAAAATAGAACAAGTACCTTGCTATTTGACTTATACCAATCAAAAAACACATGATATTATTAGAAAAAATTTGAACAGATCGCCTTTATATGGAGGAGAAATAGTGGGTACAGGACCTAGATATTGTCCTTCTATAGAAGATAAAGTTGTAAGATTTAGTGATAAAGAAAGACATCAGATTTTTATAGAACCAATGGGAACTAATACGGATGAGATGTATGTACAAGGAATGAGTTCATCGCTTCCAGAAGATGTACAAATCGAGATGTATAGAAGTATTGCAGGACTTGAAAATGTGGAATTTACAAGACCAGCTTATGCAATTGAATATGATTGTATTGAACCTTCACAATTAAAGCTTTCACTTGAACTTAAAAAAGTTTCTGGAATGTTTTTTGCAGGTCAAATAAATGGAACTTCAGGATATGAAGAAGCAGGTGCACAAGGAATAATTGCTGGAATTAATGCAGGATTAAAACTTAAGGGCAAAGAGCCTCTTATATTAGATAGATCAGAGGCATATATAGGGGTTTTAATAGATGATATTGTTACAAAGGGAACTAATGAACCATATAGAATGATGACTTCAAGAGCAGAATATAGACTCCTTTTGAGACAGGATAATGCAGATTTACGATTAACTGAAAAAGGATATGAGGTTGGACTCATTTCTAAAGAAAGATTTTTAAAGTTCCAAGAAAAGAAAAAACTTATTGATGAAGAAATAAAAAGACTTAAAAGTACAACGATAAAGCCTTCTTTAGAACTTAATGAATTTTTAGTTGCACGTGAAACATCACCACTTGAAACAGGAACAAAACTTTCAGAACTCTTAAAAAGAACAGAAGTAAATTATAATGATTTACAAAAATTTGATTTAAATAGAAAAAGTCTTCCAAAGGAAGTTGTAAGAGAAGTTGAAATTGAACTCAAATACGAAGGATATATAAAAATGCAAGAGGCTCAAGTTGCAAAATTCAAAAAGATAGAAAAGAAAAAGCTTAGTGAAGAAATTATTTATAATGATATCAAAGGGCTTAGTTTAGAAGCTAGGCAAAAACTTGATAAAATAAAGCCTTCTTCAGTTGGACAAGCTTCAAGAATTTCAGGGGTTTCTCCTGCAGATATATCAGTTTTACTGATTCATCTTGAACAAAATAAAAGAGGAAATTAAAGCAATATTTTTGAAAAAAATATTGAAAATTGTTGACGTTTGACAGATTATTTTATATAATTAGAGAGTATTATTTTTGAGAAAATAATGTACTAAAAAAAGGAGGAGAGAATGTGGCTAAAGTAGTTTCTATAGCAAATCAAAAAGGTGGAGTTGGAAAGACAACAACGGCTATTAATTTAAGTTCTGCACTTGCTAAAAAGGGAAAAAAAGTTTTACTTATTGATGCAGATCCTCAAGGTAATGCCACTAGTGGACTTGGGATTGACAAAGAAATTGAAAAGTCTATATATGATGTTATTATTAATGAAGTTGATATTGATGAGACTTTAAAAGAAACTAATCTAAAAAAATTAAAAGTATGCCCTTCAAATATTAATCTTGCTGGAGCTGAGGTGGAGCTTGTTTCACTTATGTCTAGAGAGCATAGACTAAAAGAAAGAATTGATGAAATAAGAGTAGATTATGATTATATTTTTATTGATTGTCCACCATCATTAGGACTTATTACATTAAATGCATTTACAGCTTCAGATAGTGTTTTGATACCTGTACAATGTGAATATTATGCCTTAGAAGGATTAGGACAACTTATTAATACAATAAATTTAGTTAGAAGACATTTGAATAAAGCAATTGAAATTGAAGGTGCTGTTCTTACTATGTATGATTCTAGAACAAATCTTTCTAATCAAGTTGTGAAAGAGGTTAAAAGCTATTTTGAAGATAGAGTTTATAAAACTGTTATACCAAGAAATATTAAATTAAGTGAAGCACCAAGTTATGGAATGCCAATTTCTGTATATGATGCTAAATCAAAAGGTGCTAAATGTTATGAAAAATTAGCTAAAGAATTTTTAGATAAAAATGAAAAAACAGATGATAAAGTGAAGGCAAAACATATGAAATAATTGAACAGAAAGGAAGGAGAAATTATGGCTAAAAAAACTGGTTTAGGAAAAGGATTAGATGCTTTATTTAAAGATACAAAAATAGAGGAAAATGAAGAGATACAGGATGGAGAGAAGATACTTAAGGTTGATATTAATGAAGTAGAACCAAATAAAGAACAACCTAGAAAACGATTTGATGATGAAGCTATTGAAGAACTTTCTGAGTCCATTAAAAGATATGGATTAATACAACCAATTATTGTAACTAAAAAAGATGGATATTACGAAATAATAGCAGGTGAGAGAAGATGGAGAGCTTGCAAAAAGGCTGGGATTAAAGAGATTTCAGTAATTGTTAGAGAAAATAATGAAAGAAGAAATAGAGAGATTTCTTTAATTGAAAATATCCAAAGAGAAGATTTAAATGTTGTAGAAAAAGCTATGGGAATAAAATTCTTGATGGATGAATATACATTAACCCAACAAGAAGTTTCAGAAGTACTTGGAAAGAGTAGAAGTGCTGTTGCAAATACTGTTAGGATATTAAATTTAGATAAAAGAGTATTAGAACTTGCAAAAGAGGGTAAATTATCAGAGGGACATTGCAGAGCTTTGCTTGCGGTTGAAGATGGAAATAAACAATTTGAAATGGCTTTAAATTTAATTAAAGAAGGTTCAAATGTTAGAGAGGCAGAGGAAAAGGCAAAACAGAAAAAAAAGACTAAGAAAAAAGACATAAGATATGAGGCTATACATAGAGATATAGAGAATTCTTTCCAAAGCTTTTTTGGCACAAAGGTTAAATTGCAAGCAGGACAAAAAAGAGGGAAAATAGTTATTGAGTATAAGTCAAATGATGATTTGGAAAGATTGCTAGAGATTATAAAAGACTAGAGATAAAGGAAGTGTAAAAGATTGGATACAATACTTGAAATTACAAAAAATGAGTTGTTTGGAATATTTATAACAGGAAGTATGTTAATTCTTTTTATTCTTTACATTATTAATATAATAAAACTTTCTAAGATGAAGAAAAATTATAAAGAATTTATGCAAAAACTAGGAAATGGTACTAGTATAGAAGAAATATTAGATAAACATATTGAAAAGATAAACAAAACTATAACAAAAAATGAAGAACTCGAAAAATTTTGTATAAATTTAGATGCTGAAATGAAGAATTGCATACAAAAAATTGGGATATATAGATATAATGCTTATCAAGATACAGGAAGCGATTTAAGCTTTACTTTAGCACTATTAGATGAAAAAAATGATGGAGTAGTTCTAAATGGAATATATTCAAGAGATATGTCTAATATATATGCTAAACCTGTAGAAAATGGAAAATCGAGTTATAAAATTACAGAAGAGGAAAGCGAAGCAATAAAAAGAGCTATAAATTCTTCAGAAATTATCATAAAAGATAAATAAGAATAGCCAAAACTTAAAAATATGCTTGACAGATACGCAAAAATATGTTAATATATTAATGCTTGCATTTCTAGCCAAGCAATTTATGCAGAGGTGGTCGAGTTGGTTTATGGCACCAGTCTTGAAAATTGGCGTAGGTTAATCCCTACCGTGGGTTCGAATCCCACCCTCTGCGCCAAATAAGAAGTCTTAGAAAATCCATTCTAAGACTTTTTTATTTACTAGGAAAGTACTAACTTTCCTAGTAAATAAAAATGGCTGAACGCTTGCTCTTTGAGCTTTCTCGCTTTTAAGTTCGAAACTCAAGTCGGGCGGAACAAAGAGCACCGAGGTACTTTTTTCTAAAATAGATAGAAGTCAAGGAAGTTCAATTAAGTTACATGAATATTAATTGACTAAATATATTATATATATTATAATATATATGTTTATTTTAGAAGATTTAAGGTTATGGAGAGTTGTCTGAGTTAGGTTTAAGGTACCAGTCTCGAAAACTGGCGTAGGTTAATTCCTACCGTGGGTTCAAATCCCACACTCTCCGCCAAAATAAATAAATAGCATAGTTATTTATTTTTGATTTTGAAATTTTTGATATCAAGTAAAAAATTTTAAAAGTTTCTTGACTTAAGGCAAAAAATATATTATAATAGATTAGTACTTTAGGTAAATACATTAAAAAGATAAATGTAGGTGTACCCAAGAGGCTGAAGGGGCGAGTTTGCTAAACTTGTAGGGTTCTTTTAGGGCCGCGGAGGTTCGAATCCTCTCACCTACGCCAAGGTATAATTATATTATTAAAAGGAGAACATTGTAAAATGCTCTTCTTTTGTTAGTGTGCCTAGCATGGGCAACAACTTGAGGGTGAAAAGTCCCTTACGGTGCCTGATAGTGGCGAACCGTTAGTAAATGGCAAGGGTGTCCTTCGTGAGGAGGAAT
>JAAWDU010000014.1 GCA_022793905.1 Clostridia bacterium
ACTCATCAAAGTCTGAAATATAGTTTTTATCTTGTATAACTCTATACTTTTTATATTCATCTAAAGCTAATTTATCTGCTATTTCTCTTTTTATTGTTCCATTATCTTTTAAAATATTATATTCGTTGATTTTTAAGAATACTTCTAACTTTTCTTTCCACTCTTGCATGGAAATAATCTTGCCTAATTTTACTTGTCTTTCTGCATGGTCAAGATACATTGATACTAGATTATTTAATTCTGTAATTTCTTCTTGTGAAAGATAGTTTTTAGCTATTATTACATCTGTTTCAAGTATTTTTCCATCTGGTGCATTTTTCCAAGTTGTTAATCCCATGTTTTCCTTCTTACTATCAACTCTATTATAAATTATTTCAGGAGCTGTCATTCCAGTAATTGCAAAGTGTAACTTGTTCTGAACATTCTTATAAAATTCTTGTGTTGTTTCACTATTTTTATCATAGTCAAAACTACATTCTTTGTATATATCAGTGATTTTTTGATAAAATCTTCTTTCACTTGCTCTAATTTCTTTTATCTTAACTAATAATTCATCAAAGTAATCTTTTCCAAATTTCGGTCCATTCTTTAGCATTTCGCTATTAATAACAAATCCTTTTTTTATATATTCTTTTAAAGTTTTTGTTGCCCAAATTCTAAAATCTGTCGCTTCTTTTGAATTTACTCTATAGCTAGCTGCTATAATTACATCTAAACTGTAAAAATTTGTATTATATTTTTTTCCGTCCGAAGCAGTTACTCTAATTTTTTGAGTAACTGAATCTTGTTCTACTTCTTCTGTTTTAAATATATTTTGTAAATGATATGTTATATTATTTTCTGCTACGTTGAACAATTTCGACATTGACTTTTGCATTAGCCAAAAATCTTCTTCCTATTTTTAAATAACTTAAAGGGGAAATTACTCCCCCTTAAGTTTAGTTTTGCTTCGGTTTAAGTAACCAAGAAACAGTGTTCAGTTCTACGAAAGCACTCGACGGAACGCATATGGCGTGTCTCTGTAGCACTTGTAACTAGGAAAGAAATCGTCCCCGTAAAGGTCTGCGGGTGGATTAGAGCTACTGAAAATGCCAGCAGTACCGCCACCAAAATAGCCAGTACCTCCATTTCTGAGTTGTATAACTCTTACACGAGGAAGTTTATCGGCTTTTTTAAATAAGTCAGTCGCAGATTCCCCATTACAAATTCTCATTTGCAACTCTAAATCACAGATAACCTCATCGCACATCCCCTCACCTATTTCTTTACACATATCCCGCATTTCCTGTTCAGTTTTATACTCCCAGTCATGCTTGAAGATATATGTTTCGATTATGCGAGGATATTGGTCAGGATTCTCGTCAGCGATTCTATTCGACTTTTTGAATCTCTTCCAATATTTTTCACCAACAGCTCCTTCCTCCATACACTTGCGATAGATTTCGTCTTTCCTTTCGTCAATAACATTTCTGTCAATGCGAAACCACTCGCCGACTTTCAGTTTCGGTACAGCCTGGTTATCAGCCTTTGGCTCGGATGTAGGTTCCACGAACACATTAAGCATATTTTTTTCCTCCTGTTATTAAAAAAATAGTAAAGCAAAATGCTTCCTATTATCTATTTTAACATAATTTCCTACTTTTTGCAAATTCTACAAATTTATCACTGTAATCTTATATAACAATTTGCAATCTCAGCGACAACTTATCTTGTACTATTAAAATAAGGATAAATTTTGACATCTTATCCTTTTATTTATATTTTCTCATTTTATTCAATAATTCTTCATCTACTACCACCATATGTATGAATAATATTTCTTCATAGGAGATTCAAATATTCTCACATCAAAATTTTTCATAACTTTATCCCTTCATTTTTATCACTATCATCATTCTTTTCAGTTTCTTCTAATTCTTGAATATTTTCTTCTAGTTGTTATTACATATCCAGCTCATTTTGTTATTTCTTCTTCGCTTCCCTCTCTGGAAGCTTCCTCCTTCATATTTTTGGCAATTTCTCTCGCGCTTTCATTAATCCTAGCCTTCTCTTCCTCACTAAGTTTCCATGATGCACTATTTTCTTTATCTTCATATTTTTTACACGCACTAAGTTCCTTTTTATCTCCTCTTAGATATGCCAAAAACTTCTTCTTTAACCTAAAAACAAATGGATTATATGTTTTCAGCATAGTTTCATGATAATATATATCCGGATTACTATCATCAAACAACTCTGGTTCCTCCATAATCTGACTTGCCATATCTAGCCACTCTGTTGATATACTCTTTACCTTTCTAAAATCCACACATTTTCCCTTCAAATAATCATCTTCAAAATTAGTTGCTACCCCATCTTTAGATAAAACTTTTCCCACTTTTCTAAGTAATTCTATATTCTCATCTGTAACTTTTAGCACAACATATGCGCTTCTAACTCCATGTCCTGAACAGCAATATATGCTTGGAGCTCCATGCACATAAGCAGTTCTCAAAAATCTCGTTAAATTCTCATCTTTTTCACCAAATCGAATAAAACATTTCTCTCTTTCTTCTTCACTTAATTCCTCCAAATTTATATGTCCACCTAAAATCTCTAAGTCATTCTCTAATTTCCATATAATCCTTTCCTTCATTCCCATATCTTTAACTTCCTTTCACTTACCTGTCAAAAAATACCCTAAACAAGGGTATTTTCATTCAATCTTCTCTTTCCTTTTCTTCTTTTTCTACGCTTTCCTCTAAACCTTTTGTCTCAATTTCTACCTTTTGAGGTGTAAAAATAATCCTCTGTGAAAGTCCTTTCCCTCCAGATGAGTCTGATGAATTCTTACGTTTTCTTTGCTGTTTTATAAAAAATTCTGGCACAATCAATTTAGTTCTCTCATATGCATCCAAAAAAGCCTTTTTTCTTTCAGTATTCTTGTCAGACTCAATTATCTCTCTTGCAGTTTCAACATTATCACATCCAAGTAAAGTTACTTTATCTTGCTTATTTTCTGCCATATTACTTTTTGTCCTCCCAATTAAAAACTAATTCATATAATCCCTAAGCTTCTTGCTACGACTTGGATGTCTAAGTTTTCTTAGAGCTTTTGCTTCTATCTGTCTAATTCTCTCCCTTGTAACTTCAAACACCTTTCCAACTTCTTCAAGCGTTCTAGCCTTACCGGTCTTCAAGACCAAATCTAAGTTTTAAAACTTTAGCTTCTCTTGGAGTAAGAGTATTCATAACATCCTCAAGTTGCTCCTTAAGTAAAGTATAAGCTGCTGAATCTTGAGGAGCAGGCGAATCGTCATCAGGAATAAAATCCCCCAAATGGCTATCATCCTCTTCACCTATTGGAGTCTCTAGCGAAACTGGATCTTGAGCAATTTTTTGTATCTCCATAACCTTATCAATAGGCATTTCAAGTTCTTCAGAAAGTTCCTCTGGGGTAGGTTCACGCCCCAACCTTTGAAGTAAATGCCTAGAAGTACGAATAAGTTTATTAATAGTTTCAACCATATGAACTGGAATTCTTATAGTTCTTGCTTGGTCAGCAATAGCCCTTGTAATTGCTTGTCTTATCCACCAAGTAGCATAAGTACTAAATTTATATCCTTTCTCATAATCAAACTTCTCTACAGCCTTAATAAGTCCCATATTACCTTCCTGTATTAAATCTAAGAAAAGCATTCCTCTTCCTAAATATTTCTTAGCAATACTTACAACCAATCTAAGGTTAGATTCAGCAAGTTTCTGTTTTGCTTCTTCATTACCATTTATAATCTGCTGAGCAAGTTCAAGTTCCTCTTCATATGTAAGAAGAGGTATTCTTCCAATTTCTCTTAAATACATTCTAACAGGATCGTCAATATTAATTCCATCAAAATCATTAATAGCAACATCACTAATATCAACTTCCTCAATGCTCTCTAAATCATCAATATCAGGTTCAACATCATCAAAATCATCTTTAAGCAAATCAACACCAATCTCTTCAAATGCATCAAATACTTTATCAATATCATCTGGATTTGCATTCTCAAGCTCAGTTGCAAGTTCTCCATATGTCATGCTTCCTTTTTCTTTTGCCTTACTCAAAATCTTAATGACTCTGTCTTTATCAGACATTAATTCATTTTCTTCTTTCCCATTAACTGTTTCCACTTCAAGCGCATTATCCTTTACTTCTTTACCTTTTATCTCTTTTTTATTCTCTTGGTTTTCTCCTTTAATTTCTGTTTTTTTCTTTGTATTCTGAGTAGAAGCCTTTTTCTCTCTTATAATTTCTGTTTTTGCATTTTTTTCACTATTAACTTCTTTATCACTTTGTTTCTTTTGAGTCTTTTTCTTTTCTTCTTCTTTATCCATTTTCTAATCTTCGGCCTCCTTTACTTTTTAAAATAACTAATTTTTTACTTACCTCATTAAGTCTATCTCTTATTTGGCTTATCTCATCTTCAGTCAAATCAGCTGAAACTATCTTTTTTAAAATCAAAGATTTCTCCTCTTGAAGCCTTTCTCTGAGAAATTCAGAAAGCAAATCATTTAAAGCCTTACCAATATCACTTATATCAAGTTCTTTAGACAATATGTATGTAACATGACTCATAAGCTCCTCATCACCTTGAAAAAAACCTATTACATTACTAATATCTCCTTTTTCCAATTCTTCATACAAAATTTTAACAATTTGCCTATTTTGCTCATTCTTAAAATCTTCAAAAGAAATTTCATCTCTAATCTTCAAATATACTTCTCGTCCACCATTTATTAAAAGTAAAATAAGCAAATTCTCTTTTGCTACACTAGAACTCATATCCTCTTTTTTATTAGAAGCCTCTATTTTTTGAATAGAAGCCTTTCTCTCAAGAATTTTCTCCCCTTTAGAATTTGCATATTCAAGTTTGTTAATTTCACCATATATTGCTTCTTTTGAAATCCCATAACTTTCTGAAATCTTATCAATATATACCTCTTTTTCAAAACTTGACCTAGTCTTAATAAGTTCCTTTGCTATCTCGTTTAAAAATTTAATTTTATCATTAGCTTGACTTAAATCTAAACTCTTTTTCAAATTTTTAATTTTAAATTCAAGTAATGATATTGCATTTTTTAAATATAACTCAAACTTTGCACTGCCATATTTAATTACAAATTCATCTGGATCCTTAGCTCCTTCAAGCTGTAAAATTCTAATATCGTACCCTAAATTTTGCAAAATTTCAAGTCCTCTCATTGTTGCACCTTGTCCAGCAGCATCTGAGTCATAACCAATTATAATTTTGGACTTGTACTTTTTTAAAAGTCTTCCCTGTCCTTCAGTAAGTGCCGTTCCCAAAGATGCAACTGCATTATCAATTCCTCTTTGATGAAGTGATATGGCATCCATATATCCTTCTACCATAATAAAAAAATCCCTGCTTGTCTTTTTTGCCACATCCAAAGCATATAAATTTCTTCCTTTGTTATAGCAAATTGTGTCAGGCGAATTAATATATTTAGGTTTACTATCATCTAAGGCTCTGCCCCCAAACGCAATTATATTATTTTTTACGTCTCTTATTGGAAACATTAGTCTCTTCTTAAAAACATCAGTTGGTATTCCACTTTTTGTCCTTACAACAAGCTGAGATTCAAAAATCTCCTCATCATTAAAGCCATGATTTTTAAGCTCTTTATAAAGATTATCATAATTCCCTGAATACCCAATCTGAAATTTCTTAAGAGTTGCATTATCCATCCTTCTCTTTTTAACATAATCCTGTGCTTGCTTTGCATTTGCACCATACAAATTATTATGGAAATACTCAGAAGCAACTTTATTTACTTCATAAACCTTATCTTTCAGAATTAACTTTCTTCGTTCATCGTCACTAACTTCAATCTTAGGAAGCATAATGTTAGCTCTCTCAGCAAGTATTGCAAGAGCTTCGGTAAATTCAATATTCTCAATCTTTTTTAAAAATCCAATTGCATCTCCTCCGGGCACCACAGCCAAAACAGTGAAATATTTGCTTAGACTCAGAAACTGAAAATGATGGCGATTTTTCGTTATGAAATGGGCACAATCCAAAATAATTTCTACCTTTTCTCTTCAGTGCAACATAACTAGAAATTACATCTACAATATTTATATTAGCTTTTATCTCTTCAATTAGTCCATTATCATATCGTATCATCTTATCCCTTCCTTTAATCATACTTATATTATTCGACAGATAATCTCCAAATCCTTCCATTTTTTTATATTATGTGAATTATATAAAAACTACCCAAGTTTCTTCTCAATTAGTCTAACTAATTCTTTGGCTTTTTCTAATATATACTCTTGATTTTCCCCCTCTAACATAACCCTTATTAAGCTTTCAGTTCCAGAAGGTCTTATAAGTACTCTACCTGATTCTTTAAATTCCTCTTTAAGATTAATTATAGCTTCTGAAATCTCACTATCTTCCTCATATAATTCTTTTTTACTACTTTGAACCTTAGCATTTATCAAAACCTGTGGATAAATACTAATACACTTTTTTAACTCACTCATACTCTTTCCAGTTTCAAGCATAACTAAAATAGCTAAAATTGAAGTCAAAATTCCATCTCCTGTTGGGTTATAGTCTAACAAAATAATATGTCCAGACTGCTCTCCTCCGAAGATTATAATCATTTTTTAGCATTTCTTCAAGAACATTTCTGTCCCCTACCTTAGTTTGCTTGAGTTCAAAACCATTATCCTTAGCAAATCTAGTAAGTCCTAAATTACTCATAACAGTCGAAACTATTGTATTATTCTTTAGCCTTCCCTTCTCTTTTAAATATTTTGCTAAAATAGCCAAAATAATATCTCCATCTATAATTTCTCCATTCTCATCAGTAAGTAGACATCTATCACCATCGCCATCATAACTAATTCCAAGGCATAATTTATTTTCTTTAACAAATCTTGAAATTCTCTCCATATGTGTAGAACCACAATTATTATTTATATTTACTCCATTTGGTTCATTTTCTATAATCTTATATTTAATTTCAAGTTCCCCAAAAATCTTTTCAGCAATCTTATATGTAGCACCATTTGCAGTATCAATTCCGAACTATAAACTCATCCTTTTTTGCTTTTCCTATTTCTTTACTAAAATTATCCCTAAATAAATCAAAGTATAAATCAACTAAGTCACTTCTCTCTTCATCTTTACCAATTTTATCACCCACAGCTCTTACACTACTAGCAATCCCACTCTCCATAATCTCTTCAATTTCCTCTTCTAAGCTATCATCAATCTTCATTCCCTTATTACTAAAAAACTTAATTCCATTATGTTCATAAGGATTATGAGAAGCAGAAATGACAATACCTGCGTCTGCATTCAATTTTTTAGTCAAATATGCAACAACAGGAGTTGGTATAACACCTAAATGAATAACATTTACACCAGAACTTAAAAATCCAGCCGTCATACTACTTTCAATTAAACTTCCAGAAAGTCTAGTATCTTTTCCAATTAATACAACTGGTGTACTATCTGTATTTTTACCAAACACATAACTACTCGCTTTTGAAACTTTATATACAAGTTCTGGTGTAAGCTCGGTGTTTGCAATTCTTCTAATTCCATCTGTTCCAAAATATCTTTTCATACTCATAACTCCTACTTAATTTATATATATTATTCAAAAAATTCTAATTTGTACCTAAAATTCACATAATTTTAGGCGCCTTAGATTTTACTCAGGGCGCCTTATCTTGATTTATTATTTTTTAGGCTATTCCTCCATTTTCGTCTTCATAAGGAATAAATTTTGTCACACTTTCATTATCAAGTTCATCTATTCTAAATGACTTAAATGAACTTGCAATCTTTTCATCAATTAAACCTTCTACAGTCTCCTGTGTAGAAGCCTCTACTAATGCAAGCTCACTAACTAAAATTTGTCTTGCGTTTGTAAGCATCTTTTTTTCACCTGTTGAAAGTCCCTTTTCTTTTTGTTTAAAGCTTAAGTTTCTTACAACATCAGCTACTTCATAGATATCTCCTGTTTTCATTTTGTCCATATTCTCTCTATATCTCTTGTTCCAATTCATATCTAATTGTGTTTCATCCTCACTTAAAATGTCAAATACTTTTCCTGCTTGAGTTTTATCTATTATACCTCTTATACCAACTTTATTTGCTTGTGAAGTTGGTATCATAACTTTAACTTCTCCTGGCATTTTTATTATGTAATATGCCTGTTTTTGTCCTAGAATATCTTTTTCTTCAATTGCGTCAATTGTTCCTGCTCCATGCATTGGGTAAACAATATAATCGCCTACATTGAACATAAACACACTTCCTCTCATATTTGTCAAATTTTTCCGACATAATAATTATACTATATTTTTTCTCAAAAGTCAAAGGAATTTGTACAAAAAAATGCGAGATATACTCTCTCGCATTTCTTGTAAATCGCTAAAATAAGCATATTCATCCTTCTATTTATTTTGCCATTTTATTTAAAATAACTTTCATCTCATCTAAAGTCAAATCTCCATCATGTACAGTATAAATATGTTTTCCATCTTCATTTTCTATTTTTTTATACCCCATAACAGTTGATATCTCATCATTATAAGGACTTCCATCACTATTTATAAGTAACTGCATAGCTTCATCATCAAATTCAATTAACGAATCATTCCAAAGTTCGGCATATTTATCAGTATCAAAAAATTTAATAATAGCTTTCCCTCTTAACTCTTTATTCAATTTTTCAATACTAGGTTTCATACTCATGCAAATCTCATCATTAGGTGAGCCAAATTGGATAAGGATAGGAATTTTATAGCTTTTAAGTTCTTGTAAATCAAATCCCGTACTATCAGTTATATTCAACGCAAATTCATCATCTTCCTGTTCTTTAATACTTGTACTCGTATCATCTTCTTTTTTATCAACTTTGTGAGGTTTATTATTTTGTAAAATTACATTTCCAATAATCATAAGTAGCAAAATTGCTAATATAATAATCAAAATAATTCCCTTTTTTGTCATCAGTTTCACTCCCTCATATTTAATACAAATTTATTATACCCTTACACAATCTTATTTGTCAAGCAAATCTTTAATATACATTCTTCTTGTAATTGCGCAAAAAATGTAGTATAATGTTATATATTAAATTAATTTATGGAGGTATATATGAAGGCTTTAATTAGTGTATCTGATAAAACAGGTATAGTTGAATTTGCAAAAGAATTAGAAGCTTTAGGAATCCAAATAATCTCAACAGGAGGTACTTATAAAAAACTTAAAGAATCTGGTATAAACGCAATAGAAATCTCTGAACTAACAGGTTTTCCAGAATGCTTAGATGGTAGAGTAAAAACACTTCATCCAAAAGTGCATGCAGGAATCCTTGCAATGAGAGAAAAAGAAGAACACATGAAACAATTAAAGGACTTAGGAATAGATACAATTGATTTTGTAATTGTTAATTTATATCCATTCAAACAAACAATTCTAAAAGAAGGTGTAACAAGAGCAGAATGTGTTGAAAACATAGACATCGGAGGTCCAACAATGCTAAGAAGCTCAGCAAAAAATTACCAAGATGTAACAGTAATAACAGACCCAAAAGATTATGAAACAGTTCTAAGCGAATTAAAAACATCAGGAAAAGTATCTCTAGACACAAAATTTTATCTAATGAATAAAGTCTTTGAACATACTGCAAATTATGATGCAATGATTTGCAATTACCTCAAATCTGAAAGAAAAGATGAAAGTTTCCCAAATGAACTAACCCTTACATATGAAAAAGTACAAGAAATGAGATATGGAGAAAATCCACATCAAAAAGCAGCTTTATATAAAGAAATTGGAAAATGCGAAGGTTCTTTAACAACAGCAACACAATTAAACGGAAAAGAACTATCATTTAATAATATAAACGATACACATGGAGCATTAGAACTCTTGAAAGAATTCGAAGACCCTACAGTTGTAGCTTGTAAACATGGAAATCCTTGTGGAGTTGGCTCTGGTAAAGACATATATGAAGCTTGGAAAAAAGCATTTGAAGCAGATAAAACATCTATTTTTGGTGGAATTGTTACAGTAAATAGAGAAGTCACTTTAAAAATGGCAGAAGAAATGAAAGAAATTTTCCTTGAAGTAATAGTCGCACCTTCATTCGAAAAAGCAGCATTAGATTTATTGAAAGAAAAGAAAAACCTTAGACTATTAGAGCTTCCAACAATTACTGTTAAACCTTATGAAAATTCTCTAGACATAAAGAAAATAAATGGCGGAATTATCGTTCAAACAATAGATTCTAAACTCCTAGAAGGATATGAAGTAGTAACTAATAGAAAACCTACAGACAAAGAACTTGAAGACATGATGTTTGGACTAAAAGTTGTTAAATTTGCTAAATCAAATGGAATAGTCTTAGCAAAAGACAAACAAACAATAGGAATAGGACCTCGGACAAGTAAACAGAATTTGGGCAGTTAAGCAATGTGTAGAACACTCAAGTGAACTAATCGGAGAAGGCATAACAAAAGGTGCCATTCTTGCCTCAGATGCATTCTTCCCTTTTGCTGATTGTGTAGAAGAAGCTCATAAAGCAGGCATAACAGCAATTGTACAACCAGGAGGTTCAATCCGTGACCAAGAATCTATAGAAAAATGTAATGAGTACGGAATAGCTATGATTTTTACAGGAATGAGACACTTCAAACATTAATAAATAAAAAAACGGAAATCGGTAGATTTTAATTTCTACCGATTTTTTCATATATTTTTTTAGCCACATCTCGTGCTGAACTTGATGCCCATGCAACAGTCGATTTTGCTCCTGCAATATCTCCTGCTGAAAACACATTTTTCATATTTGTTTCTCCATTTTCATCTGTTTTAATATATCCCCATTCATTAAGCTCAAGCCCAAGCTTTTCTAAAACATCTCTATTAGGTTTAGCCCCAAGCGCCATAACAACATAATTAACATCAAAAATATAATTAGAGCCCTCAATATTAACAGGCTTTTCTCTACCTTCTTCTGATTTTACAAGCTCTGTCTTTATGCACTCTACAGCTTCTACCTTATCTTTTCCTATAATTCTTACAATATTATTTTGAAATAAAAATTTGACACCTTCCTCTATCGCAGAATCTACTTCAATCACTTCTGCTGGCATTTGTTTTCTTGCCCTTCTGTATATTACAGTAACACTTTTTGCTCCCATCTTATTAATAGTTCTTGCTGTATCCATAGCAGTATTTCCGTCCACCTATTACTGCAACATTCTTACCTGAAAAATCTGGAAAATTCTTATACTCAAGTAACTCATTTCCTCCATAAACTCCGCTCTAAATCTTCTCCTTCTATATTCATTTTAGAAGAAACATTAGCTCCAAAACAAAGTAAAACAGCATCGTATTTTTCTTTTAGCTCATCTAAAGTAATGTCCTTTCCAAGCTCTTTTCCCAAGTGAACTTCTATTCCTAAATCTAAAATTTTTTGTAAAGCACCATCTAAAATATCTCTTGGTAATCTAAAATCAGGTATTCCATAAGATAAAAGTCCTCCGCAAATTAGAATGCTTTTCATATATACTCACTCTAAATCCCCTTCTTGCAAGATAAGCACTCGCTGTTATTCCAGCAGGACCTCCTCCGATTATAGCAATCTTTTTTCCATTATCCTCAGCCAATTTTCCAATCTTCCATCCTTTTTCAATTGCCATATCTCCGATAAACTGCTCTAAAATTCCAATACTTACAGGCTCTCCTTTTATTCCTCTAACACATGAGCCTTGACATTGCTTAAAATGTGGACAAATTCTACCACAAATAGGTTGAAGAACAGTGGTTTCAAGTAAAACTTCATATGCCTCCTTATATTTTTCTTCTTTTATGCACTTTATAAAGTCAGTTATATCATTTGAAAGTGGGCATCCCTTCATACAAGGTTTTGCACTGCACCCTAAACAACGATTTGCAAGTCTCATTATTTCTTCTTTTTCCATTTTCACTACCTTCTTTAATTTACATATTAGACAATCTATTCTTTACTTCTTTTAAATCTTTCCAAAAGTCAATCTTTTTAGCTTCATCACGTAAGAGTGCTGCAGGGTGCCATGTTGGCATATACAATATACCATTTTTTTCAACCCACTTTCCCCTTGATGCAGTAATCCCATACTCGTTTCCTAAAATATTTTTAAGTGCAACACTTCCAAGAAGAATAATTATTTTAGGCTTTACAAGAATCACTTGTGACCTTAGATAATTAATACAAGCCATAGCCTCATCACTCTCTGGATTTCTATTTTGTGGAGGTCTACACTTTACAATATTTGCAATATACACTTCTTCCCTCTTAATCCCAAGTCCAATAAAAGCTTTATCCATAAGCTTGCCTGCCTTACCAACAAAAGGTTCACCGAAGAGTGTCTTCATCAGCACCAGGTCCTTCTCCTATAAACATCAAATTAGCATTTCTATTTCCGCACACCAAAAACTATATTTTTTCTAGTAGTGTGAAGTTTACATTTTTGGCATTCCTTTATTCCTTCTTCAAGTTCTTCCCATGTATTATACATTCTTCTTCACATCCTTTATTCTCAAGTGGACTCTCCAAAAGTTCAATCTTCCAATCAGCTTCTGTATTAACTCTAGCCCTTACCCCAATTGGAATAACAGTTTTTAAAAATCCATGTCCGAAATTATCCGATTTTATTATTGGAAACTTATAATCATCCTCCAAAACATCTAGCACAATCTTTTCAAGCGAAATCATGCTTTCATGCTCATAATTTCCAATCCAAAGTGCGTTTATTTTATCAAACACACCATTTTGTCTGCATTTATATAAATAATTACTTATCATGCCGTGGAGGACTTTCAAATCCTAAATCTTCTATAAATAATATTTTATCATTCAAATCTACAGTATATTTTCCTGATACAAAGTTAGAAAATAGCGAAAGATTACCTCCGAACAAGCACTCCCTCAGCTACCCCACTTTTTATAACCCTGTACTCATTCTTAGATTTTCCAAGAAGCAAATCTTCTTCTAAAAATCTTTTCTTCATTTCCTCAAATCCATAGCTTGTCTCTAAATCTGCAAATGATTTAAAATTAGGTCCATGAAAAGTAACAAGACCTGTTTTTGCATAAATACAATTAATAAGCGAAGTAGGATCACTATATCCCATAATTATTTTAGGGTTAGCTTTTATCAAATCAAAATCAAGATAATCAAAAACTCCGTTACAATTAAACCCACCCATTGCGCAAAATATAGCCTTTACCTCTTTATCTTTAAACATCTCATTTATATCTTCTGCCTTAGCCCTAGCTGTCGCCCCATAATTAGTTGTATTTTCATAAACATGCTTTCCAAATTTAACAGAAAATCCAATTCCCTCAAGCATAGCCTTCGCTCTTTCAATATCCTCCAAATTTTCATCTAATATGGGTTCAGATTGTGCAATTACTCCTATTATATCTCCATATTTTAGCGTATGCGGTTTCATTTTCTCCCCCTATCTTTTCATGAGTAATGCAAGTTCCTCTTTAGAAATTTTCAAATTTTTAAACTTAATTGCAGCTTCAAGTTTCATATCTTTTGGCATATCAGTTAAATGCTCATTCAAAAATTCCACATTTTCCTCTCTAAAAGCATATTTTATAATCTGATTTTTTAACTCATCATCATCTATATATTCATAATTTCTATACAAGAACTCCATATTTTTTTCTTTAACATGTTCATTCACAACAGTTTGCTTAAGTTCGCCTTTTTCCATAATTTTAAAATTTATATACACAAATTCCTTATTTCCGTTTCTTATATTCAGCATCCAAAATCGCATTTTTAACCCTTGGTCTAATTACTGCCAAATACCTTTGTACAAGCTCTAAATTACCTGCTTTATAAATTTCTGCAATAATATTTGTTCTAATATCAACATTAACCTTCATAATATCTATGTCAAACTCTACCATCTTGCCCTGTCTATATTCTTGCATAACAATATCTTGTAAATTTTCTTTTTCTTCTACAACCTTCTCCTTAATCTCTTTTGCCTCTAAATATTTCTTTTGTACTCCTTTTAAATCTTTCTTATGTTTTTTTACAAATTTTTCCTTTCCATCCTTAAGCGCTAAAGAAACTAATCTACTCTTAGTCTCTTTATCTAGTTGTTTATATACTCTTTCAACAAAATCCATATCTCCATTAATATATGCCTCTTTAGCCCTTCCCTCTAAATCAATGTAGTAATTTTCCTTACCAATAGATTCCATTCCATGTTGATATATAAAAACTCCAGTATAAGAAATATCTATATTATAATCACGAATAACAGTCCTATAATCCCAAATACGTTCATTCAAATCAGTCAAATTATAGTCAACCATTTGCTTAACTTTTTCAATTCCCTTTATTCCTCTTATTAAAGTTCCATCTAGCATTCCAATATATACATCAGTAGTCGTAAGAATAGCTTCCTCTGGAACTTTATACTTAATTAATCTATCTATATATTCCCTTGGTAAATTTTCATCAGTATATTCAAGCTCTGCTCTACTATTTTGAAACTTTCCAAAAACTGTGCACCCACGGAAATCACATTTTTTAATATCTGCTGTAATCTCTTTTATTGTTTTTCCATCAAGAGAAATAATTATAGGTCTAATTGTACCCATGTTTACTATACAATTTGTGTCTTTAAAATTAAGCCTTGTAGTTATAAAAAGCTTTTTTCCATTATTTCTTTCTTTTGAATATCCAGGCATAAAGTCATGAAGATAAAAATCTTTCAAATCTTCTCCTTCAAAATCCATCTCTGGAAGTTCTAAATAAAGAGGTCTTTTCTCACTATCTCTTACTCTTCTATTAAAAGCTTCTGAACATCTATCTCTATAGTCTGATGCATATTCAAGTGCTTCTTTTTTATCAAGTTTACAATAAGTCTCCCATGATAAAAGCTTTTCGCCCTTTAATTTAGACATTTCTTCAAACTTTACTAATTGCTTGTATAAAATTATTTTTGCTTGTTCGTCCATTTCTTTTTTTGCAATCCTTTCTCTTTTGATTTAAAGTTTGTTTCTTTATTTTTTTAGCATAATAATACTCGTATTTCTACCTCTGCTCTTACTTTCTCTAAATGAATGCAATTTTTCATGATTACATTTAGTACAAATCATACTATCAATTACATTTTTATCTCTTAGACCTTCTCTATTTAATATTAACCTATTTAATAGTGTTGTGTCAATATAATATTTATTTTTATTTTCTGATTTTTTTATAATATCTTCAATTTGTCCAATCTTTTCAAACTTTTCATAAAATAAATTTTTTACATCTTCATCAACTTCAAAACAGCATTTTTGTATGCAAGGTCCAATTGCACAAATTAAATCTTCTGGATTTATGGAAAATTCTTCTTTCAGCTTCTTCACTGCCGTTTTTGCAATTTCACTATATGTACCCCTCCAACCAGAATGAACATTTCCGAATCACATTTTTAACAGGAGCATAAAAATACAGTGAAGTACAATCTGCAAAACTTAGTGAAAGTACTTTTTCTTTTCTATCAGTAATAAATCCATCTACATCTTGAAATTTAGGAGTATATATACCCGCTTCCTCTCCATTTACATTCATAACATTATTTGAATGTGTCTGTTTAGGCCTATATATATTTCTCACATCAATTTTAAGCTCACTGCAAATTTCTTTATAATTTTCTTCTCCATTATTATTAGGAGATATCATATCAAAATCTAAAGGCTTTAAAGTATAACAATGTTCAATTCTATCTGAATACTCAAGTAATTTCCTAAATTGCAAATAAGAACCTGTTTTTGATTTTATCTCTATAACATTTTCATTTGAAAGATTTTTCTTTTCGAAAATATCATCAATCTGTCCTTCTAAATCATACTCATTATTAATAACATAATCACACTTCATCTTGAAAAACTCATTACTCTTCTGACTTTTCAATCTCGCCTTAGCATCCTCTATAGATATTCCATCTCTAATACATATCCTCTTTATACAACTTTCAATATCAGATATCACACCAATTGTTTTATCACATATCTCATCTAACCCCATTTCGAATAGTAGCGGTGCATCCAAAATCACATCTACATTAAATCCGAGAGAAAGTTTCTATAAGAACTTTTACTTCTGGCACAACACATTCTAAGGTAAGTTCATCAATCTTAGATTTCTTTTCCTTATCCGAAAATATCATTTTTGCAAGTTTTACCCTATCCAACTCTTCAGAATTTCCAAGCAAAATTTCTTTTCCAAAAGTTTCTACTATCCTTTTATAATATTCTTTCCCCTTTTTCTGGTTTTCTCTCACAATTCTATCAACGTTTATATGTTCAGCCTCTCTAAAATCACAAATTTCCCTTGAAACTGTCGTCTTCCCAGAGCCAGAAATTCCACTCACTCCAATAACTTGCATAAAACACTCTCCCATAAATAAATTTACTCAATGCTAGACATCTTCTCCCAGATTTCTTCTTTAGTAAGATTTGGAATATAATTATAATCATTATTAAACTTATTTTTATCAAATTGACATATCGACTTATATGAGCAATATTCACACGGTGTACTCTTATCTTTAGAATATGGTTTTAAATCTATCTTCCCACTTAAAATCTCATTCGAAATATTTTTAATTGTTTTCATAATATATTTTTGTAAAATTTTAAATTGTTCTTTTGTAACCGCACTAGAGCCTCTCTCAGAAATCTCTCCGTTCTTTTGTAATATATGCAGGAATTATGCTAGAAGCCCCAGTTTCCAGTGTTTTATCCATCATTTTAATCAATTTCACATCAGAAACAACTAGCCCATTCATCTTAAAATTTTCCTTTATGTCTTTCTCAATTTCCTCTTTAGACTTCCTTTTATCAAGTTTTTCCTCAATTAAACTAAAATACAAAACAGCAGTAGGTTCTAGCTCTTCAATTTTTGCTACTGCATCTAAATAAGTCAAAAGCTGAAGCTGTAATCCATACAGAACATCATTTAATTTTATGTAATTACTAGAAGATTTATAATCAATTATCCTCAAATACCTACCTTCTTCATCTTTTGCAATATCTATCCTATCAATCTTTCCGAACAATTTGAATACTTTTCCCACTATCCAAAGTAATTTCAATTGGAGGATATTTTTTTCCCTCTCCAAACTCTACTTCATGTCCAAATACTTCAAAGTCACTCTCTGTTATTGAAAGGATTATATACTTCATAGCCTTAAGTATTAGCCTTTTTAATCTAAAAGTCTGATTTCTAAATTTTGCAGAACTTATAAAAATATGATACTGTGGAAGCAGAAGCTTTTCTTCTATTATTTTTTCGATTATCTCCTTTATATTCTCCTCATCTATTTCACGCAAATTTAACTTTCTCTCTTCTACTTCATAAAAAAATGTATCTATAACATCATGCATAAAACTTCCCGTATCAAGCCCCTCTAGTTTAAACAATTCTTTATCTTTAAGTTTCAAACCATATTTTAAATAAAATGAAAATGGACACTTCTTATAACTTTCTAATTTAGAAACACTCGTCTTTAACTTTTCTCCATAAAGCTTTTGTATATTATCTTTATTTATATTCTCTGGAATATTTGAAAAATCAAGTCCTTTTATTGCATTACTTAGTTTTTCTTTCCATACATCATCCTCTTCAAAAATCTTATATACTTCAAACCACACATCATCAATTTGTTTTCCATCTTTAAAATTTCTAATATTCAAAAGCAATTCATCAAAAATAGCAGACTTTCTAGAAATTATAATTTCTTTTGTTATAATATCACTTTTTTCTTTTAACTTTGGAAAAATCTTCTTAAGTTTAAGTAAAAGTGTAGACGGCTTTTGTCCTTCTCCAGAGCTATCTGACGAAACATAAGATAAAAATAGCTTCTCCTCACTTACAGTAAAAGCCTTATAAATATTAAAATTATCATTATAAAGCGCTTCTAGAGTAGTTTTTGCAAGTTCTACTTCCATCTCTTTCAATTTTTCTCTATCTGCATCATTCAAAAACCCCTCATCATTATTCACACTCGGAAAACTTCCATCATTTAAACCTATTATAAATACAAGCTTAACAGTATGACTTCTAGACCTATCCACGTCTCCGACTGTCACTTGGTCAAAACTTGCAGGCAATTTTCCGAAGCCCATTTTCTGCAAATGAAAGTTTTAAAAATGAAGCATATTTTTCAAAACTCAATATTTCATTTCCAAATACCTTTACAATCTCATCTAAAATCTTGATAACAGTATTAAAACTTACTTCATATTCACTTGCTAAGTCTAAATTTTCTTTACTCAAACTATTTGCTTTTTCTTTAAGCATTTTATCAATTTTATTATCAAGCAAAAACTCATATATTGCCTTACTTAAATCTTTTGCACTCATATTTTTATAGCATTTTTCTTTAAAAGATATAAGAGGGATTATAATTTTTCTTCTTATATTATTTAAATATTTCAAATTTTCATCATTTTCTCCAAATTTCCAATCTTCCTTATACCACTTTGAATATTTTATCCCCCATTTTTTACAATAATTTTCGAGTTTATATATCTCTTCATCAGTAATATTTATAAATTTAGTTTTAGTATAAGCCATAACACTCTCATATGACCAATTCTTTGCAAATACATCTAAAAGAGAAATTATATATTTAATCAAAATATTTTGACTTAAATCTTTCTTTTCATCAATATAAACTGGTATATCATATTTTGAAAATATTGCCTTAATTAATCCAGAATATGTATCAATATTTTTTGTAATAATTCCAATTTCCTTATACTTATAACCATTCTCTCTTACATTCTCAATAATCTTATTTGCAACATACTCAATCTCGGAATATGGATTCATACTCAAAAATAGCTCGATATCTTTTGGTTCACTCAAGTATTTCTTATAAATATTTGAATAAATATTCTCTTCTAAATGTATTAGTTCTTTTGACTTAAATCGCTTTGCCTTATCTAAATAAACAGTTTCTTCTACTTTTACATTATTCCTCTCTGCTATTTTCATAATCTTATTTGCTGTAACCTTATTACTATAAAAAACATCACTGTCTTCATCAGAATTTTCAGTATTCAAATTGTCTGCACATATAGTTATATTAATTTCTTTAGCTTTTTTCATAAGTTCTTCTATAACAAAATATTCTTGAGGAGTAAATCCGAACAAACTCATCTATAAAAATTACAGAATCATTAAAACTTTCTGTATTTTTTAAATTATTTGCAAGATATGTCAAAGAATCATTTTCATCTAGAAACTTATCATTTATAAATTCCTGAAATTTTCTATAAATAATTTCCATATCTTCTAACTTAGATTTTAAATATTTATCATCTACATTTTTAGATACATCTGAAAGTCTATCTACTGTAATATTATGCTTTTTAAATTCTGTAATACTTCTACATGCAAGTTCTACATTTTGCAAATTTTTTCCCAAAAACTTTAATTCTTTTTTAGAATTATCTAAAATGTCATATACAAGCATAGATTTTCCAAAATTTTCAATATTCTTAAATTGCTTTCCATTTTCACTTATAACCCTATAAGCCATACGTGAAAAAGTCAGAACTTCTGCTTTAACAGTTGCACCTTCTTCTAAGACTTCAAGAAGTTTCTTTTCAGCAGTAAAAGAAAACTGCTCTGGGGTAATAATATATATTTTTTGATTTTCTTTAATTATATCTTTTATTTTTTCAAATAAATATGTGCTTTTCCCGCTTCCAGCTTTTCCATATATTAGCTTAACCATTCATCATTTGCTCCTTCTTTGATAAAATAAATATTGCTGTGCAAGCCCCGCTAATTCCTTATATTTTTCTTTTGCCAGTGTTTGCAAAACTTCTTTTGAAACTTTTGTCTCATCATCTTCTTTAATATAAAGCTCATTCATTACTCTTCTAACCCATACATCTACTGGAAACACTTCAAATCTTCTTAAAGAAAAAAGTAATATACAATCTGCAACCTTACCTCCAACTCCTGAAAGTTCCATAAGTTTTTCTCTTAAAAAGTTCGTATTTTGCTCATTTTTCAATTCATCTAAAGTAACTTCTCCATCTAAAAACATTTTAGTTGTTTCATATATTCTTTTATCTCTAAAACCAAGCCCTAATGCCCTTAAATCTTCTATACTCGCAGTTCTTAAAGTTTCCATACTCGGGAAAGTATAATACTTTTTACCATTATACTCAATTTCTTCGCCATATTTAGCAGCCATTCTTTCAATTATCCCTTTTATTCTAGGAATATTATTGTTTGCTGAAATGATAAAAGAAATTATAGTCTCCCATAAATCTTGTCTAAGTATTCGTATTCCCTTTCCATACTCTACACTTTGTTTTAAAAATTCATCTATTCCGTGCTAATTTCTTTTTAATTTCTTCATAATCAGTATCTAAATCAAAATATTCTCTGCAAATTTCTTCTATATTTCCTTCTGAAATACCTTGAAAAATTATTTTCTTATCTTCCTTTTTTACATTTAGTACATTTTTCCCAAAAACACCAGTATAGCTATTATCTTTCTCTTCATTCCATCTAAAACATTGTCCACAATCAAATACATCCTTTAGTTCAAAAGAATTACAATTTTCTAGTACATATCTTTGTTCTTTCAAAATTTTTCTCCTTGTTTTAAAATAAGAACTCAAAAATTTATAGATTTTTGAATTCTTAGGTTTTAATTTATATTTTGGTTTGGTTTTTCTTTAGCACTCTGGCTCTACTAATCCATAGTTCTTTCCATCTTTCAATCTAAAAATAACATTTACTTTTCCTGTATCCACATTTATGAAAGTCAAGAAATTATTACCCTTCATTTCTTCTAATTTTAATTTTGCATCTTCAGGTGCAATTGGTTTTATATCATAATATATAGTTTTTAAAATCTCATCAGTTATTTCTTTTTCTTCATTTAGAGAAAGCGAATTTTCTTTTACTCTAATTGACTCTTCTTTATTTATTCTATCTCTTTTTGTTTTAGCTTTTCTTATTTGTCCTTCTAAAATATCTATATCTTTATCTATTGAAGCATACAAATCTCTATGTTCTGTTACAGCTCTATAAGTATTAGCTTTTGTTATAACATGCATTTCAGCAATTTGCATATTCTTTTCAGTCCTTATTGTAACATTTACATCAAAGTCTTCTTCGAAGTATTTTTGTATCCTCTCTAGTTTTTTTTCTACATAATCTTTTATAGCTTCTGTTGCTTTTACTTCTTTTCCTGTTATTTTAATGTTCATAATAAAATCTCTCCTATCTTTTTAGTTCTTATGGTCTTATTATACATTAATTAAACATATAAAGCAAGATATTTTTGAATTTAAGTTTTACTTCCTTGTTTTAGTATTTTATGTGGAAGGCACTAGTACCACACGGAAACCTGTTAGTGCATAAGCTTTACCAAGCGATTACAAGAAGAAGCTACTTATTCAAAATATAGAAAACTATACTAGCAAAAGTTTAATTTTGTAAACAAAAACAAGAACGATAAACAATTAAAGAAAGAGTTTGAAACTTGGAAGAAACTCGCTAAGGAAAAAATGACAAAACTAAAACATAATGAACTTACTGAAGATGAAGTTTACAAGTGGCTTGAAACACAGAAATAATATATATCTTATATGAATATTAATTTCAAAATTAATTTCCTAGTAAAAACCCCAGAGCCTTTTTTGTAGACTCTGGGGTTTCTGCGCAGAAAAGATTGCCTTGCTACTTGCCGAAAATCAATTCCATAAAATAGAAAACTTGCAAAGAAGTCGTAGTCCAACCACAAATGAAATAGTATGCCAGAAAGATAAGCTTTCTCTTCCAAAATAGACCTCTTTTGAATTTCATCCTCAAAATACTCAGATGCCCGAGTTAAATCGGGTACAATGATGATGCCGTCTGAATACTTGGATGCCTTAAGCTCGGGGTCACGGAAGTGCTGGATGTCCACATAACCCGTATTGTGTTTCTCTCTTTATTGTATTTTTTACAATTTATCTTCTAAATATTTGAAAATTTTATAATTTGTTAAACTGTTGCTTAGTAAAATTAACATTTTGATACAAACTTTTTGAACTTCTTCTTTAAATTAACACATGGTAATTTTTTTATTACCTTTTCATCTAACTTTTCTCCAAATTCTATAAATTTTATATCCAATTTTTTATCTATCTTTTCCTCAAATTCTGCAAATCTTATATCCAATTTTTTATCTATCTTTTCTTCAAATTCTACAAATCTTCTATCTAATTTTTCATCTATCTTTTCTTCAAATTCTGCAAATCTTCTATCTAATTTTTCATCCATCTTTTCCTCAAATTCTGCAAATCTTATATCCAATTTTTTATCTATCTTTTCTTCAAATTCTACAAATCT
>JAAWDU010000015.1 GCA_022793905.1 Clostridia bacterium
AATCACATCAGAAATAAAAGAAAAAGATGTATTAGAAAAAGAACTATCAAAAACAATTAGTACAGTAGATGACATATTAAATAATCAAACAATTACAAATGCTATGTTAAAAACAATCATAGATGTAATCGAAGTAGATAATGATTCAAATGTAGAAGTAAGACTTAAACTATTAAATGAAATAGGCAGTACACCAGCCGTTATAAATAATTTTAGTGACATCAATTCTACCGCTCTGAAAAGTAACATCAGTACACAAGGATGTCAGTGAAAGACTTCTTAAGATAAATCCAGTTCTAGCAATTGAAGTTAGAAAGATATTAGATGAAAACAAAGCGGAGAGACATATACGAGGGGGAATGGCGACAAAATTAAAATATGGTACAAAGAATAAAGCTAGTTAGAATGGTAGTTTATAAAGGAAGGCAATATTTAAAATTGCCTTCCTTTATAAGATATTTATTAAAACTTTCTTAAAAATACTTTATCTTTTCAAAAATTTGTATTATAATAGTATTGCTGAAAAATTTAATCAAAAACAAAAGAACTCTTATAAGGAGGGAAAATATGATGAAAAAGAATGAAAAACAAGATGTAAAAAAGACATCAGATAATACAGTAATGTATAAACCAATAAAAACAAAAAAAACTCCTAAAGGACAAAATGAAAAAAAGAAAGGGCATCCTAAGCTTAAGAAGTTTATCAAGGTTATTTTTGTCATGTGCTTACTATTATTTGTGACAGTTGGAGGAGTTTTAGCTGCAATTGTATATCGCTGTATATGGGGAGACTGGGCAATAGAAGAAAGTGCATTAGTTATAAAATATGAAAACTCAAAAATGTATGACAAAGATGGAAATGTAGTTGCAACTTTAAGAGGAAATGAAAATAGAGAAATTATAAGTAAAGATGAAATGTCACCATATTTGCCAAAAGCCTTCATATCGATAGAAGATGAAAGATTTGATGAACATAATGGAGTTGATTGGAAAAGAACTCTTGGAGCTTTTGTTACATTTGTAACACATTCTGGTGAATCTTCATTTGGAGGAAGTACAATAACTCAACAAATTGTAAAAAATGTCACAGGAGAAGATGATAATTCAGCAATAGAAGGAGCACTTAGAAAGATAAAAGAAATTGTTAGAGCATATCAAGTAGAAAATAAACTATCAAAAGACCAAATATTAGAACTTTATTTGAACTTAATTCCACTTGGCGGTGGAGGCAGTCGTATATATGGAGTGCAAACTGCAGCAAGATATTATTTTGACAAAGATGCAAAAGATTTATCAGTCGCAGAATCAGCATACATAGCAGGAATAACAAGTGCTCCAGAAAGATATAATCCATTTAATGCATCAGAAGAGCAAAATGAAAAAATAAACAAAAAGATAAAAACAGTTCTTCAAAAGATGAAAGAACTTGGTAAAATAAATGAAGAAGAATATAACTCAGGAATAGCACAATTAGAAGGAGGAATGTCATTTAAAAAAGGAGAAACTTCACAAAATAATAAATTATCATATTATTTAGAAGCAGCAAGAGACCAAATTTTAAAAGACTTAATGGCTGAAAAGAAATGGACTCAAAAAGAAGCAGAACTTCATCTTTTTGGAGATGGATATCACATTTATACAGCATTAGATCAAAATATACAAAAAGAAGTTGATGCAGAATTTGTAGGAAATGCAAGTAAATGGTATAAAATTAAAAAAGTTACAAGAACAGATCCAAACACAAAGGAAAAACGTACAGAAGAAGTACAAAGACAGGGGTCAATGGTTATAATAGATAATTCAAGCCGGATACATTGTTGCAGGTGCAGGCGGACTTGGAGAGAAAAAAACAGCAAATGGAATAAATAGAATGGATATAAAAGGACATAGTCCTGGTTCATGTATGAAACCAATAGGAGTTGTTCGGACCATGCTTAGAAGAAGGCATAATTACACTTGCGACTTCTGTTGACGATAGCCAAAAAGCATTTGGAAAATACGCACCAGAGAATTGGTACAGCCCAAAGTGGTCTCGGATATATGAATATGAGAGAAATACTAATGAGATCTGCAAATGTACCAGAAGTAACATTACTACAGCAACTTACAGTTCCAAAATCACTTTCATATTTAAGTAAGATGGGAATAAATGTTGATGCAGAAGGAGATGTAGGCTTATCGCTTGCACTTGGAGGACTTACAAATGGTGTAACGACTAAAGAAATGGCAGCAGCATATGCAACTATTGAAAATGGAGGAGTTTATAGAACACCTCTATATTACACAAAAGTAACAGATAGCTCAGGAAATATTGTGTTTGAACCAAAACAAGAAGAAATAAGAGTATTCTCAGAACAAAATGCATGGCTATTACTTGATCTATTAAAAGAACCAATTTATGGTTCCCAAGGAACAGGAGGTCAAGCAAGAATATCTGGTCAAGATGTTAGAGGTAAAACAGGAACAACAAATAGAGATTCTTCATCTTCATTCTGTGGTATAACAAAATATTATACAGCTTGCGTTTGGCTTGGATTTGATTTTGAAGCAGATGGAAATACAGGAGGAAATGCAAATTCAGGTATCTGTGCAAATTTATATAAAACTATTATGACGAAAGTACATGCGGGAAAAGAAAAACAAAGTTGGAATCAACCAAGTGGTATAACAACAGCAGTTGTATGTAGAACTTCAGGGAAACTAGCAACAGAAGAATGTAGACATGATCCAGAGGGAAATAAGGCATATACAGAGTTCTTTAGAACAGGAACAGTACCTGGGGATTATTGTGATATACATCAAAAAGTAGAGATATGTAGTGTCTCTGGAAAACGCGCAGGAGAGAATTGTAAGAATAAAACAGAAGGAGTATTTATAACAAGAAGTGGAGCAGAAGAAAACCAAAATTGGAGATCATCAGCAGATGCAAAATATATGGCACCAGTTGAAGTCTGTGAAGTATGTCAAAAAGAACCAGAACCAACACCTACACCTACTCCAGATGTAAATGGAATGAATAATAATGCAGTAGGAAATAACAATGCAATTGGAAACAATAACAATGTAAACTCAAGTAATACAAATACTAATACAAATGGAATATATACAAACACAAGCGCAGGAAATACAAATGTATCACATTAAAATATAAGACAAATTTGAGATTTTCGGGTATAGTTTTCCCGAAAATCTCAAAGAAAAAAATTATTAAAGTTTAGAAAGGAAGAAAATCAATTTGGAACTTAAATTATATAATACACTTTCAAGAAAAAAGGAAGATTTCATTCCTATAAATGATATTATAAGAATATATTCTTGTGGACCAACAGTTTACAGCTTTGCACATATAGGAAATTTTAGGGCATATGTTTTTATGGATACTTTAAGAAGAGTATTAAAGTATAATGGGTATATACTAAAACATGCAATGAACATAACAGATGTAGGACATTTAGAATCAGATGCAGATGAAGGGGAAGACAAAATAGCAAAAGCAGCAAAAAAAGAAAATAAAGACCCATATGAGATAGCTAAATTCTATACAGATATCTTCTTTAAAGATATGGATAAATTGAATATAGATAAGCCAGAAATTATATGCAAAGCAACAGACCATATAAAAGAAATGACAGAATATGTTTCAGATATAGTAAAAAATGGTTATGGATATGAAACATCTAGAGGAATATATTTTGATATATCAAAATTAGATAAATACCCAATTTTACAAGATAGAAAAGTAGAAGAACAAATTGCAGGAGCCAGAGTCGAAGTTGATAGTGAAAAAAGAAATCCAGAAGATTTTGCACTTTGGATAAAAGCGCCAGAAAATCATATAATGAAATGGGAAAGTCCATGGGGACTTTCTTATCCAGGTTGGCATATTGAGTGCTCAGCTATGTCTAGTAAATATTTAGGAGAAGAGTTTGATATACATACTGGTGGAGTGGATCATATTCCAACACATCATGAAAATGAAATCGCTCAAAGTAAAGGAAGATGTGGGAAAATTCCAGCTAGATTTTGGATGCATTGTAATTTCTTACAAATTGATGGGGGAAAAATGTCTAAAAGTCTCGGAAACATATATACAATAGATACTTTAAAAGAAAAAGGAATAGAACCAATAGCATATAAATTATTTTGTTTCTCTTCTCATTATAGAAATAAATTGAATTTTACATTTGAGGGAGCAGAAAGTGCAAATGTCTCTCTTTCAAGAATAAGAGAAGGATATCAAAAGCACGTTTTAAGTGAAGAAGATTTAGTTTCAGATGAAGAAATTAATGAATTTGAAGAAAAATTCCATAGAGCTATAAATGATGATCTTAATATGCCAGTTGCAATGAGTGTTGTTTGGGATGTAGTTAAATATAGTAAAAAGTCAAAAAAACTTGCAAATTTGCTTTTAAAGTTTGACGAAGTTTTAGGTATAAAGATAGATGAAATGCCAAAAATACAAGAAGAATTGCCAGAAGAAATAATTGAGCTTATAGAAAAAAGAAAAAAAGCAAGGGAAGAAAAAAACTGGAAATTATCAGATGAGATAAGGGATATTATAAAAGAAAAAGGGTATATTATTAAAGATTCAAAAACTGGTATGGAAGCCCAAAAAATATAAGCTTTAATGGGGGTTAAAGAAAAAATGGAAATTAAAGAAAAAAACTTCTTTAAAAAGATATGGACAAGTATAACAGATTTTGAAGGATATGAAGAACTTGCAGCAGAAAAATTAACAAAAACAATAAAATATATTTTATTTATTACATTAATTTTTGTATTAATTATAGCTCGGAATTCATACATATAAGTTTTCTTCACTTTTAAAAGAAACTAAAAAATATGCAAATGAAAATATAGAAAATATAGTTTTCAAAGAAGGCATGCTTGAAGTTAAGGCAAATAAAGATGTAGTAATAGAAGATGAAAGAGCAATTATTCCTATAATAATGGTAAATACTTCAAAAGATATAAATGAAAATGAATATATTGAAAAATTAAAAGCATATAAATTAGGCATAGCATTATTATCAGATAAGATAGTTATTTCAAGCAATAGTTTAAATGGAAAGCAAGAGATATATTATTCGAGTTTGTTTGATGTAGAACTTGAAGGAAAAGGAGCACTATTAGATGTTTTGTCTGATAATCAACTTATGAAAGTATATTTTGCATTTTTCTTTACCATATATATATATTTGTTTATAGCATATTTTTTAACAAATATAACAGATGCAATTATACTTGGAGCTTTAGGATATTTATTTGCAAGACTTTTAAGAATAAAGTTAAGATATAAAGCAACATTTAATATTAGTATATATGCACTCACACTCCCAATAATACTTAACTTAATATATATAATAGTAAATACATTTACAAATTTTGAAATTAAATACTTTCAGTGGATGTATACAACTATTTCATATATATATGTGACAGTTGCAATTTTGATGATAAAAACAGAAATAATACAAAAAAGAATAGAATTAATAAAATTGCAGGAAATACAGAAACAAGTTATAAAGGATACAGAAGAAGAAGTTACGAATAAGGAGAAGAAGAAAGAAAAAAAAGAAGAAGAAGAGAAGAAAGAAGAAACAGGTGAAGCAGGCGAAGAGCCAGAAGGATCAAAAGCATAGAAAAGGGGTATAAAAATGAAAAAAGAAAATAATAAGCAAAAAAAGAAAAACAAAAATAGAAATGCATTTTTGCTATCAATAATTGTTTTAATAGTATTAATGTTAGTAGCAGGTGCTGTATGGTATTTCACAGTACAAAATAAAGATGAGAAAAAAGAAGATGTTGCATATACAGCACTTTTGAAAGACATAGAAGAAGGCCTTGTTGAAAAAATAGAGATGACAACAGGAAGTACAACACTTAAAGTAACTTATAAAGAAAGAGAAAAAGAAGAGGAAACAGAGAAGGTAATTATACCAAATACTCAAGCCTTTGTTGAATTTATACATGAACACAAAGAAGCAGGAGTTGAACTTGAACAAAAATCAAGTGGATTTTTTGTGGGAATAAAAAATAACTTACTTTCAATAATTTCAACTGCATTAATGATTATTATAGTCGTAATGGTATTCAAAATGCAAGGGCTTGGAGATAAAGGAAAAGTTTATGATGGTGTTGAAAACAAAAGTGAAATAACTTTTGCTGATGTTGCAGGATTACAAGAAGAAAAACAGGAAATGATTGAAATTGTAGATTTTTTGAAAGAACCAGATAGATTTGTCAAAATGGGTGCAAAAATACCAAAAGGAGTTTTGCTTTGTGGGAAACCAGGAACAGGAAAAACTTTAATTGCGAGAGCAATTGCTCGGTGAAGCTAATGTTCCATTTATTTCGATGAGTGGTTCTGAATTTATTGAAATGTTTGCAGGACTTGGTGCTTCGAGAGTTAGAAAATTATTTGAAAAAGCTAAGAAGTTATCTCCTTGTATAATATTTATAGATGAAATTGACGCAATTGGTTCAAGAAGGACAAGCTCTAGTGGAGCAGAGTCAGAGAATAACCAAACATTAAATCAATTACTAGTTGAAATGGATGGATTTGAAAAAAATGATGCAATTATAGTTTTAGCTGCAACAAATAGACCAGAAATGCTAGATAAGGCTCTTTTAAGACCTGGAAGATTTGATAGACAAATTACTATAGCACCACCAGATATGCGAGGCAGAGAAGAAATTTTAAGAATTTATAGTAAGGAAAAGAAAATCTCAAGTGAAATAGATTTAAAAAGTGTAGCAGAAGATACGGCAGGTTTTACAGGTGCAGAGCTTTCTAACATAATGAATGAGGCAGCAATTATTGCAACTGTAAATAAGCATGATGAAATTTTAAAACAAGACTTAGAAGATGCTGTTAAGAAAGTTACAGTAGGTCTTCAAAAGACTAGTAGAATTATTTCTGAAAAGGATAAAAGGCTTACTGCTTATCATGAAGCTGGTCATGCTATTGTTGGAAAATTTTTAGAGACTATCTTAGATGTAAAGGAAATCTCTATAATACCTCGTCGGAGTAGCACGGACGGTTATACTATGTATAAATCTAATGAAGACAAATTTTATATTTCTAAGACTGAGATAGAAGAAAAACTTATATCTTTACTAGGAGGTAGAGCGGCAGAAAAACTTGCTTTAGATGATATTTCTACTCGGTGCAAGTAATGATTTAGAAGTTGCAACTAAGACTGCTCGTGATATGATTATTGTATATGGAATGAGTGATAAGATTGGACCTATTTCACTTCAAGTTGATGATATTAGAGAACTTGAGTTTTATGGTTCTCAAATTGAAGATGAAGTTGGTGCTGAAATAAGAAGACTTATTGATGAGGCATATGCAAAAGCTATTCAAATTTTAAGTGCTAATAGAGATAAGCTTGATGCAGTAGCAAATATGCTTATTCAAAAAGAAACTATTTCTGAAGAAGAGTTTAATAGATTTTTTGAATAAATTTTAAAGAAATACCAGTTGACAAAAGAATGAAAATATAAAGGCATATGAACTTTATACTTTTGTTTGTGCTTTAGCACAAGCAAGAGAATAGGGGGGCATATGTCTTTTTGTGCTTTTACACAAATTATCATAAGAGAATCAGAATTTTGAAAGTTGATAAAAAAGTAACTTGACATGAAAGTTAAATCATGGTAAAATACTTTTAAAGTCTATATGAGAATGGAGGTGAGGTTATGAAGGATGAACAATTTGAAATACTTGTAGGATTAATAGGTGAAGTAAAAGAAAGTTTAGAAGTTCAAATGAATGAAAAGTTTGCCGAAATGAAAAAATCGCAAAACGAAATGGAAATAAGACTAAGTAAAGCGATTTATAGCTTAAGCGAACAATTAGAAGAATACGAAAGAATAAACAGAGGGCAACATGGAAAATTGCAAGATGAAATAGATAAAAATTCTTTGAGATGTGAAAAGGAAAGAAAAAAGCTAGACCAAGGAATAGACACCTTATATGCATTATACAAAGATAGAGAAAAACTAAGTAAAGCATATTCAGATTAAGAGAAAATCAAAAATGTTTAATTCAGAAAAATCGTAGTATAAAAAATTTTTATTTAGTTCAAATTGCAAAATCTTTTCAAAAGATGGGCAAAGTAGATGTCTTTAAAATGAGCATTAGACGAAATGTTTATTTACAAGACATCTATTTTTTAACATTTTAAAGAAAGTATAAAAAAACCAGTTGACAAATGAATTAGTTTTATTTATAATAAAATTATAATAAAT
>JAAWDU010000083.1 GCA_022793905.1 Clostridia bacterium
CAGCAAAATATTCAAATGGAAATTTCACAGGCTTAAGTGACGGAAAAACATACGAGCTAAGAGTAACAGTAACAGACCGGCGCAGGGAGAACCAACTCCGCCACCACAACTGCTACAACAAAAGTAGCAAATACTCCGCCTTATAACCTAACAACAGATCTAAGCAGTAGAACTACAAATTCATTGACAGTAAGAGCAAGAGCATATGATAACGATAGTCCAGCACAAACACTAACATATACATTATCACTAAATGGACAAACTAGAACAGCAACTGGAACAAGTGGAAACTATGTTACTTTTAGTGCTGTAAGTGGACTATCACAATATACATATTATAACTGGACAGTTACTGTAACAGATAGCAAGAGCAACCCAATTTCTGCAACTGGCAGTGATAGAACGTATTGTAGCGGTACAGGTTTGACTTGTAATGGACCTTTTACAAAAACAGAAAACTGTGGAACTTGTAACGGAGTGGGAAAAGTTACTGGAACATGTGGTAATACCTCATTTTCTATAGGCCGGACCAAACATGGGAGCCGGTGGTTGGCACTGGATTTACGATGATGAAGGTAATGAACTAGGGCAATGTTCTGAACACGCAGTTTCATATACATGTACCGTATGTAGCACAAAGTATTGGACTTGCTCAGGATGTAACGGGTATGGGCCAATTCCAACAAGTTGCACCAAAACCGGAACTTTCAACTGTACAAAGTGTACTAATGGTAAAATAACAACAAGTATTAATTGTATTCATCGAAGATCCAGTAGCCATTCGTATTGTTCACATGGCAACGTGTCGCAACACTAGGTTTTTAATAGAAAATGAGAACTTGGAAGCGTCGGACGGTGGACAAAACGGTGGGAATGAGACAATAGAGACACTGATGTGAAGTCACACAAGAAAAAATGATTTGTAACAAATATTAAGTTCTTATTGTTTTCAATTATGCTGTAGAAAAATTATATAGATTTAAAATAGATATGTCACATGTAAATTGAAAAATAAATATTGAAAGAGAGTACCAAAAATGATATGTAAGCGATAAAAGAAAATGCTTAGTGACAAGAAGCCCTAAAAAGAACTAAAATGGTAATAGAACAAAATTAGGGAGGTTGTAGAAATGGTAACATATAGTAAGGAAGAAAAACAAGCAATAATGGAGGAATACAAAACTAGTGGAAAGATTTTATGAGAGTATACAGAAAAAAAAGAATACCAGCAAGTACATTGCAAGGATGGCTTAAAGAAGATAAGAACCTAACATTTGGAGCAATATAAATAAATATAACTATACCAGGATTGCCAAAGACAATAAAGCCAGCCACAGTGTTTGCAACAGAAAATATGAGGATAGAATTAAAAGAAGACTCTGATAAAAAATTGTTAAGAGCAGTAATCCAGGTGATAATAGGTAATTGAAGATTTGCTAAGAAAAGTAGACACAGTATATATAGCATATGGAGTAACAGATTTTAAGATACATATTACGTCGCTTTGTAAATTGGTTGCTATCGAGATTAAAAATGTATCCTGATAAATATTTTAAAGATATAGAAATTGAAAATGATAAAGTTGCTATTTAATTTAAAGTAACAACAAAAAATATTTTGATAGAATACCACAAAAGTATTGATACTTCAATACTTTTGTGGTGTTATCATATCATAAAAATTGAGAAAAAAGAAGTCTCAGAGATGAGCCATGAAGAATTAATAAATGAAAATAAAGAAGTGCAAATAAAGTATAATAATTTAATTTTAGAGATTAACAATCTAAAGTGAATTGTATTTGGTAGTAAGCGAGAGGACACACCTACTACAGAAAGCATTAATACAGACCAATGTTCTTTTTTCGATAATGAAGAAGATATTGAAAAAGATGTACAAGAGCAAACGACAAAACAAATAGAAGAAATTACAATGTATAGGAAGAAAAATTCTAAAAAAAGAGTTGCCTCAGTTAGAAAACCTAAACGACGATAGTTTTGAGAAATATTTACCTTTGTCAAAAGAACTTCCATATGATGTTAGAAATTATGTAGGTGAATATGAAGAACTAAAGGTAGCAGAATAATGATCGCCTAGCCATACTAATTTTACACAGTATAGCTAGGTTTTTATCATATTTTTTAGTTTTTGTCACTACGCATTTTCTTTTACCGCTTACTTTTTTAATTACATAAATAAACAAACTTGCACATACTTTTTTCGGTAATGTACAAGTTTGTTTTTCTCTTACTTATCTATATGCATATTTTATTGGAATTGCAATATTTTGCATTTTTGTTTTTTATAAAGAATATACATTACTCATACATGAGTAGTTGTCCAATATGATTGACCATTTTTATGTCCACAAAATCGATGTGCCGACGATTGGCCATGCTCGCATTGGGAATTCGATGAATCAAGACCAGTTCCGTGAGCAACTGTAGCAAGAATAATACCCGTAACCCATTAGCGTGCGTGACAATGTGAGTACCGATCATTTGGGCACGTCGCATAAGCTCCCGAAGATGCAGTATGACCTACCTCAGGGCCCTCGTCCGTGTCCACATATCCATAGTATTGTACTACAGTCCACACACTGGGTTTAAATCCGACAGATTGAACATGTTTGCGGGTAGCTAACCCCGACTTTGATAAGTTCTCATCCCGTCTGGTGCAAATGACAAGCTAGTTAAATAACCTCCGGCCCAAACATTCAGAACACAATACTTTATTTGGTCCGCTACAATTTTGTGTACTTCCTGAACAATAAGTTCTATCACTTGTCGAACCTGATATAGTTGCATTATTACTATCTTTTACTGTAACAGTCCATGAATACGTTGTATATTCACTTAATCCAGAAACAGCACTAAAAGTAACATAGTTTCCACTTGTTCCAGTTGCTGTTCTAGTTTGTCCATTTAGTGATAATGTATATGTTAGTGTTTGTGCTGGACTATCGTTATCATATGCTCTTGCTCTTACTGTCAATG
>JAAWDU010000016.1 GCA_022793905.1 Clostridia bacterium
GAGGTTTATTAAGTCCTGTAATTTTATATCCATTTCCATCTAAAGTACCTCTAAATATAGTATTAATAACAGCATTTCCTGTTGTTTTTAAGTAAGATGCATCATAGTTTTGTGTTAAAGTAACTGTTTGAGTTGGATCTGTCTCTATTTCTGAAATTAGTGTCTCTATACTCTTATTGTTTGCCATTCCATCTATCATTTCACCATATGTTACTTTTAGTTTACTTTGTTTTTTACCATTTTGGTATTGAATAACATTGTCATAGTTTAAAATAAAATTTAATTTATTATCTACTATTTCGCAATCTTCTACTTCTGCATAAAATGTAGGCATCGCTTTTGTTTTTACTTTTACTATATAATTTTTCAAATTATTTTTATCTGCTATTTCTGTTTCTGATATACTGGTTACTTCTTTTTCACTTCCAGCCTTATATACACTAATTCCTATTATATCTTTTACTTCGAATAAACGCTTTGTACTCACATTTATTATTTCTGTAAGTAAATTTTGGTTCTTATATTCATTATGCCCTGTAGTAATTTGGTTAGAATCTAGGTCATAATCTGCAAGTATCTTTATTTCATATTCTTCACCAATTCCTTTTGGGAAAGTAATTCCATTTGAATTACGGCTAAATGTTTCTTCTTTTACTTTGTCTTTGTTTTCATCTAATATTATAATTTTTCCACCAGTTATAGTTTCTTCTGTGTCGTTTACTGAAAATGATACATGAATGTTTTTGCTTTCTTCATCTTCTTCATAACCAAAGTCTGTAATTGTTGGTCTTAATTTTAAAACTCCAACTCTTGTTACATTGTTTTGATTTACTTCTAACTCTTTTGTGTTACTTAAAATTAGTTTTTTAATAGTAACTGTTTTTGGTCCTGGTGTAGATATTACTGGTATTTTAGTTTTATAATTATTTTCTGTCTTTTCTAACTCACACTCTTTTTCATATTCTTTTCCCGTATCATCCGTTATATTAATAATAGCTTTTACTGGGTAGAATTTTGTTTTGTTAGTACTATCAAAGCTTATTGTTGCTTCTTCTCCTCTTTCAAAATAAACTGTTTGTTTATCTCCTCTATACGTTTTTAGATTACTAATACTTAATTCATAATCTGCAATTAATTGTATTGGTCTTTCTCTAAATACTTCATCTTGTACATAATATTCATTTGTTTCTTCTTCAATCTTTTTATCATCTCTTGCATAAGTCATTTTTGAAACTAATGTATATTCTGTATCTAACTCTACATTTTCAATTGTAAAAGTAATATGTTCTGCATCAAATTCTTTGGTTGCAACAACTTCTTTAGTACTATTTTTTACAAGATCTGCTGAACCACTAATAAATGCTTTATCTGGATCTACTATTCTAGCTGTTAAAGTAACACTTTGCCCTATTATATCATCTGTTTGTAAAAATGCTTCACTTGTTGGTTTATCTCTTAATACATCTACTTCTAAATGATTATCCACTTGTGCTCTAATATTGCCTTCAAATATAAACTCAGTTGTATGTAAGTCCACTATTCCCGCTTCTTTTCCCGATGGTAATGTCACAGAATATGTTACATTTTCATCATTGTCTTCATGTCTTGTTGCAATACATTGTAAATTATTTACTATAATATGTGTTATTTCCTTATCTTCTTTGTTTGTTTCTATTTTGTAATTTAAAGTTATGTTTTCATCTTTTTCTACATGTTCTTTAGATGCTTCTACATTTTCTATTTGAACAACTGGGCTTGCTTCTATTTCTTCTTCTAATAATAAAACATCAGCAATTACATTCTTTCCATCTAAACTATAGCTTGCAAATATTTCTACTTTGTAATTATCTACCATATTTATTTTGCTTATATCAAAAAGTGTATTAATATAATATGCATTTACTATTTCCTCATCGCTTTCTTCTTTTACAATATTACTTTCTATTAGTCTATCTGTTAAGTTTACATTTGCTAATTCACTTTCTATACCATTTTTTTCTGCATATAGTTTAATAACAAATTTTGATATTGAATTATCAGTATCTTTTATATAAATATTTGAGTTTAATTTATTATTTTCCTTATCTTCATTTGCTCTAAATCTTACAATATTTGGACTGTTTTTTATAACTTTAATTTCTATTTCTTTGTTTCCCTCTAAATTGCTTACATCAATTACTTTTCCATTACTTAAAATAACTGATTCTATTTTTATTATATTTTCTCCTATTGTATCAAATCCATCTACAATTGCTGTATAAGTATTTTCTTCTTGTGCTAGTTCATATGTTTTTCCATTAATAACTGCCTCTTTTGGTATACATGTTGTTTTATTAGTACTATTAAATTTTAAAGTAATATATTCACCTATACCAAATTTTATGCTTTCCTCTGCTTGTCCTTCTTTATATTTATATGTTTTGATATCAGATAACTTAAATTCATAGTCTACTACTAAACATATATCCTCTATCTCAGTTTGACTTCCTTGATTATCTTTTTCATTTTCTAATGTATCTGTATCTAAGTTATATATTATACACATAACAACTTGATAGTTTTTGTTTTCTTCAACTTTTACATTTATAGTATTAGAGCCAGCTGTAAGTTCTCCTGCCTTTATACAGTTTTCACCACTTAAACCTTCTACATTTTCTGTATTATCCTGTTTATCTATAATTCTATATGTACCTGATGTAAAGGCTTTATCTTCATCTTTTATATCAAAAGAAAGATTTAATTCTGATTTTTCTATATCCTCTGATTGTCTCCAATTTATGACTTCTGGCATACTTTTTAGTACATCTACTTTTACAAAAGAATCTACTTTTACTGTTCTTCCATTAGTTAATGTAGCTTTTTCAAATTTATATTCTTTTACCCCACTTGTGTTTCCTACATTCACTTTAATTTCATATAAATTTTGGTTTGCTTCATTTCTAAGTAATTCATATTCTCTTCCATTCATTGTAATACTTTTAATAATTGCTTCATAATTTGCTTCTGCATCAAAACTTAATGTAATTTCTTCATTTTTTTCTGGATAAAAATTACTTACATTAATTTGACTCATAATTACTTCATAGTCTAATCTATTTTCTATTTTTTTAATTAAAAAGCTTAAATCTGTTACTGTAATCTTTCCATCATTATTCATATCTGCATTTTGTAATACAATTTCTGCTTCTTCTTCACTTTTTCCTTCTTCTAATGATTTTATATGTACTAAATGTGATACTAATAAATTAACATCTGCATAATTTACTGCTCCATCTCCATTTAATTCTCCCTTTTGAGAAAAATATTTAACTGCACCATATACAGTTCCTACAAACTGTATCATCAAAATACTTGCTAGTATTATAATAATTATCATTTTTTGTTTTTTACTTTTAAAAATTTTTCTTCCAAAATGTACTGCATTTACTGATAATACTACCTCTACTGCTAATACTATAAATAGAAGCATATAATTTTTTCCTGTTTGTGGCAACCTTCCTGGCATTGTGTTTTCATCTTGTGGTTTATTGTCTTCTTGATTGTTATCACCTGGATTATTATCTTCTTGATTATCTCCTCCCAGATTATTGTTTTCTTGATTATTATCCTCTGAATTGTTATCTTCTGGGTTGTTTCCTCCTGGTTCTTGTTCTTCTATAATATCTACTTTTAATTCTGTCTTATTTCCATCTTTAACTATTATATCTTCTTTACCTTCAGAAAGTTCTATATCTGTAACTTTAAAATTCGTTATATCTGCTTTTATTTCTTCTTTTACTTTCAAAGAAATTTCTACAATATCTTCTTTTGAAGTAGTTCCTGCCTTTTTATATATTGCAAATTCATTTGTATTCTGATTATATTGTAATCCTTCCCAGCCATTAACTGCTTTAAAGTCTATTTCTTTTATTTCCTCAAAAATATCTTTGTCATATTCTAACTTTGCTTTTACTACATTTATACTTTTTTTAACTTCTTGCATATTATCAAATTTCAAAGTAAATACAGCTGTATCATCTGCATGTAACTTGTGTGATGTACTACTTAATGCTAATTCCACATTTGTAGCTGAATATGAAATTGTACTTATTAAAGTTAAAAATATAATCATCATTATTATAATATTGATTGCTTTTCTCATATTATCATTTCTCCTATTTGGTTTTTATTAATGTCTAATAATTCTCTTTAATTATAGCATTTAAAACTCATTTTTTCAATTGCATACCTTTTATTCTAAATAAGCTTTATTCTTTAAAGCATTGATGTTTCTAGCCTTTTTAATTTTATTACATTTATATTAATTTTTGTTGAAATTTGTAACATTATATACATTTACACTATAATGCTTATTTCCCTAATACTTTTGACTATTTGTTCATAATAACTGCAATAAGCTGATACGTACATGGTGTCCCCTCCATTTATTGCAGTAATAGTTTTAAAAAATCTAAATATAACTTTCCTACTAAAAAAAAAATTGACTTGCTTTTTTTGCAAATCAATCTATTTATTATTTAATTTTACTATTTTTATTATCACCTTATAATTTTTTATTATATATTTAATTCTTTATATAGAAATGCCATTTTTTCTATTAAATCCTTTCTAATTTCACTTTGCTTATCTAATATATTATTATTCTTATTAGATAGTATTCTTAATAATTCTTTCTGCTGTTTTCTATTTATCTTCGGAACAAGAATCTTTTCTAAGTATGTGTCTGAAAAATTATCTCTTACAGAACCTGTAGATAATATCTTAATATATTTATTATATATTGGAGTTTTAAATAGAGTTACTAGTAATTGTTCATCAAAATTATCCACAGAAAAATTATAATAAGCTCCACTAGTTAAACAATTATCAAATTCTTCTGGTACTACTGAAAAACTGCCTATACTTGCTCTATATGGATTATAAACAATAGTTCCCTTATTCACAATCATTTTTTTCTGTGATTCTTGAGATAACTCATCACCTGTTTTGTACTCTGAAAATTCAAGTAAATTATAATAATTATTTTTATTTACAGAACATACAATAAATTCCTTATCCAAGTCTTCTTCCGTTAGTAACTTTAGTTTATTGTTATACCATTTTACGTTATACTTACTCAATGGAATGAAATCATCAAAATCCTCTCCTATATTTTTCCAAAACAAGTAATAAGATGGATCTAATCTATTTTCAATATTTCTAATATTTTTCCTCATAAAATCAGAAAGATTTTGTTTTCCCCTTATATTCTTTGAATCTATTTCATAATTTTTTAGTGAATTATTTATTATATTAATCTTTTGGTTTTCTATATCAGTAGCTCTAAACTTTTCTAAAATAATATCCAGATCTGTTTTTTCACCATTTTTTACAAAAATTCTTCCATTTGGTTCAAACCCAACATTTTCAACTGAAGCTAAGAATATATCATAATCTAAATCGTCACATTTCTTTATTTTATCAATATTTTTCTCAGCTGTATTTGAAATATTGGTTATTTTATCAATTTTATTTTTTAGATCTGTTTCATATTTTTCTAAATATAATATTACTGTATTTATAGTATCTACTCCACTTTGTACAAATGTATGTGTAGGTAATTCTATGATAGCTTTAATCTTAGCATTTTTAAGTATATATTCTCTCGTTTTAATTGAATCATCATTTGATAATATTCCTTCTGGTAGCACTATTAACATTCTTCCACCTGGTCTTAATAAATTAAGACCTCTTTCTAAAAATAATGTTTGTGCATCAACACTATTTTTTCCCTCTGCAAGAGAATACCTTTTTAAAATTTGTGGATCTTTTTCCTTAATAAATGGTGGATTTGCTAATATTAAAGTACACCCACTATTCTCATCATTTTCAACATATTCTAATAAAGGATATTTAGTATTTTGCCAATCTACATTTGCTAATTCATTTCCTCTAACAATTTTTTTTCCATCTCCTCATAACATCATATTCATCTTATCTACTCTTACTGCTCTAGGTTCAGCATCTATTCCAAATATCTGGTCTTTCTTTAAATTTTCTTCGAACTTTTCCTTTGTAGTTCCTATAGATTTAAAAGTAGTTTCTGGTAATGTATTTAATATTTCTTTCATTTTATCAAATGACTTTATTAAAAATCCTCCACTTCCACAAGCAAAATCTATTATTGTATCATTTATATCAACATCCGCTAATTCAACCATAAAATCAACAATTTTTCTTGGTGTAAAAAATTGTCCTAACCCTTTTCCTCTTAATTGTGATGGCAAGAACTCTTCAAATGCTCTTCCTTTTATATCCATTTTATCATCTTTGGCATAAAAATCTCTCAATTTTATTAACACTTTCTCTAAAGTCATTAAACTTACTTTTAATTCTGGTATTTCTTCAAACACATCATTATAATAATATTTCATAGCAACTTTAAACCAGTCATTTATCAATTTCATTGGTTCTTGGGTTGGTACATCTTTAAATTTTTTTAGTTCAAAATAGTTCTCTTCTTTCTTATCATTTCTATATTGTTCATCTGCCATTTTTAAATATAATATTTTACTAAATTCATCGAAACAACTTGCAGGATCAAGCTTTTCATTATCTCTTATGATGTTATGTATACTTCTAAAAAATCTTCTATAATCAGTTATTTTATCACTATTATTTTGATTATCTAAACATTCGTTTATAATATTTGTATCTATTTTTTCTTTAGAAACAGTATTAATTAATGGTTCATAATTCATTTTATGAAGTTTATCAATTGACATATTAATTATATTAGCTTTTTTATTACCTGCTAAATATTCTCTAAGAATTATTTTTCTGCCATTAGTTATAATACTGTATCTAACTTCTTTAGCAAATGAATATGAATCTACTTGTCCTATATTATCTGTTACTGTTTCAGTAGGTTTCTTTGCTTCCACTACCATTACTGGTTCGTCATTTTTATAAACAATTAAATCTGCAAATTTTGTTATTTTTTTTCTTCCTTCTTGGTACTTCACTGTTTCTTTCCATTTTAAGTCATTATTTATATCATATCCTAATTCCTTTGTAAATAATTCTTGTAAAAATTTATTTTCTACATCAGCCTCTGTAATTAATGCCTTAACATCATATTCTATTTTACACATTAGTTTTCCTCCTAATATTTCCATTATTAACGTTTTCATATATTACCATATTTCTTTATTGACTTTTACAGTATATCAAACATTAGTTTTTTTTGCAATATTTTTTTCATAATTTTTTTATAAATTTTATATTTTCTGTATTTCGCTTATTTCTAAGGTTTTATCAAATATATATACCTCTATTTTTTCTAACTGCAATAAGCTGATACGTACATGGTGTCCCCCTTCTCCTGTTGGATTGTATAAAACAACCAATATTACGATTTCTGGGTCTTCTGTTGGAGCAAGCCCTAAAAATGATGTAATGTATTTATTAGTTTTTACTCCATCTTCTGATGTACCAGTTTTCCCTCCAACAGTATACCCTTCTACTTTTGCGCCTTTTCCTGTTCCTTCTGCTACAACAGACCCCATCATATCTCTTATTTTTCTTGCATTCTCTTCTGACATTGTTTGTGATTTTATAATTGGTTCTATTTCCTTCCTTTCCCCTGTCTCAGAATCAATAGTTGCAGTTATAATTCTAGGAGTTACTAAATTTCCACCATTTGCAATACTAGCTACAGCTGTAACTAATTGAATAGGTGTCACTTCAAATCTTTGCCCAAATGAAATCGTAGCAAGCTCTACAGGTCCAACTTTTTCCTCTTTAAAGAATATACTTCCTGCTTCTCCGAGGAAGATCAATTCCTGTTCTAGCTAAAAGTCCAAACCTTTCCAAATATTGATAATATGTTTTAACACCTATCTTTTGTCCAAGTCCTATAAATACAGGATTACATGAATTCATCAAAGCATTTCTTAGACTCTGACCTCCATGTGGTCTATAATATCTCCAACATTTGATACGAGTCCCTGCAATATCTATTGCACCTCCACAATTGAATTCTCCTTGTTTATCAGTTTCTGTAACTATTCCTTCTTCCATTGCAGCAGCTGTTGTAATAAGCTTAAATGTAGAACCTGGTTCATATGTATCGGCTATAGCTTTATTTCTCCACATTTTTTGCAAATTATTATTTCTATCAACAGCACTTATTGTACTCCAATTATTTAAAAGCTCTTCATTATTTATCGTAAAAGGATCATTCAAGTTGTATTCTGGATATGAAGCTAAAGAAAGAATATTTCCCGTCTTAGGTTCCATTATTATAACTACTCCACCCTCTTCACATTCATTATCAATACATGCTTCTTCTAAATATTTTGTTACAATTGATTGTATATTTGCATCTATTGAAAGAACTATACTATCTCCATTTACTGCTTTTATATATTTTTCTTCTCCATTACCTATAACAGCACCTTTAGCATCTGTTTTCCTTTCAATTCTTCCCTTTTCTCCACTTAAAATTTCATCATACTTTGCCTCTACACCATCTAGCCCTTGATTGTCACTTCCTGTAAATCCAATTATATGTGAAGCCAAACTCGAATAAGGATAATACCTTTTTGTATCTTCATCTATGTTTATTCCATAAACTATATTTTCATCTTGCATCCATTTTCTTAGTTCATCAGTTTTCTCTTTGTCTACTTTTTTAACTATGGTCTCTATTGAAGTTTTTCTTTTCACCCTTTTTAAAATTGTTTCATAATCTAAATCAAATATATCTGATAAAGCTTTTGCAACTTTCTCCTTATCATCATTTGAAATATTAGTTGGATTAATCGTCACTGTTTCTACACTTGCACTCATTCCTAAAATTTCACCGTTTCTATCATAGATTGTACCTCTATTTGGATTTATTGTTCTATCCAATGTTTGCTGAACATATGCCATAGTTTCTAGTTCATCACCTTTAAAAAATTGAATATAAGCAATTCTTACAATTAAGCCCAAATAAACTAAAGTTATAATAAAAAGCATATTCCTCATTCTTCTTTTTCTTGTCAAATTTGACATTTATTTCACCTTACTTTCATTAAATTATATTTTGAATATGCTTAAAATATGATAAAAGACGACCTTTCAAAAGTCGTCTTTTTGTAAATAGTTTTATTCTATACTTTATACCCCTAGGAAGATTTGCACAAATACCTTTCCATATATCTCACTATCTATTACGCAAATTCCAGTGTATTCAAAGTCTTTCTCTTCAATATTTTCTCTATGAAGTTCTGAATTTATCCATGCTTCAACTGCTCTTTCTGGTGTTATGTTTCCAGCCAAATTTTCTCCAGCAATGCTGTATTCTACTCCATTTTCTTTTAGCATTTCAAATGGTGTTCCTAAGTTTTCTGATTTATGTGAGAAGTAATCATTTTCAACTATATCTTTTCCTTTTAGATATGCCATTTCTTGAAGTTTAGCAAAAGTTTTTAATTCATCTAGTCCTTTTTCTTCTCTATATTCATTTATTAGTTCTAGTGTTCTTTCTTCTTCTATTGTTAAAAGGCATTCTTCATTTAAAAATTCTTTCATATTATCACTTGCTCTTGTTTCTGCACTTAGTTTATATGTTGCAAGTGAAATACTTTCTACTAGGATAAAGCTTACGAAAATTATTAAAGCAATTTTTCTTTTCTTTAAAACTTTCATATTTTTTTAATTCCTTTTCTATAATCTAGTGTGTTTATCTTTCCCATTTACGGCTAGTTATATTCTATTCTCCTCACACCTTTTTTATTATACCATATTTTTACACTTATGTCAACTTTTTATGTGAAAAAAATGAGCGAATTATTCGCCCATTTTGTATTCTTCTATTTTGGCTCGTTTGCCATAATTTTTCTTTAAGATATTTCCATCCAAACTATCAACTACTCCATCTTCGTTAAAATCTGATACTGAATTATCCCTTCCAAAGTTATTATTAGTACTTACCAAATCATCGATATTTATATATCCATTTTGGTTAGTATCTCCAGCAATTAACATGTATTCCCCAATATCACATATCTTCATACCTTCAATAATAATATTTGTAAATGTATAATCTAAATATCCAAGTTTAGTAACTACAAGTTCATACTTATAATTTAGTACTTCTTCTGAGTCTATTCCCTTTTCATACATTGTAATAGAAAAACTTCCATCTACCTCTGTCATAACTTCCTTATACTTAATTTTCTCTAAAACACTTTCCATTTCTCCTGCTTCATTTTCTATTTGCTTTTCATCTATTCTATATACTGTTACTTTCGAAACATATTCCCCATATATGTTTTCAGTGATAATTTTTCCTTGTATATAGGCATTTGGATCATTTGGACGTTTTACTTTAAGAGTATATTCAGCTATATTTCCATTTTCAGCAGTTACAATCGCTTTCAGTTCTAATGTTTCACTACCTTTTAAACTAATTTTGCCTTCTAAAGTACCGAACGCAGTTATCTATAACTATATTTCCGTTCTAAATCTAGTATTTTTACACTTGCATTTTCATCTTTTAGCTTAATCTTTAAATCATGTTCATCAGTTCTGCTAACTTCTGCATGATATTCAAGTCCATCTTCACTTTCAATCATACCAAGTCCGTCTACTTTTGCATAACTTATTCCAGTTTCTGTTGATTTCTGCCTAATTTTCAAATCATAAGATTTACTTCCTACATCTTCTCCATTATGCGAAATTACTTTTATAATGTAATTATCTTCAAGTTTATCTGTACTTAAAACAGCATTATATCTAAGTATACCAATTCCCTCTGCAATTTGATTTCCAGCTTCATCTAATAATCTTACAATTTGATTCTTATTTTCTGCTGTAATAACAATTTCTGGATTTGCACCATTTTGAACTAGTTTTTCAAATCTTGAAAGTTCTTCATTGTATAAAATTTCTTCACTATCTATAACCACACTTTCTATTTCCAAATTAGAAATTTTATTAATAGCAATTGTATAAACCTTTTTACTTCCATCCTCTGCCTTAATATCTAAATTTATACCAGCTTCTCCTGCATTAGTTATATCAGCCATATCTACATCAATTTTCATATTATTTAAAGTATATCCTTCATCATCTGGCATGTTTTCATCTGATATTCTAAGATTTGCAAGTAAATGGTTTAATGTAATATCTAGCTCTAAAGAGCTTAAATCTTCATCAATATAAATATCTGCCTTATCAACTCCTATTTCACATCTAATAATTCCTTCTCCTAGTATAGATTTTACTGTTTTATCATCAGATTTTTTCTCTATAAATAGATTATATTCTTTTTGTGTTCCATCTTCTCCTGTAACAATAATTAAGACTTCTGTAATCTCTGTAAATAATCTTACTCTTACTTTATTACCTTTTTCTCCATTTATTGTAACCTCAGATTTATCACTTACAATTTCTACTTTTACATATGCATCATCTACTCTGCCTATTTTATAATAGTAGCTTCCGGTCTTCCCTTAATATAGCTGATTCAAAATTTTCCTCATCTTCACCGTACAAATATAGAACTTATATCATAATTTGCATCAAGTATTTTTACTTTAAGTATATATTCTTCTTCATTTCCGCTTTCTGCTATAACTTTAATTCTATACTCATATAAATCTTTTCCTTCTATTTTAGGTTCATTATATACTGCTATATAACTTGCATTTTCAGTATCATTTATCATAGTTATTGCATATTCATCCTCAGCTTTTGCCTCTACATTAATATTTTCAGTCTTATGAGCTACACCGATATAGTATTCACCATCTGCATTTTTGATAACTTTTTTACCATTTACGATTACAGTATCAAGGCTTGCATTTTTAGATTTCTCTATAATTGCAATCTCATACTCTTCTGTAACTAACTCACTTTGCGATGTCACCGAAACTTTAACAATTGTCTCTTCTCCTTTTTTAGAAATACTTATACTATCATATCCTATAGCCTTTTCATTTGTACCTAAAATCATAGAAGCTAAAATATCTTCAAGCGTAATCTCTACATTAAATTCTGTTTCATTAGTTCTTATCTCATAACGCTCTTTTATTTCATTAAACACAGCCTCTTTTCCATTTACAGAAACTGTTTTAATATTTACATTATCTGGTAGTCCTTGAATTAAAAGTAAATATTCCTTCAAAGTTCCATCTTGTGCTCTTACTTTAATCTTAACTTCTGTTTCCCTCTCACAGATTGTAATTTCATTCCTATTATGATGTAAGCTGTATGAATTATTTTGAATGCTTACAAAGGAAATTTCAGCCTCTGTCTCTGCATACACATTTACACTTGTTTTTGCACTATCTAATGTATAGTAATATCTTCCATCTTCCTTAAGCTTTGCTTCTTTTCCATCAACCTCTACTTTAAGAAGATTTACATTATCCCTATTTCTTACATAAGTATTTTCTATAATTAATGTATAATCAAACTCTTCTCCTGTAAATTCACCTTGATTATTTTGAACACCTACTTTAATTCTAACAATATTTAAACTCTCGCCTATACTTATAGTATCATTCAAAATTCCATTATAGCTCCAGTCAGCTCCTGCAGAAATACTTATTCTGTCTGTTGTTTCTTTTGTTTTTACAAGTAAACTTCCTTCTGTATCTTTTGTATCTATTTTTACATGGTAAATCAAATTATCTTCTGTTGAATCTTTAGACAGTTCTGCATTTATTCCATTTACTGCAATTTGCAAAATTCTATCTTTATCCCTTGGAATTACTACTCTAGTTAAATTAACTACATTTGCTGTTAATTTATCTTTTACATTTATATGAGCTGTTCCTTCAGAAACTGCTGTTAATTCTGCATTTGCTATAGAAACAATATTTGTTCCTCCTTCTTCTGTTAATTCAAACTCATATTCATCTAAAGAAACTTCTTTTTCCTTAAATACATTAAATGGATTCCCTTTAATATCTAAAGTCTCTACATCTCCTACTTGCATTATTTTAGTTTCTGGCTCTATTTTTATAGTTCTATCTCCAACTAAAGAATACTCACTAGAAGACTCTAGTACTCCATTTCCAAGACTTCCATTTATTCCTTCTCCATTTGCATAGATATCTCCTTCTTTATCTATTATATATGTATTTTTTGCTCCTGCTCCTATTCCAAAAGTATTTGTACCATTGCTACTTGCAGGAACCTCACCTGTTACATATGTTTTTTCTCCGAACAGTTTGATATAATGCATTTGTCATATTTCCAGATATATCAATTACTCTTTCTTTTAAAACTTTATTCTGTAACATTCCATTTACATATTCACAAACAGTTCCATCTGATTTAAGAATTAATATTCTATCTTGCAAAACTTCTGCCTTAACAGCATCTTGCATTCCTTGCATTTCTCCATTTAATATATCACCTTCGCCTAGAATTGTTCCTCTTGATGTGATATATAGTCTTTGATTATTCTTTGCTGAAATATCTATTATTTTTGATGATTTTCTTTCTATTTCTTTTACAGCTAAAGTCTCACTATTCCATTCATATATAATTCCGAACTCATTCATTGCTAATCCAAATCCATTTCCACAAGCTATTTTTATTATTTTTGTTAAATCAGGTATTTGTACTAATTTTCCATTTTTAGTTTGAATTATATATCCATCTTGTCTTAAACCTGCAATAAAATCTCCACCAGCAGATATACTTTTGAATACTTCATTTGTTTCTATTTTTGTCGGTATTATTTTTGTTTCATTATCTCCTGTTCCAAGAATACCCTCAGCATTATATCCAAATGCCCATAATTTTCCGGTCAGCCCTTAGCACTCCTGCAAATTCATCTCCACCTACTATCATAGGAGAAACTGTATGTTCATTTTCTATAACATTTACCAAAACACTATATGTTTTTCCAAGATTTTTTGAAACTGCATTTACTCTTGTCTTACCAAGAGCTATACCTTCTATTTTTCCTTCCTCGCTAACACTCGCAATATTTGTATTTAAACTTGTATATGTAAACTCATCTTCTTCATTTGTTTCTAAATATATTAAGTTAAGTTCCTCTAAAGTATTAGCTATAATACTCTTGCTTTCTCCTACTTTTACAGTCACTTCATTTTTATCAAGACCTGCTTCGCTTACTCCGAACTTGAAGCCATATTCTACTCTTTGAGCTTGTTTGAATATCTATATCTCCATGAGATAAATCTCCTGTTCCCCATACTGTCCCATCTTCTTTTACCAAACTTGTATATGTATTTCCACTTGATATTTGTATAGCATTTGCAATATTCAAGCTTTGGAAATTATCTATGTTACTATTATTTCCTAGTCCGAGTGCTCCATAATTATTATCCCCTGCGCCAAATACTTCTCCTGTTTTATTTATGCATACATTATTGCCATTTCCAGAAGAAACATATCTGATATTGCTTAAACTCTCTACTTTTTTTGGACTTCCAACATATGTATCATTTATTCCAAATCCAAGTTCATGTTTTGTATTAGCTCCCCAGGCATATACTTCTCCTGCCAAGTTTAACGACATATTCTGACCATTCCCAGCAGATATCATTACAATATTTTTTAAGTTTGGAACTTCCGTAAATTTCTTAACCTTTCCAAGTGAAGAATTATTTTGTCCGGAGTTCACCAAACATATTAGAGCCAGTAACTAAAACTTCTCCTGTACTTCTTAATATATTTGTGTGATTTTTACCAGCAGATACATCAATTACATCAGTTATATTTTGTACTTTTGTAATCGTAGATTTCTGCTTATAATCTCCTCTTCCACATTCTCCATTTTCATTGAATCCGAAAACTATAAACCTCGCCATTTTCTCCTATTGCAAAAGACGTATAATCCCCACACTCAATCTTCTTAATTCCAGATAATCCATTTATCTTAAATGGAACTAGGCTTTCTCTCATTGAAGTATTTCCGAGTACATAGTTTTCATTTGCTCCCCAAGCCCAAACTTCTCCATTTTCATCTAATGCAAGAGCATGTTTTTTACCTAAACTAATCTCTTTTATAACTATTTCACTTGGAAAAACTACTTCACATGGCAAACTTTCTTCCACTGATTTTTTATTATTAATTCCAAGTTCACCATTTATATTTAACCCATAACCCCAAACAGTTCCATCAACCTTTAACATTAAAGTATTATCTCCATTTGTTTTGACCATAGGCTCTATTTTACTGTTCTCTAATATTCTTAGTGGTATTACACAAATATTATTTGGGTTTCCGAACCTCTCTTGCTACAACTGTTGTCCTTCCAGCTAATTTTGAAGTAAGATTGCCTGATATAGTATCTAATTCTGCAAGTTCACTATCAACTATTTCAAATTCCACATTTGTATCTTTATCAAAATACAAATTGAAATAATTAGTCCATGCATCAATATCTACACTATCGCCTTTTTGTATTGTTATATGGCTTATATTACTTTGTACAATATTTTTTCCTACTAACTGTGGTTCATAATTATCGAAGTTCTTTCCATTTCCTAGGGCTCCATATTTTCCTTCTCCCCATGTATAACTGTTTCCATCTTCTTTATATGTGATAACATGTGTACTTCCACATGAAATATCATATACATCTGATATATCACTTTTTAAAATCGCATAAATACTCTTTGTAATTCCGCCTTCCTCTAAATTATTATCTACGCCAAGCTCATATTTTTCATTTATGCCAAATGTATATATATTTCCGTTATTATCAAGTAAGCATGAAAATTTATTTCCTGCACCTATTTTTGTAATTCCATCTACAACTTTTTCTTCTGTCTTTACTAAAAGAGCTTCTTTTCCTGCATCATTTCTGCCATTTCCAAGTTGTCCGCATATCATTTATACCATAGCTAAAAACCCTTCCGGTCTTCTGCAAGTAGTAAAACATGGTCTGCTCCTTCGCTTATTCCGAATTATCTTAGCATTTTCATAAACAGCTTCATTCGAAATATCATTTGGTGTAAGTGCAAGTTTAATTTCTTCACTACTTCCAAGTTTCTTTACAATTCCCTCATCTGTTAAATAATATGTTTTTTGTATATCTACAATCACATCATCATTTACAAATTCAATAGGAGATTTGCTTATTCCAGCCCCCCATATATATACTTTTCCAGATTGGCTAATTGCATAACTCATATTTTTATTTGCAATAACTTTTACAATACGTTCTTTTATAAGTGGTTTAACCTCTTTACTCTCTGGAATTTCTATCTTTCCGTGGAACATCAGAATTTACAGTTGTTCCGCTTCCAAGTGCTCCATCTTTATTTAATCCCCAAGAATAAATTTGTCCGCTCTTTACCTAAAGCAATTGTATGATTATCTCCGAACTGCAATTTCTTCTATCATTTCATCATTTTGCAACTCTACCTTATTTGGCACATTTCTCCTATCCTTATCTCCAAGACCTAATTCACCATTTATATTATTTCCAAAAGTCCAAACACTGCCTTCTGCTTTTAATGTAGCATTAAAATTATTTCCTCCTTTTACATCTGTTGAAACATCTGCACCTTCAAGAGTTACCATTATAGGAATATACAATTTTGTCTTATTTTCCAAAAATTTTATAACAAGTAATGTTCTTCCGAACATTTTTAGCATTTATGTTTCCATTTGTATATGTTGCAATATTATTATCAACTGTTGTTTGCCCATCTAATATTTCTGTTGTTTCAATATCTTCCTTATATACATTAAAGAAAATTTCTTCATATTTAAGGTCATCATGTGTTAATACTAGATTTTCTCCCTTAATCATATCAATTCTTTCTGGATAAGTTAATAATCTATTTCTCATAACTGTAAAATAATTTGAGTCATCTTTTGTATCATTACCCATTTGTCCAAATTTATTTGAACCGGCTAAATATACTCTACCACTGCTCCTTATAACTGGAACTGTAGGAGATGTTTCAAAAGCCTTCCTTCCAATCATTATTGCATCTTCTAAGTTTTCATCTTTAAGCTTTGCTTTCACAAAAACTGAAGATGAATTATTTGTTCCATTTCCAAGTTCTCCAAATTCATTATTCCCAGAAATATATACGCTTCCATTAGTTAACATAATACTTGAACCAGTAATTCCTGCTTTAATATATTTTATTTTGTTTGTTTCATTTACTTCTTCTATATCTTTTATCTTTGTTAATATATTAGTATTTGCTTCCGCTTCATTTCCAATCTGTCCATTTGAATTTAAACCAGCACCATAAACTATACTATCTACATCTTTTACAAAAGTATTAAATCCTGCAAGTGAAATTTCTGTTCCTTTTTCAAATGCTTTTCCTGCTGTTGCTGAGTTCTCTGTATTTGCTTTTGCAAGCTCTCCATATGTATTTCTTCCCCATGTATATACTTTTGAGCTCTGAAGAATACATCCGTAGATGCCCATTTCCTATACTTGCTGATATAGCTGTATTTATTGCAGACTTGCTTGGTATATATTTTGTTTTAAAAGTTCCATTTCCCATTTCTCCATATGAGCCATTTCCCCATACGAACATCCATCCAAACTCATTTATAGCTGTACTTCCAAGATTCCCAGCAGAAATATCTACAATTCTAGCTAAGCTTCCTTCACTTCCTTCGCTTGAAACTAAAATAGCATAATTTGAATTAGTTATATCACTTTTTCCAAGTTGACCTAAATTATTTTCTCCCCAAGCATATACTTTTCCTTCACTTGTCAGAGCAAGCACATGATTTGCACCAACTGATATTTTTATTACATTTGTAAGGAAAGTATTTTCATCAATTCTTACTTGTACAGGTTCTAAGCTATCATCATTTGTACCATTTCCAAGAGTTCCTTTTTTATTATTTCCGAACTCCGCCAAACTGTTCCATCAGCTTTTAAAGCAATTGTAAATCCTTCTCCTGTTTCAACTTGAGGAACAGCAAAATCACTTGCAACATTTACAATGCATTCTACATACATATTATTTTCTTTATGTTTTGCATATATAGTTGTGTATCCGTTCCTTTAAACCTGTAACCATACCATTTTCATCAACTGTAGCAATATCCTCATTTGTACTTGCCCAAGTAAAATCTGTTTCATCTATACTTACCTTTATAGTGTCTATAACCTTCTCATCTTGAACAATTGATAACTGCATTTTTTCATTTTCTTTTATATATGCCTGTTTCTTATTAAGTTCTATATTCGCACTTTCCCACCAAAGGATTGGGTATCCTGCATTTATGTTAAATTCATCATCTTCATATGATTTACCTAATGTTTCTGTATAACCTTTTAAAGCTTCTTTATTTACTCTATATGCAGTGCTACGTTTACTTAAATTATTCTGATAATAATATGAATATGTATTTTCGGTTGTACAGTATGTGTTTATAATTGGAGATATTGGTGTTCCGAGCACATGCATTTCTTCCTACTATTCCTGCCATAAATTTTTGATTACCATATGAAGTTGCAATTCCAGTCGTATATGAATTTTTTGTATAATAATTAGTTGTTCCATTTTCTCCGAACTAATCCTCCACACATTGCAACATATCCAGTTGCATATACATTTCCGTGTACTATAACAGTTAGTTATCTTTCCTCCGTTTCCAGAAATTCCTCCTGAATCTGATGAACTAAGCAGTGTATTTTGATTTGTTGCTGTAATTGTAGCTTTATTATAGCAATCTGAAATATATCCTGTTGTTGTTCCAGAAATTCCTCCACATCTAACTACCATCCAAGCACTACCGCTTGTTTTAGCATTTCTTACTGCTGTTATACTTCCACTTTTTATTCCGCAATTTAAGATACTGCCCATACAAACTCCAGAAATTCCTCCGTGATGAACTATATGTTGTAGCATTTCCGTATGTATTATATATATATATATTATCTATTAATATATTCATTATAACAGAATCCACACTATTACTTGCAAACAAACCTGCATATGCGTATGGTTTATCTATATATAAATTACTTATCTCATGATAATTTCCATCAAATGTTCCTGCAAATGCTGTTCCTCCATTACCTATTGGTATCCATGAATCTTTTTCTTTACCACATACTTCACTTAAATCCAAATCAACCATTAAATATACTGTTTTTCCTGCATAATTATCTCCTGCATTTACACTATCTCTAAATCTTATCATGTCATCTACACTATATATGTATGTTACCCCACTTGCATTTTCTAATTTGTTTATAATAACACTTATATATGTTTCATATCCATTTGTTATATCTTTTATTTCTACTTTTGTCGCACCTGTCACTCCATCTTTTGCTGTTATATTTCCACTTTCACTTACATTTCCAAGTCCTTGATTTTGAATTTTATATTTTATTTCTCCAAGTGTATAAATAATTTCCTTATCATATGCATTTACAGCGTATTGCACATATCTAAGCTTATTTAAGTCTATTTGATAATTTTCATTTCCTGATATTTCTACTACCTTATCATCATATACAAGTTCTACTTTTCCCATCATCTGATAATATTTTGAACTAGTTGTTCCATGGTCTCCAAGTTGTCCATATTTATTATCTCCTGTTAAATAAATATCTCCATTTTCTGCTATAACTGCTGTATTTAATGTATATCCGAATTGTTGTATTTCCAGCTGGATTTCCATTATTCTTTCCTATTGTTAAAATATTACCTAATGTGCCTTTTTTAGTTTGTCCTTGTACAAATACATTAGAGCTTGTTCCTTTTCCATCTCCGAAGCTCTCCACTTACTCCATAGCCTGTTTCCCAAACTGTTCCATCTGATAATAATATACTAGTATTAAGTATGCCTGCCTTTATATATTTTACTTTTGTCTCATTCTCTCCTACTTTTGGCAATTTTGCTTCTACATATATATCTGATAAAGTATTGGTTTCATTGCCTAAAGAACCATGTTCATTATATCCAGTAGAATATATACTACCATCTAATTTCTTAACCACAGTGTGCCAAGCACCACATGAAACATCTGTAACGTCCTTTGCTGTTTTCATTGGGTATGATGTATTATATGTAGTTGTCCATGTTGTTTTTATTGTCTGAGTACAATTAATTCCATTTTGTCCATTTGTATTAAGCCCCCATGCTCTAACCGTCCCTTCTGTTGTAAGTACTGCTACTTGTCCTTGTCCCATGCTTATCTTTATTGCCTTTTTCACATTTGCTTTTGTAGGTAAATATTTTGTTTTTACTTCTCCATTCCCTATTTCTCCATTTGTTCCATTTCCCCAAACATAAACTTCTCCATTTTTATCTACTGCTGAACTTCCAGTATTTCCTGCTGATATATCTATTATATTGTTTAAATAGCCTGTTCCCTCTTCATTTAAAACTAATTTTGCATAATTTGAAAGCTTTGTATTATTTATACCAAGCTGTCCGCTTCCATTTTCTCCCCATGCATAGACAAGGCCAGTATTTGTTAATGCTAAAATATGATCTGTTCCGTACAGCTATTTTTATTATATTCTCTAAATCTGTGTCTTCATCTATTTTTACCTTAGTTAATTCATTACTTACTTCTTGCGTTCCATTTCCAAGTACTCCGTTTTTCATTATTTCCGAACTACCCAAACTGTACCATTTGATTTTAAAATAGCAGTAAATCCGGTTACCAGTTTCAATTTGTGGATTTGCCAATTCTTTAGAAACATTTATAATACACATAGCATACATAGCACTTTTTTCGTGATGTGCATATACAGTTGTATACCCATCTTTTAATCCTGTTACATTTCCATTTTCATCAACTATTGCAACATCTTCATTTGTACTTACCCACTTAAAGTCTTGTGCGCTATAATTTTCTCCAATTATCTCTGTTATTTCTGTTTTTTCTATTACATTTAGGTTTAAAGTTTCTCCGAACTTTTATATATGTGTGATTTTTATTTAATTCCATTTCTCTTGTTTGGTTTTGCCAAGCAAGCACTGGCCATCCCGCATTTTTATTATATACATCATATGCAAAAGATGTACCTAGTTTTACTGTATACCTCTTTAGTTCATCTTTGTCTTTCACTCTTCCTGTATAACTATAATTTCCTAAATTATTTGCAGTATAATATGCAGCATTATTTGAAACTAGACAATAGCAATTTGAAGGTGTTATTGTATTTCCTCTACCAATTACTCCTGCCATAAACATAGTATTTTTTGAACCAGGTGTTAAAGCACCTATATTATAACAATTTACAGTTCCTCCGACCTGATGTTAGTCCCAATGAATCTCCTACAATACCTGATATTGCTAAAAAATATGCTTGAGCATAAACAGTTCCTGTATTATAGCAGTTATAGACTTTTCCAGGGCCACCACTATTGCAACCTACTATTCCTCCTATATAGACAGAATTATAGTTTTGAACTACATTTCTTCCTTCAACATATGCCTTATTATAACAAGAGTTTATTTCTCCACCAATTAAATCCCCTGTTATTCCTCCTACTCTTTGGCATTTCCATGCTGTTCCACTGTTACCTATTGTTTTTATACAATATATACTTCCACTATCCACTCCGCAATTAATTATTTTTCCACCAGTAATTATTCCTGCAAAAGCACCAGCTGAACCAGGAATTGTCGCATTGTTAAACACATTTCTAACATAAACATTTGATAATATTGTATTTCTTATTATTCCACTTGCTCCAATTTTTGAAAATAATCCTTCATACTGATATGCACCACTATTTATATATAAATTGCTAACAGTATAATAATTACCATCAAAAGTCCCTGAAAACTCAGTGGTATGACCTATTGGTGTCCATGTTCCAACAGTTTCTGAGCAAACTGATGTTAAATCTATGTTATCCATAAGATAGATTGTTTTTCCTGCATAATTATTTCCTGCATTTACATTATCTCTAAATTCTGCAAAATCTTGTGCATCATATATATATGTAATTGTGTCAGTATTTTGAAGACGTTTTTCTTCTGGTACATTCCTTGAAAGTGTAAAATTTGAAATATTTTTTAACTCTTCATTTTGAGCAACTTCCTCTATTTTTAAGTTTTTTAATTTATTTTCATCCATGACTAATAACCTAGTTCCAAGAGTGCTAAGAGTCAAAACTCCAAGAGCTCCTACTAGTCCGTCTAATTGCTATTTTATTAAGTTTGCGTTTTAATTTACTAGTCATGACTTCTCTCTTTCTTTTCTTTAGATTATATTAACATATATAATATAATAAACTTTTAAAAAAAACTCAAGATAGTCTAAAATTAGTATTTAATAATCACATTAATCCATGCTACGGAACTGCATTGTCATAGTTTAAAACTATTTTTTGACATTTTTCTAACTTTTTTGTAACATTTTGTTAAAATAAACAAGATTTAGCTAGGGAAATCTTGTTTACACTCTTCTTATTATTCTGCAAAAAAGAAAAAAGGTACAAACACTTTTGCACCTTTTTCTCTTTTATGAATATATTTATTCTACTATTTCACTGTTTAGTCTTACTATTACTCCATCTTCAATTCTAACTTCAAGTGTATTTTGTTTTGAAGCAACATAATAATACAAAACTTCCTTACGTTTTATTTTGATTATATCAAGTTCGTCTGTTGAAATATTAGTTTCTCCCATGCTTTCAAACTTATCTTTAGCAATTATTTTTGCTTCTCCTTCAGTGATTTCTTTTCCATTTGAACTAGAACCATTACTCGAGTTTGGTTTAGTTGTAGGATCCGGAGTATTTTCTGGCTTATCTGTCTGTACATTCTCATCTGGGGTTTTGAGAACATCTTCTTTATTGGCCATATTTGCTCCTGTAGTCTCTTTTTTTGTCACAGTAGTATTATTATCCTTTTCATTCTTTTTTTCCTCTTTATCGTCATCCTCACTTCCAAGGTTTGCAAAAAATTCTTTTACTTCATCTATTGGGAGGTATTCAGCTATGTCTATTCCTTGTTTATCAAGCAAGACATAAGCTGAACCCAATATTATTGCTATACATATCAATACTAGCAAAGTATATATACTAAAACCGCGTTTTTTCTTTTTCTTAACTTCTTTTTCTCTTCTCGCACTCATATTTCATTTCCTTTTCTTTTGCTTTTTAGTATATTTTATCATTAAGTTTTTGTATTGTAAATACATTTTTCTAAAATTATTCTAAAATAATCTCGAACTCATCTTTGCTATAATCAACTCTAAATCTCTTAGTTACTCCTCTATGTGTAACTTCAATTAGTTCTCCGTCTAGCTTTTTAGCAATTTTCTTATTAAGAACAATCTTAACTTTATTCAAGTATGTAGCTTCTTCTAAGAATTCATCTAAGTCAATATACATCTTTCTTCTTGATAGTCTCTTAGATCCACCAAGTTCGAATTCTCCATTTTCTTCAACATAAATCTTTGTATTACGTCTTAGAGCAAACAATATCGCTAGAAGTATACTTCCCGTTAGTAATGATATATAAGCTACTATTAATCCATTGTCTTGTTTTTTATCTTTTACACCAAGTGTTTCTTGAGGTCTATCTTGTACTGGTGTTGGTGTAGGCGTTGGTTTTTCTGTAGGTACTGGTGTAGGTGTTGGCTCTGTTTCTTCTATAACTGGTCTTTCTGGCCATTCTACGATTGGTAATTTATTTGTAGGTTTTTGTGTTGGTGTAGGTGTTGGCACTGGTGTTGGTACCGGTGTTGGCTCTGGTGGCTCCTCTTTTGGTCTTTCTTCCACAATTACAATAAATTTAAACTCATAACCTTCAAATTTCACTGTAATTACTTGCGCACCTGGTTCTTCTGCGTTGTATCCAGAAATCATATTTTCAGCTACTGGAAGATCCATTTCTCCACTAAGCATTGTAATTTTTAGCATAGCACCTGTCAAATCAAGTTCTTCACCATAAGCATATCTTATCTTATCTGGTTCACTCACAAGTTCAATATTTATAATCTCATCCATTACAATAATATCAAATGTGCCTTTTAATCCTTTGTATTCAACATATATAATTTGTTCACCTAGTTGCTCTTTATCATATCCAGAAATCATATCTTCTGTTAAATCTACAGTCTCATCAATTGCTCCACTCTTCATCACAACTTGAACAACTCCACCTGTCAAATCTAATTCCTCGCCATACTTAAATGTTGTTTTATTTGGAATTACATTAAGTTTACTTACTGCATCTTTTACTTCAATTTCATATTCTCCTAGATAAGTTCCATTGTAGCTAATAGTTAAAATTTGTTTTCCAACTTCTGTTGGTTTATATCCAGATACCATATCTGGTGTAATGTCTTTAAATACGCTATCTCCACTTGCTTTTATTAGTTCTATTTGTCCTCCTGTTAAATCTAATGGTTCACCATATTCATATTCAACAGTTGTAGGATATGTTACTAATCTTACATCATTTAGTTCATCTTGTACTCTAACTGTAAAGTTTCCTTGTTTTCCTTCATGAAGAATATTCAATGTATAAGTTCCTTCTTTGGTTTCATCAAAGCTTGAAAGGTTTGTAATCATATCAGGTGTAATAGGGACTGGGGTATCCTTCTTACCACTTGCATATACTACTGTTACAGTTGCTCCTGTAAGATCTAAGCTCTCTCCTATTGCATATGTTGATTTTGATGGTCCTTTTACTTCTATTCCTGTAATGGTATCTTCAACAGTTATATCATATGTTAATTCTTTGCCCATGTAAGTTACTTTTAATTTTCTTGGAGTTGTATTTGTGCTGTCAAATGGGCTTCCATCTAACTCTGTAACCATACTAGCTGTTAAGTTTACATTGCTTGTTCCACTTGATTTAGTTACACTAATTACACCACCTGCCACACTTAAGCTTTCGCCATATTTGTAGCTTGTTTTTGGTTTAGTTACCCAAGCAATACTTTGTACTTGGTCTTCGATGTTTACTTGATATTGAGTATTCTTTGTTACATTATTTTCTTTAAATGCTACATTTATTGTCTTAGTAACACCTGCTAGGCTTGAATCAAATCCTGTAACTGTTACTCTAGGGTCAGTAAGCTGCACAGTTTCTGATGCACCATACATTCTTGTTACTGTAATTGTGCCTCCTGCAAGGCTTTCAGGTTCTCCTACTTGGTAATCCTGCTTTGGATAATCCTTCATAGTAATTCCTGTTACCTCATTAACAATTGTTATTGGGTAATCTATTTCAAAATCTTTGCCTTCTGGCGATGTGTATTTTATTTTTAATACTTTATCAACTTTTTGTGTACTTCCATAATTTGTAGGACTCATATTTACAGCCCCACCACCTACTTCTTTTACCATATCTGGGGTAATTGGTAATGGTACACTTGCTGTTGTTCCATCACTATATGTTAGCTCTATTTTACCGTCTGATAAGTCTAAACTTTCTCCATGTTTATATCTATCTTTTGTAGGTACTGTTATTGTAGCTTTTGCTACTTGTTTAGAAAGTGTTACTTCTAAACTTCCTGGTATATCACTTCCATTTGTGTAGCTATTAGGGTCATTATCTTCATAGATAACTGTGTAATTTTGTGTTCCTTCATTATTTGAATTATATCCTTGTACCATATCTGCAGTTAATGGTCCCTTTGCTACTGCTCCCGCTTTAGCATAATTTACTGTGTAAGTAATATTATTATCACTTATTAATTGTACTATTGTTTTTCCTGTTGCACCTGTTACACTTGGAGGTGTAATTGTGATACTATCAACATAGTCTTTTACTGTTATTCCTGGTACTTGAATTGTTTTTCCATCATATGTTATTGTTAAAGTTTGTGGATTTCTAGATATATCTGTTTTGTCATATCCAGAAACCATATTTGATGTTATTGCTATAGTATCTGGTCCACTTCCTTTAGTTACAGTAATACTTGCACCTACTAAGTCTAATTCTTCATTGTATTTGTAATTTTTCTTAGGGAATACTACACTATCAATACTAATTATGCTATCTTCAACATTTACTTTATATGTAGCTGTCTCTGTAACACCATTTTCTGTATATGTTATTGTAACTGTTTGCTCTCCTAATTTTCCTTTTACAAATCCTGATACCATACTATCTGTAACATTAATTACCTCAGGTGTTCCTCCTGCTTGTCTTGCTATACTTATCTTTAATCCTGCTAAATCTAAGTTTTCATTAGCATTATATTTTACTTTATAGTCTGTTCCTGGTATTCCTACTGTTGTAATTCCTTCTAGTCCATTTACTATAGTTATATTCCAGTCTTCCTTATATTTTTTTCCACCTTCTGTGTAAATATATTTAACTGGTTTTGTTAGTTTTTGTGTAGTGCTATCAAATTCACTTGCTGACGGTCTCATATTTAATAATGTAGTTTCATCTTGCTCATATAACTTAAGTTTACTTAAATCTCCTGGAGCTGTTGTTGTATCTGCATATGTTAATAATACTGTCGCACTATTTGGAGTTTCTCCCCAATTGTATTCATTCTTTGCAGGTGGAGTTATTTTTACTCCTACAATCTCATTTGATAATGTTACTTTAAAGTCTTTATTTATATCATCTCCTTCTGTAAAGCTGTTTGTATCATTATCTCTATATCTTGCAGTTAAAGTCTGGATTGCAAGCATATCATTATATCCTGTAACCATTGTGCTTGCATCTAGCTTTTTAGCTGTTTGGTTACCCTTTTTAGCATAATGTACTGTATATGTTACATTTAGTCTGTCGATAATATCTTGTAATGCTTCTCCCATTGTACCAGTTAATTCTGTAGTACTTAAATCAATTCTATCAACATAGTCTTTTACTGTAATTCCTGTTACTGTGGCTGTTTGTCCTCCATAGTTTATTGTAATATTACGTGGATTTGTATCTGTGTCTGTATTATCAAAATCTGGTATCATTCCAGCTGTGATATTTACTGTTTCATCTCCACTTCCCTTTTCAACTACCATTTGTGCTCCTGTTAAGTTTAGCTCATCTTTATATTTATATTCTTTGTGAGGGAATGTTACACTTTTAATACTCTTTACACTATCTGTAATAGAAATAACATAAGTATCAGTTTTTGTTATTCCATTTTCTGTATATGATACTGTAAGTGTTTTTGCTGGGTCTTCTTGGTTTACATTTGTGAAACCAGTTACCATATCAGGTGTAACTTGGTAGTTTGCAGTTGGGGTTCCGCACTGCCCTTGTTATACTGATTTTTAATTTACTTACATCTAATGTATCATTTACATTATATGCTATTTTATGGTCTGTACTTGTTATAGCAATTCCTTGTATATCATTTATTACAGTAATTGGATAATCAACTGTTCCTTTTTTTCCACTTGCTGTATCTGTGTAACTTACTTTTAGTGTTTTTGCTTTTGTATAGTCTGCTCCAAAATCGCCTGCTGGAACTTTTGTTAAATCTGTAGTTGTTGTTCCATCTGCTTCTGTTACAACAGCTTGTGTTATTGAAACAGGTGATGTTGAGCCGTCTTTATAGTGTAAAGTTATTGTTCCTCCTGCTAAGTCAATTGGGTCATTGTAATTGTATGTTGTCTTATTTGGTTTTGTTACAGTAATACTATCTAGTGAGTTCTCAAGTGTTACTGTAAATGTATCTGTAAATGTTTTTCCGTTTGTTGCACTGTTTGTATCAGTATCTGTCCAGCTTACTGTTGGGGTTTGAGCTGTAGTTACTGTTTTATCATATCCTGCTGTTACCATACTTGCTGTTATACTTTGAGCTATGCTATCTGTTCCTGGTTTTGCACGGTTTATTGTATATGTTAAGCTATTTTTTGTTATAATATCCCCTATTTCATCATTATAGTCTCCTGTTGCTGTTTTTGGGCTAACTGTAATTCCTGTTACATAGTTTCTTACATTTACTTCAAGTAAGTCATTTCTTGAAAGTCCTAGGTATGAAACTGTTAGTTCTTGTGGGTTACTTGATATGTCTGTTTTGTCATATCCTGTTATGCTTACTCCTGCTGTATTAAGTGGAATTGTTTTTTGTCCACTTCCCATTGTTATTGTAAGTGTTGCTCCTGTGTAGTCTAATTCTTCATTATATTTATATTCCTTCTTTGGCATATTTACACTATCTATGCTCTTTATTTGGTCCGCAATTGTTACTGTATATGTTGTCTTTTTTGTAACTCCATTTTCTGTAAATGCTATTGTTATAGGGAAGCTTCCCGCTGTGTTTGAATCCCATGTAGTTTCAATCATTTCTGGTACTACTGTTATTGATGGTGTTATATCCCCTGATAACCTTGTTGCACTTATTGTTAGATTTGTTAAATCTAATGGGTCGTTTATATTATATGCTGTTTTATGTGTTGTACTTGTTACTGTGATTCCATCAAGTTCATCTATTATTTCAATTGGATAGTCTACATTTCCTGTTTTTCCACTATCAGAGTAGCTTATTTTTAGCGTTTTTGATAATTTATGTGTTGCACTATCATATTCAGTGCTTGCTGGGCTCATATTTACTGCTGAACCATTAGCTTCTTTTATCATACTTGTTTGCATTGCTACTGAACTTGTTGAATTATCTGCATAATGTAATGTTATAGTTCCTCCTACTAAATCTAAATTTTCTCCATGTTTGTAACTTGTTTTTGTTGGCGGTGTTATTGTAATACTATTTATATTGTTTACTACTTCTATTTCAAATGTTTTTGTGAATGTGTCTCCATTTATTTTTGTTGTTCCATCTGCTAATGTATATTCAGGTGTATGTGTTACTGTTAAAGTCTTTGTTCCTGCTGTTGATGTTACTCCTGTATTTGGAGTTATCATATTAGAAGTTAAAGGAATATTGGTTATTGCTCCTCTTTTCCATGTTAATTTTAAGCTTCCTCCTGCCAAATCTAATGGTTCATTTAAATCATATTCACTTTTAGTTGGTGCTATTAATTCTGTTTTTGTAACATAATCATACCATTCTACATTAATTGTTTCTGGTGCTGTTTTTCCAAATGCTGTTACTGTTAATTGTTGCTGTGAGCCTACTAAATTAACATTATGTGTAGAAAGTGTAACAGTTCCATCTGGTAAATTAATATTAGATTTTGTCCCACTTTCAAGTGTAACTTCTACAACTGCTCCAATTAAATTTAAAGCTTCTCCTGCTTTATATACCTTTTTAGTTGGCTGACTTGCTACTCTTATACTACTAACCTTATCATTTACTATTATTGTTTGTGTTGCTGTTTTTCCTTCATATGTAAAAGTTATTACTTGTGTACCTCTTTTTTCTACATCTGATGATGGGCTACTTTGAGTAAATGCTGGCGAATTAATATCTGCCTTTGTTTCACTTGTTGTAACACCAGGACTTGTTTGTGTAAGAGGTATTTTTGCTCCACTCTTTTTACTTGCTTCTAATGTTAATCCTGCAAAATTTAAAGAAGTATCATGATTGTATTCTGTAACAGTCATTGGGGTTTTGACTGCCAATCCTACAATTGGGTCATTTATTGTAATAGGGAAAGAAGGAGTTTTTCCTTTGTAGCTTAAGGTTACAGTTGTTTTGTTTACATTTGCTGGATTCCCAGATACTATTGAAACTGCTGAATCTTTCATACTTACAGTTTCTGAGCTTCCATCTGTATATGTAACTAACAGTTCTCCACCTGTTAAGTCGATTTCTTCTCCATGCTCATATGTAGTTTTTGTAGGATCTTTCTTTACTGTCACTGTATCTATTTGCTTTTCTGCTTCAGCAAAGCCTTTTCCTCTTAAAGCTGCAATATCTTTACTAAGCTCTTCTCCTGCTGAACCTTTCCAAGCTATTTTCGCACCTGTTGGGTAAGATGGTAATAAAGGTGAAAAATTAAATATATCTAGTGGGATATTATCTTCTACCAAACTATCATCTAATATTTTAAAATATAATTTAATTATTGGTAAATATCCGATTTTCCCCTTCACCCGCATCGTCAAAATCTGGATCACCCATTCCACCTGGGATGTAACCATTTTCCATTACATCAAATCCACCTGCAAAAACTACTTGAAATGTATATACACCTGTTGTTGCATCATATTTCTTAATATAAAAGTTACCTGTACAATAATCACTTTGTGCAGTTATAAGGTTTATTGAATTCATTGGTGCTCCAGTATTCTTATTACATGGTTTAAGTTTGTTTGTATCCACTTTAATCATAAGATCTAGACCATTTATAACTTCTTCTGTACCAATTCCAAGTTGTACTGTAAGCATTCTATTGGCACCTTTTTGTGTGATTCCTAAATTACTAAGAATAAATGGATTTTCTTCAATTGTCCCTGTCGCCGCTTCTACTGTATTCTTAAACAGTATGCTATATGGTGCAAACAAATTAATTATTAATATAAATACTGTTAAAAGCGCTATTCTCTTTTTCCCTTTCATTTGTTTTTCTCCTTTACTCATATTTCTCTATACTAATATATTCATTTCTGTGGTTAACTGCTGAAATTACATCCTCCAAAGCTATAAATCCTTTTTGTCCCAAGTCATAACATATATCATAAGTGTCATCTCCTTCTGCAACTCCTCTTCTATTTACAATTGAGACAACATCATCTAAGTCTATCATTTGACTTCTATTAACATCACCTTCAACTAAAACTTTATTTCCAATATTTATTTCATCATTTTCATTTATTTCAATTTCAGTTACTACATTTGCTAAGAAGCCTAATCTTTCTAACAATAAATCATATTTTCCTGGAATTACATATATTGTATATTCTCCATTTACTTCTTCACTTTCTACTTGTACTTGATAGTCTATTTGGTCAAGTTCTTCCATAGTTGTTTCCTTCGTAATCAATCCGTTCCAGTTAAATTCTCCTGTATTATATATTGTTGCATTTGCAATATATTTTACTATATGCCCATAAGACCCTTGCATTGATTCTCTTAAATTCGCTCCAAGTTGTATGCTTCCTTTTATTGTTCCATATGGTCTATGTATTGTAACTACATATTCATTTGTTGTTTTTCCATCCTCTGCTGTTACTGTTATTGTAATTACTGTATCTTGCTTTCCTAGTTCATTTAAAACTACATTCACTTTTGTATCATCTAATAATTCTTTTTCTTCATAACTAATTGTAGTTCCATCGTCTTCATATACTAATTCTCCATTTTCTGCATTTCTTTTTGGTACTTTTATTTTCATTTTTGATTTTGAATCACTTAATTTTGCTTTTATATCTATGTCATCAATATATTCTAGCAGTGTTACTGTATATTCTTTTGTTTCTTTATCAAAACTTGGAGTTAAATCATATTCTTTATATATTGGTGTACTTGGTTCTTCTTCATTTTCTATTTCTTTACTTACTGTTATTCCTGTTAAGTATGCATCTTTTGATGAAGTCTGACTTGTAAACCTAAATCTAAAGCTTTCTTTCAATGTATTCGTTTCATTTCCATCTACATTTATCTCAATACCATTTTCTGGTACATAATCATCATCATCTGTTCTATCTGCTTCTCTTTTGACTAAACTAAACCATGAAGCGTCGAATTCTTCCTCTGTCATCTGAAAACTCATTTTTCCAAGTTTTACTCCTCCGCTTCCTAAAACTGTCCATTGCCCATCGCCTTTATCTACTATATGTGTACTTTGTGATGTTGCTGGTGGAAAAAATGAAACTATCATTCTTACTATATTTTCTTTATCTGGTATTACAAATGCATCAAGTGGTCCTTCTATATCTGGATTGTAAAATTCATCTTCCCATTTGAAGTATTCTAATATATTACTTAGGTCTGTCACTTCTACATTTGTATCTATATTAGAAGGTTTTACTTTTGTATTATCATATGTAAATCTTAAATCAAACCCTTGAAAATCAACATCATTTGCCCACAATTCCATTATTACTTGCTTATTTTGTCCTTCTACTTCTTTTACTTCTGTTGCTCTCAACTCTAAAAATTTGTCTTCTTCTTTAATAGTAGAATCAGTTTTTTCTTCTACCTCTGCTTCTGCTATTCTTATAGCTTTTGCAAGAATTGGCAAGTTAATTGTTGCAATTGATATTGTATTAATTAACAGTGAAATTATGAAGCAACTAACTAATGTTATTGCTTTTTTACTTTTTCTTATGTTCTTTATTTTCACTTTACCTATTTTGCACTCCTATTCTTAGTTTTACATCTTAACATTTATTATATGTATTTTTTCGAAAGTGTCAATTGCTGTTCTTTTAAGTCGATTTTTTATGTATTTACGGATTTTCAAGGTTATATTAACATTTTTAGAAATATTAAATTTTCGTGACATTTTTGTTACATCAATCATAAAAGCCTTGATATATCAAGGCTTCATATCTTATTTTCTTTTATTCCCTAAGCTTTGTCAGCTTGTAAAATGCGAGAGAAACTAAAAATAGTCTCTCCCGCATTTTTTGCTTGGATTAATGGACGATTATAGGCATATCGTATGTCAGGTTCTCATAGAAAAGCTTTGCTGTTTCGTATTGCAAATTTATGCACCCATGTGAGCCACGTGTCAAATACGTATCTGGCACGAAGTCACTTGCAGGACGCCATCCTGCATCATGAAATCCGATTCCGTCTTCTGTGAATTGCATCCAAAAATCTGAATGCCCTCCATATTTCTCGAAGGTCTTATCTGTTTTCCTAAGGAACATATAATATACGCCTTTAGGTGTTTCCCGTGTAGTATTTGCTGTTCCTGTGACGCATGGTTTTGCATTTACAATAGTTTTTCCATCTACATAGAGATAAACCACTTGGTTTTTAAGGTCTACCTCTGCCCAACTTGTGAACTCTTCAAAAGAGTTAAACTTTGCATAAATAGGCCTTCTTGTAATCTCTTCACCTTTCAGTAAAGTAACAACTGCTTCTGCTTTTTCAGCTTCTATATCCACTTTATCTCTATCTCTTAGTGGAACAGGAAGCATTGTTGCATTTCCATCTCTATCTGTGAATTCCATTTCGCTTCCTAAGCTTTGAACCTTTTCATTTAAGCCATTCAAGAAATCCGAAATGTGTTCTTCAATAGAAATGCTGTATTTCCCGCTTTCACTCTGTGTTATCCAAGTTTTTAACACCTCATGTCCAAGTGTATAAGTAGAACCATCTCTCAGAGTATATTCTATCTTAGCTCCTAAGATTTTGTTAAGTCTTTCTACTTCTTCGAGTAGTTCCTTGGATTCAGAAGTGATTTCAGGTTCTACATGACTGGATTCTGTGAAATCAATATCATCTATGCCTATCTTTAGATTTGTTTGTGCAAAGTTCTTAGCTCCTTCAAACACGAGATAGTTTCCTTTGACTTCTGGTATGATTTCAAAGTAACCTTCTTTACTCAGATTGATATAAGCATTTTGAGGCTCTTGTGTTACAGAAATTTCGCATTCTGTCATGCTGTTTATTAAGCATTCTTTCAAAACGCTTTCATCAACGGAAAAAGATTTATCAGTTAATGTAAATTCCAGTTCCTCTTCTCCCCCTTGTTCGTTCTGTTTCATGAGAAACTCTTCAAATTCGCAGGTGTCCGAAATGCTTCTGCCTGTTTCACTTGCTAAAACTGAAACTTCAGTTCCATCTGCGAAGTGAAATCTAACTGTGCATTCCTTTTCAATCTTTTCCTTTGCCTCCTCTACTGTAAGTTCAGAGCAGTTCATACCATGGATTATTGTGCCTTTGGCATAGTGTGTTTGTGAATAGTTTTGCCCCAGCATCATAACGCCGAGCATCACAAAACACCCAAATGCCGTTAAGCACCCTTTTAGTACTCCTTGTGTGGTTACTTTCCGTTTAACCATGTTTGCCATTACTCCTTTCAAATTTTGCTACAAGCAAATAAGCTAAGTAGCTTTTTTCAAATGACAACACTGTGGCTGTCACAGTATTAAATTATACTACAATTTACATAAAATGTAAATACCTTTTTACACTCTTGTAAATATATAATTTAAACCTCCATTTGCAACTGCTGTTAATGCTAGCATTATCACACCTGCTGTAAATACTCCTAAAATTATTACTGGTACTGCTTTTTTTGCTGGCAAATCAAGAAAGTTTGCAATTAAAGATCCCATCCAAGCTCCAGTTCCTGGAAGTGGAACTGCTACAAATAAATATACTCCAAGTAGTGTTGCTTTTTGAAGTTTAGTACTTTCTGAAATCTTCCTTGTTGCTTTTTCTGTCGCCCAATCTATAATTTTTTTTATAATTTTTATTTTTCCGAAGTAAATTAAAAATTGGTCTAATGAACTTTACAATAAAATATACAGGAAGTATGTTTCCTATAAAACTTATTATAAATGCTTCAAAATATGAAAGGTGAAAACTAAGTACCCCTACTGGTATAGCTCCTCTCAACTCTATAATTGGTATCATACTTACTATAAAAGTAACTAAATATCCTATCATTTCTTTATTCTCCTTTCTATTTCTTCCTTTTTTATAGGCCCCTCTCTTAAGATTTTTAATTCTTCTTTTTCAAACTTAATTATACTAGAAGGTTTAATCCCTCTCAAATTCCCTACACTAACAAAAAAATCGATTTTTTCGCTAAATTCCTTTTTTATCTCCTCTTCATTTTCCTCTTCTGGTTCTCCTGCTAAATTACAACTTGTTGCAACAATTGGATGTCCGAATATATTCTATAAGTTCTAATAAAAAGCTATTATCTGGCATTCTTATTCCTACTGTATCTAAACCGGCTGTTATAATATCTGAAATTTTTTTATTTTTTTCAAATATAATCGTTAAAGCACCGGGAAAAAACTCTTTTATAGCTTTTCTTTCCAAATAACTAATATTTCTTGTAACACTTTTTATCATATTTTCATTAGAAACTAATATATTTATAGGATTACTTCTTGGTCTTTTCTTTACATCATAAATTCTTTTTACTGCTTTTATATCTCTTGAATCAGCTACAATCCCATAAACAGTATCTGTAGGGAGAATTCCGAATTCTCCCATCTTCTCCGAATAATTTCTGCAATCTTTTTTATATCATTTTTTGAATAACTTTGTTTTATATTTATATATTCCATTTTTCTTAATTCTTTCTAATTTTATTCTAATTTTAGAGTAATTATACTTCCCTGTTCAACCATTTCTCCTTCTTTTATTTCTTGCTCTTTTACTTTGCCGCTTCCTGAATAATATATGTTTAGTTTAACCTCTGAAAGAGCTGATTTTGCTTCTGATAATGTTTTTCCGAATTAAATTTGGAACTTTTACTGATGTTCTAACATTATTTTCAGCGGTATACAGTACTATAGTTGCACCATCTATTACATTTGCTCCCTTTACTGGAACTTGCTCTGTTACTAAACTTGAATTTGGATTTTGCACTTCTGGTGCTACTACATTAAATCCTAAATTTGTAAGTGTTCTCTTTGCTTCTGTTACTGTTTTATTTGTAACATCTGGAAGATTTACTTTTTTTACACTTTGTGCCCCTGCACTTGTTTTATTTGAATTTTCTGAAGCAATTCCCATATATGGCAATACTTCTGTCAATATATTTGAAAGTATTGGTGCTGCAATTTTACTTCCATATGGATTTTCAGCATCTGGTTTATATACTACAACTAACCCTACAACTTTTGGTTCGTCTGCAGGAGCAGCTGCTAAATATGAAACTGCATATCCTACATCTGGATCATTTACTGGTGGCTCTGATGTTCCTGTCTTTCCTCCTACTGTATATCCCATAACTGTTCCATATGTTTTCTCTCTTCCTTCTGAAGCTGTTTTTAGCATATCTCTCATTTTTTTAGAAGTATCTTCTGATATTACTTTCCTTATTATTTTTGTTTCATGCTCTTTAACTGTTCCAGAGTCTAAATTTATAGTTTTTTTCACTATACTTGGTTGAATAAGATCTCCTCCATTTACAATTGCTGAAACTGCTGTTATAAGTTGAAGTGGTGTAATATCAAATCTTTGTCCGAATGATGTTACACCAAGTTCTACTGGTCCCACTTCTGCTAAAGGGTGAAATCTGCTTGAAACTCCTTCTTGCAATCCAACTCCTGTTCTTTCAAATAATCCAAATGCTTCAAAATACTTATATAGCCTTGTTGCACCCATTTTGTGCCCTAACTGTATGAAAGCTGCATTACATGAATTTCTTAAAGCTTTTCTTAAACTTTGATTTCCATGTACTTCATAACCTGCACAACCAATTTTAGTATCATCACCTATCATTGTATAACCTTCACAGTGGAAATCATTTTCATTATCTGTTACTATCATTTCTTCTTCAAGTGCTGCTGCTGAAACTATAAGCTTAAATGTTGAACCTGGTTCATATGTCTTTAGATTTCTATCAGCCCACATAGTTTGAAGTTTATCTTTTCTTTCTTCTTGACTATATTCATCCCATTTCTCTTTATCTTCTTCTATACTTATTGTAAATGGCTCATTTAAGTTGTAATCTGGATATGTTGCCATTGATAAAATTTCTCCTGTCTTCGGATCCATAAGTATTACTGAGCCACCCTGTGCATTATGTTTTTCAACACCTTCTTTTAAATACTTTTCAACTACTTTTTGTATATTTACATCTATTGTTAAATAAAGGTCTGAACCATTCTCTACTTCTATATATTGCTCATAATTTGCAGAAATTTCTTTTCTTTTTACATTTCCTGTTGTGACTATTCTTCCATTTTTTCCAGCTAAAACTCCGTTTTGGCTTTGTTCTACTCCGATATAAACCTTGCTCATCTGTTCCAGTAAAACCTATTACATGAGCTGCCAAATTATCATACGGATAATATCTTTTGCTATCTTCATCTATATTTATTCCTGAAGTTATTTTGTTTTCTTTCATCCATGCTTTCAGTTTATCAACAAGCTCTTGCTCAACTTTTTCTGCTATTTTTTCTACTGATTTTGTACTTTGTACTTTTTCAAGTACTTCCTCATAATTTAAAGAAAATATATCTGCTAGCCCTCCGTGCTACTTTCTTCTTATATTCTGCTGTTTTTATTTTTTCTACTTCTTCATCTTCATGTTCAACAACTATTTTATCTGGATTTATTGTTATTGTATCTACCTGTGCACTAGTTGCAAGCACTTTACCATTTGTATCACGTATACTTCCTCTTTTAGGTTTTATAGTACTATTTAAAGTCTGTTGTCTAGAAGCAAGTTCCTTAAGTTCTGCACCTTGAACAAACTGTATCCATCCGAATTCTTCCTATAAGAAGTGTGAATATCATAAGCATTACTGCTGTTGCTCTTTTTAATCTATGTGCTGGTACAGCTTTATCTAATACTTTTTTCTTATTTTTTTTATAATTTTTACTCAAATCATTTTCACCAAAATTATTGTATCGTAACTTGCTCCTCCCTGTCAATCCCTAGCATAAAATTTACTATGAATTTTGTGTAAATTCTTCTATTCTTTTAAATTCATATCCCATATTTTTTATTTCTTTTATAACTTCTCCTAAAATTTCTGAATTATCTTTTGATGTTGCATGAAGTAAAATTACTGCTCCTGGATGTATATTATCTAGTACTTTTTTCTTTCCATAATCACATCTTCCTTGCTTATTTTCATCCCAATCATCATAAGCAAGTGACCACATTACATTTGTATATCCTAAATTTTTAGTTACTGCCAAAGTTCTTTCACTATACTCTCCTTTTGGTGGTCTTATGTATTTCATTTCATATCCATATTTTTCAAAAATTGTCTGATGTAATTTCATTACTTCTGTTTTAATTTCTTCATCACTTAAATCTGGCAGACTTTTATGATTCAAAGTATGATTACCGTAGTGTGTGCCCGTTCATCAATCATTCTTTGAACTATATCTCCAGCAGTATTTATGTAATGTGCTGTTACAAAAAATACTGCTTGCACTTTTTCTTCCTTTAGAGTATCTAATATTTTTTCTGTATACCCTGCTTCATATCCTTCATCAAATGTTAAATATACATACTTTTTTTCTTTATTCCCTATACATATTCCTTCATAATTTTTCATAAGTTCTAAATTTGTTTTCCCGAGTTCTGGTTGTTCATGATTTTCCACTCTTTTTATCCCCCAACCGTATTTTGGTATTACTTAATACTCCACTACTGGTTAGCGCACTATTTTCTCCTTGATTATAACTATATGCACACCATATTACAATCGCAATAAATAAAAGTAAAATGCCAGATAACTTTTTAAATATCCTCCTCAAAAGCATTCCCCTCCCTAAAGTTTTTATTATAATTATATGTGTTAGTATAAAAAAAATAACCTACTCTACTAGGTTATTTCTATACCTTCTAATATCTTCCATGACCCAACCTTTTCTGGAATCGACACAAAATTCATTTCCTCTTTCGTCACTGGATGCATAAAACTTAATTTATATGCCCAAAGTGCAATTTGTTTACCGTCTTCCTCTTGTCCCATACTTTTGGTCTCCACATATTGAGTGCCCTGCATGTGCAAGCTGTACCCTTATCTGATGATGCCTTCCTGTATGAAGCTTTATTTTTAAGACTGATAACTCTATTTCTTTCTCATATTTTATAACTTCATAATCGAGCTTCGCAAGTTTTGCATTTTTTGTTCCTTCATTTACAACCTTACTTGTATTTTTGCTTTGATTTTTCAGTAAATAATCTTCTAAGCTTCCTTTTTTGCTTTCTAATTTTCCGGTCTACTATGCATAAATACTCTTTTTTTAGCTCTCTTTCTCTAACACTTTCACTAAGTCTGCCTGCTGATTTAGAAGTTTTTGCGAATACCATAACTCCGCCCGCACAGGTCTATCTAATCTATGCACAAGCCCAAGATAAACATTTCCAGGCTTTTTATATTTTTCTTTTAAATACTGTTTTATTAGACTAAGCATACTCTCATCACCTGTTTTATCTTCTTGTGAAGGAATATTTGGTATTTTTTCTACTACTATTATATGGTTATCTTCATATATTACTTTTATTTTCTGCATTTTTTACTTCTCCCAACGTCCAAAAATTCCACAAGGTAAGACTAAATTAGATTTTTTCATAGGAATACCTATTTCTCCTGATGTTACCTGTCCTTTAAATTTTCCTCTAAAATTCAAATTCAATATATTTTCTAATACCTTTGCTGAAATTCCTGTTGTATATGAATTAATTAAGAAAAATAATGGATTTTCTGATAAAACCTTCATACAAAGCTTTACTAAATCAAAAATACTTTCTTCAAATTGCCACACTTCTCCATTTGTACCTCTTCCGTAAGAAGGTGGATCCATAATAATCGCGTCATATGTATTTCCCCTTCTAATTTCACGATTAACAAATTTAATTACATCATCAACTATGTACCTTACTTTTTTATCTTGGAGCTTAGAACTTAATACATTCTCTTTTGCCCAAGTTGTCATTCCCTTAGAACTATCTACATGGCAAACGCTTGCACCTGAACTTAAGCAAGCAACTGTTGCACCTCCTGTATAGGCAAATAGGTTTAAAACCTTAATTTCTCTTTTTTCATTTGCTATTTTATTTTTCATCCAATCCCAGTTTACAGCTTGTTCAGGAAATAGTCCAGTATGTTTAAATCCCATTGGTTTTATATTAAATTCTAAATCCCTATATCTAACATTCCAAGATGTAGGAAGCTTAGTCTTGTATTCCCAAGCTCCACCTCCTGTTTTGCTTCTTTTATATATAGCATTTGCCTTTTCCCATTCTTTTGGGAAAGATTTTTCATTCCAAATAACTTGAGGGTCTGGGCGAATTAAAATAATATTCCCCCACCTCTCAAGTTTTTCTCCGACTTGCCATATCTATTAGTTCGTATTCTTCCCAATTTTTTGCTAATTCCATTATTATATTCCTTTCAATTATTAGATACTAGAAAGTACATTAAAAAAGTTTGCAATTAAAACTAAATAAGTAACAAAGAAAACAAGTCCAATCCCAATTAAAATAATCATAAATTTTTTCATTTGTAAAACCTCCCTTTAATAAATACTTATTCAAGGTAAGTTTACTTTAGTACAATTTTTGCATACAAAATGATATCATTATTTGAGATTTTCTTTTATTTTTCTAGCTAGTTCTGCATTTATGCCTTTAATTTTAGTAAGTTCACTAATTTTTGCATTTTTTATTTCTTCTATATTATCAAACTTCTTTAAAAGTTCAGACTTCTTTTTAGCGCCAATTCCCTCTATATCATCTAAAGCAGATTTTGTCATTTCCTTATCACGAAGTTTTCTATGGTATTCAATTGCTGTATCATGCACTGTATCTTGAAATCTGGTTATAAGGTTTAATGCATTTTCAGATAAAGCAATTTCCTTTCTTTCTTCATCAATTAAAGCTTTTGTCCTATGTTTATCGTTTTTTACCATTCCATATATAGGTATTTTTACCCCTGTTTTTTCACATGCATTTAGAGCAGCCCTAATTTGTGTTATTCCTCCGGTCTACAAAAATCATGTCTGGGAGCTCTCCAAATCCACTTTTATCACTTCCGAAGTGAACGCCTTATTCTTCTTTCTATTACTTCTTCCATACATCTTGGGTCATCTTGACCAAATACTGTTTTTATTTTAAATCTTCTAGATAAAGATTTATTTATCTTTCCGTTCTTTAAGCACACACATTCCGTGCAACAATATTTGTTCCAGAAATATTAGATATATCAAAGGTTTCAATTTTATTTGGAAATTTTTCTAAATTTAATTTCGTTTTTAATTCGCTTAAAATTTCAAATTTATCTTCTTGTTTGTTTTCTAATGTAACTCTTGCATTATTTTTTGCCATTTCAACAAACCTAAGCTTTTCTCCTTTTTTAGGCGATTTTATTTCTACCTTTCTTCCTGCTTTCTCTGCAAGTAACTGTTCTAAAGCTTCTTCATCTTCAATCTCTTCTTCACACATTATTTTATTCGGTAAGTTTTCGCTTTCTAAATAATATTGTTTTATGAAACCAGAGATAATCTCTTTAATGTCCATATCCCTAAGCTCATTCAAGAAATAGTGCTCTCTTCCTATCATTTTGCTTCCTCTTACAAAAAATACTTCTAAACATACTCCGAACTTCGTTTTTTGCAATTCCTATTACATCTATATTGTTTTCTACTGCATTTGAAACTTTTTGTTTTTGTGTTATATTATCTATTGCCTGTATTTTATCTCTTAGAATGCCAGCTTCTTCATATTCCTGCCTCATTGCACAGATTTTCATTTCTTCTTCTAGTTCTTTTTTTATTTTATCTATCTTTCCGTTCAAGTAGCATTAAAACTTGGTCTATTTGTTTTTGATACTCCTCTTTTGGCACATTATTTACGCATGGCCCTAAACATCTTCCTATATGATAGTTTAAACATACCCTTTTATTAGATTTAAAATTCCTGCATTGCCTTATCTTAAATCTCTTTTTTATAAAATCAACCATTTCTTTTGCACTGCCTGGATTTGCATATGGTCCGAAAATATTTTGAACCGTCTTTTACATATCTTCTTGTTATATATACATTTGGATATTCTTCTTTTAGTGTCACTTTTATGTATGGATAGCTTTTATCGTCTTTTAAGAGAACATTAAATTGAGGCATATTTTTTTTGATTAAATTACATTCTAAAATCAATGCCTCTGCTTCGTTATCTACAACGATATATTCAAAATGGTCTATGAGTGAAACCATTTTTTCTATTCTTGCTGTTTTGTTATTTTTTCTAAAATACTGTCTCACTCTATTTTTAAGTGAGACAGCTTTTCCGAACATATATTATTTTATCGTTTTTATCCTTCATTAGATAAACTCCGTGGCTTTCCGCGGAAGCTTTTTTAGTTCTTCTTCAATATTAAACATTTTATCCCTCTAAATATGCAACATATGGTAAGTTTCTATAATTATTATCTATGTCAAATCCAAAGCCTACTACATAGTTGTTTGGTGCATCAAACCCTACATAATCTACTTGTACTTCCACTTCTCTTCTTCCGTACTCTATTTACTAATGCACATACTTTCATTGTTCTTGGATTTTTTGACCTTAGATGTTCAAGAAGATATTTCATGCTTCTTCCGAGTATCAACTATATCTTCTACAATAAGTACGTCTTTTCCTTCTATTGAGTCTCTTAAATCTGTTCTTAGTGTAACTTCTCCGCACAGAGTCTGTTCCTTCATAGCTCGATATTGTGATAAATTCATATTTTAGCTTTGTTTTCATTTTTAGTGTTAGTTCTACTGTAAAAAATACTGCCCCTCTCATTACGCAAATAATTGTTAGCTCTTTTCCTTGGTAGTCTTTGTCAATTTCTTCTGCTAGTTCTTGAATTCTTTTTTCTAGTTCTTCTTTGCTTATTAGTTCTTTGAAATTTTCGTACATATCATAGACCTCACTTTTTAATAAATTTACATATATTATACTATTTATTCATATTTTTTGCAATATGAACGTTTTTTTATTTACAAATTTTTTTGCTTGTGTTATACTGTTGCTATATAAACATATGAAAGGATTGTGATTTTATTTATGAATCAGATATTATATACTTCTTCTGGCAAGCCTTCTCGGACCACTTCCAATACAAACTATTGTGAAATTTTTTGCAATTTCACTTATTGTTTTTGGTTTAGCTTTATTTGTAGGAGGTACATATAATCAATTTGCTATAAATTTTGAAAGTGTAGATGAACTTGATACTTCTCTTGCAAATATTGAGTTTTCAAAAGACCGGAAATATAGCAACTATTCATATAACTCACAATAAAAATATTTCTAGAGTTAAATATTATTGGAATGAAGATGATGTTAAATTAGTTGATGGAAATTCACGTTCAGAAATAATTATTGATAATATTGATATTCCTTCACGGAATAAATATGCTTTTTGTTGAAGCCCTTGATATAAATGGTAGAACAGCAAAAGCTGAATATGAATATTCTTATGATGGAATTGCAGTAGACTTTTTAATTGATAATGCAGATTTAAAAATAGTTGCCTCAGACTTAAATCGGTGTTTCTTATATGAAATATAAATGGAATAATGAAGAAGAAGTTACTGTATACCCTACAGAAGAAGGAGATGTTTCAATTGAACATAAGACTCCGCTTCGTTCTGGTGTAAATACTGTTACTGTTACTGTTGTAAATAGCAATAACATCACATTTAATAAATCAAAAGAAATGGATATTAACAAACTGCCTATTATTGATTTATATATTATGGGAACTACACTCTATGTAACTGTTCGTGATGAAGAAGGTGTTGCAAAAGTTGAGCAACAAATTAATACAGGCGAAGTTAAAACATACCAAGCAAATGGAGAAAAAGAATTCTCATATCAATATGATATTGGTAATGAAAATATAGTTGTTACTATTACAGCTACTGATGTTCGTGGAGCAAAAAAAGTTTATTCAGCTAAAAACTATTAATAATTTAGGAGAAACTTATGATACAAGAAATATTTATTATTGAAGATATAGAAGATTTAATTAACCATATAAAACCTAAATTTAGAGGAAAAAAGGATTTTTTACTAAGACGAATACCTTCTCGGACTTTTAAGTGAACATTTACTTGATAATCCAGCTCTAATTTTGATTAATGAAGATAATTTGAAAGAAATGGATATAAAAGCTCTTTGTAAGCTTGCTAGAAGTAATGAGGATAATAGTGCAACCCCTATAATGGTAGTTACCTCTAATAATTCTATAGAACATGAAAAAGAACTTTTAAAACTTGGTATTGAATACTTTATTAGACAACCTATGGATGCTGATATATTATTTTATATAATTAAAAATATAGTTAATTTACTTGCTGTAAATAGAGGTATTAGTCCACTCACTAAACTCCCTGGCAATATTCCTATTCAAGCAGAATTAAAAAAGAGATTATTAAAGAAGCAGGAATTTGCAGTATTATATTTTGATTTAGATAACTTTAAAGCATATAATGATACTTATGGTTTTTTAGGTGGAGATGAAGTAATAAAACAAACTGCAAAAATTATAATACAAAATATTAACTCAAATGAAAATATTCACAATTTTTTAGGACATATAGGTGGAGATGATTTTGTTGCATTAGTCCCAAATACAGATTATGAAGAAATTTGTCAAAAGATAATATTGGAATTTGATAAAAAAATTCTAGATTTTTTCTCAGATGAAGATATTGAGAAAGGATATTTGGAAGTACCTAATAGAAAAGGAGTAATAGAAGAATTTCCATTAATTTCAATATCTGTTGGAATTGTAGAAGTTTCAAAAGGTAGATTTCATAATATTTTAGAAATAGGTGAAGTTGGTGCTCAAGTAAAACATCTTGCGAAAACAACCCCTGGAAGCGCCTATGCTATAAATAGGAGAACGCCAAGTTAATTAAATATATTAATTCGAAATGGAGCATTTTTATGCTCCATTTTGAATATATTAGAATAAATAAGAGGTGATAAAATATGATTATCCTTAGGAAAAAACGCTTTCTAATTCTAATTTCTTGCCTAGTATTATCTTTTTCTATTTATCTAGCTCAAACTAATACCATAAACTATGCAAATAGAACATATGATATAACTCAAGTTTCCTCTATCCCTGCAACACGGCAAAGTAATTGTGATTGATGCAGGACATGGCGGAGAGGACCGGACGGAGCAACTCGGAGTTAATCGGTTTTACAGAGGCAGATATTAATTTAAAAATCGCATTAAAACTTCAAAATTTACTAGAAGAAGCAAATGCAACTGTTATTTTAACTCGTTCAGATGAAAATTCTATTCATGAAATTGATTGTAATACATTAAGAGAAAAAAAGGTCTCAGATATTAGAAATAGAGTGAAAATAGGAAATAATTCTTGTGCTGACATTTTTATTTCTATTCATCTAAATAAAATCCCAGAGGAGCAGTATGATGGTTTCCAAACTTTTTATAATAAAAAATCAGTTGAAGGCAAACTTCTTGCAGAAACTATTCAAACTTCTCTTTTAAATTCAACTCGGAAAAGATAATAAGAGACTTGCAAAATCTATTCAAAATGTTTATATTGTAGAACATGTGGAAATTCCGCTTTGCATTGTGGAATGTGGATTTTTATCAAACCCTAATGAAGCTAACCTTTTAGTTCAAAATGAATACCAAGACAAACTTGCTTGGGGTATTTTTGTGCGGAATTACTAATTATTTTAATACCTAAAAGATTACTCTAGCTGTGATAAGCTAGAGTTTTTTTCATTTTAGTTTTTTCTTTAAGTTGTTTTTCTGGTTTCTCATTTCTTCTCCTGCACGAATTTAAATATGAATCAATTGCTTCTTCAAAGTCTTTCTTGACCTCCTCTATAGTTTCTCCTTCATACAAAATAAGTGCATTTTTCACCCCTTCAACAACTCCGCAAAAACAATTATCCTCTTTGCTATATTTTATTCTTGCACTATACCCTTTATATTTTATTATATTGCTCATATAAATCACTCCTTTATTTATCAAATAATTTTTCAACTATATAATTTATTTGATATGGTTTTAATGTATTTCCATTATGTGGTTTATGTAAATATATCTTCTCATTTATTTCATCATTTATAAATTCAACTCTTGAACCTGAGGTTTTCCCCTTATTATCTTCATAAAATCCGAAATAATTCAAAATTCTTTTCATTTCATCATATGTAAAATCTCTTGATTTTGACTTTAGTCTTTCTATTGCTTTTTCTATTTGACTCATTTAATTATATCATCCTTTCTAATTTTTATCAACGTTTTTCCTTAATTTTTTGGTTAATATTTATTCTTTTATCAATAATTATTGTTATTTCTCCGCATTTCGTCTGTTCTATATACTTTTATATTCATTTCATTCAGCCTTTCTAAGACTTCCTTATTTGGATGTCCAAAATTATTATTTTTTCCGCACTCCTATTAATGCTATTTGTGGATTTACTTTACTTAAGAACTCTTTTGAACTTGAAGTTTTGGAACCGTGATGTGGTACTTTTATAACTTTTGATTTTAAAATATTAGAATCTTTTTCATAGAAACTTAAAATTGCTCTTTCTGCTATTTCCTCTATATCTCCTGTGAAAAGAATTGAAAAATCTTTATAATTAAGTTTACATACTAAAGAATTATTATTTATTACATTAGAATTAATTTTATTTTCAGAATTTGGCCATAAAATATCAAAATAAATATTTTTCTCTATATTTATTTTTCTTCCTGCTTCTACTTCATTTATTTTTATTTCTTTTATTTTTGCAATTTTAATAATTTCTCTATAATTATCATTTTCTTCAAATTGTTTCCCTATAATGATATTTTTTACTTCAACTTCTTTCATTAAAGTAATTAATCCGTCCGGCAGTGGTCTGTATCTGCATGACTAAAAAATAAATAATCAATCTTATTTATTTTTCTTGATAAAATATACGGAATTAATATATTTTTTCCGAATATTATAACTTTCACTTCCTCCCCCATCTATTAATATTTTTTTATTTTGTGGAGTTATTATTAATGTTGCCTCTCCTTGACCTACATCTACAAAATAAACTTTTAAATTATCTTTCGGAATTATTTCAATTAATTTAATTAAAATAATTATAATTAAAATTACCATTATTATTTTATTTTTATATTTTTTAAGTTTTTCTTTTTTTATTAAATATCCGAATTAAAAAAGAAAAAAAATAATAAATAATTATTTGATAAATATCTGGAGTTTTTACGTAGATTTTTGCCAAAGGTATTCCTGCAGTTATCTCTACTAATTGAAGTAATAAATATAATAATATTTGATATATTTTTCCTAAAAATTTTGCAAAACCTAAGGATAAAAAAGAAATTATAATTAAGAAAAAACCTAAACTAATTATTAATGTAATAATAAAACTTGTTAAAATATTTGCAATGAAAAATGTAGCAGAAATTGTTTTATAATTTAAAATTATTATTGGTGCAATAACTATTTGAACAGAAGTACTTACACTAATTATAATTTTTATATATTTAATTAATTTATTTTTGGATTTTATAATTTTATTAAAAAAATCATCTAAAATTTTAGAAAAATAAATTATTCCGAAATACTCCTCCATATGAAAGAAGTACAGAGTTACTTACTAAATTATATGGATTATGTATTAAAGTTATAAGAAGCGCTATACATAAATTATTTAAAATGTCACTCTTTCTATTAAGCATTTTAGCAAATATTCCAAGTTCTGCCATTATACAAGCCCTTACTACTGAAGGAGTAAATCCTGTAATAAACATTAATACTATTAAAACTATGCTACTAATTACGTTTATTTTTGATTTAGAGGCTTTTAATTTATTAAATAATGTAGATGTCCCTATCAATATAATTCCGGATGTGTGTGCCAGATACAGCTAAAATATGATACATACTACTTGTTTTAAAGTTATCTATTATTTGCTCATCAATTTCACTACTATCACCGAAGCAATATTCCGCTTTACAATACTAGCATTTTTTCCTAGAATTTTCTCTAAATTTTCTTCTATTTTATTTTTTAGATTATTTGATAAAATCAAAATAAAATTTAATTCATTTTTATTTAATTTTGTTATTTTACCATCAACCTCTGCTATTCCGTAAATATATTTAGTTTTTAAATATTCAGAATAATTAAATGATTTATAATTCCTTGCAATCTCTGCTTCTTTATATTTTCCGTTTAAATTTTATTTTATCTCCATACTTTATTTTCTCATTTATTTTTGTATATATTATTAAATTTGTATTTTTATATTTTTTATTTCCATTTATACTTTCAACTTTTAACTCGTATTTATTTTTTTCTTTTTCCTCATCTATCACAATTCCGAGTAACTTCTATTTGGTTAAGCCCTAAATATAAATGATTAAATTTATTTTCTAGATAATTTATTTGAATATTTGAAATAATTAAAGATATTAAAAACAATATAAAATATTTTTTAATATTTTTAATTTTATTAAGAAAATATGTCCCCAATATTATAAAACAAACAAAAGGAACTATATTTATTTTTAAATATAGCCCCCATATAATTCCCGTTATATATCCAACCGTCAAAATGATGATTGGTTTCATAAAAATCCTCTCTAATTTATTATTCTTCTAGCTGTTACAAAATAATATCCATCTCCTGAAACATTTGATATAATAACTCCCTTTCTAGAGTTTGCTGAATGAATAAATTTGCCACCACCTACATATATTCCTACATGTCCAATTTTTTTACTTCCACTTGAATTAGAAAAGCATATAACATCTCCTGCCTGCATATTCTCTTTAGATACACTTTTCCCATTTCCACTTTGCCCACTAGATGTACGTGAAAGTGATACACCAAAATGTTTATAAACATATGTTGTAAAACCAGAGCAGTCAAAACCTTTAGATGGTGAACTTCCACCGTGATACATATTTATATCCAAGATAGTTCTTTGCAAATGCTACAATATCTGCTCCTGTAACATTTTCTATTGTTACTATCTCTGTTTCCTGTGTTGGTATTTTTGTATCAGCTTTTGCACCGTGTACTATTTATTTCTTCAGTTTTTTTGCCTGTTCTTACAATACTTCCACCTCTGGATGTAGTTTCTATCTGTTTAAAAGTAATAAAATCTGTTGCTACATATCCTCTTGTCCCTTCATATTCTACTTCTGACCATTCATCTCCAAGTTCCAAAACAACTAATTTATTGTTCCTTGTAAGTGTTTTTATTATTTCTCCAGAAGTATTTGGTGTTTTTCTAAAGTTTACTTCTGTTCCTGAAATATATCCTATTTTTTGTGATGAATTACTATTTTTCTCAGGTTCATTTTCTTCTTTATTTTCTACTTCTTTTCTTTGTATTTTTTCTGTTCTAACCCATCCGGTTTTGTGTTCCTATTTTTACATAAGACCATCCATTAACTTCACTAATTATTTCAATCTCTTTTTCTTTTTCAAGTGTATCTATAACTAATGAATTAATTACCGGAGTAATATATATTTTTTCTCCTGATGCAAGTACTGTTTGATTATTATTCTGTTCTTGACTATTTTCCTCACTACTTTGATTTTCTGCATTAGTATTTGTGTTTTCGTCAGTTTGATTGTTTGTATCCTTATTTGTACTATTCGAGTTATCTAGCACATTTATATATTGTGCTGCGACATATCCAACATATTCTCCAGATTTTACTTTATACCATCCGAAGCCATCTTCTCCTAGTATTTCTACTTTATCACTAGCTGATAAATATGCAATAGTTGAAGAATCTGTTGAAGGCTCTTTTCTTAGCCTTAAATTGTCCGTTGTAACCACTCCTGTTGACGCAAAACTGCATATTGCTGTACAGCATAAGCTTACTATTGTCAATAAGGATATTACTACACTCTTTTTCATAAATCATCTCCTACTTTTCATCACACAAATTCTATTATACACTCTTTTACCAAATTTGTCAAATTTTTGTCAAAATCTGTGTGCTGTATGAGTTTTCTCACTCTATGATTCTATTTATAATCCTTTCACATTTACGAAAAACCTCATATTTCTCTATTCCTTCAATTTGCCTATCTTCCATTAATATTTTTCCATCTATAATTGTATGAGAAACATTGCTCCCCTTAGCATTATATACAATATCTGAAAATATTGTTCCTTGGGGATTTGTTATTTCAGTATTTAAGTCAAGTAAAATAATATCTGCTCTTTTTCCCTCTTCAATACTTCCGTATCTCACTCTCTAATCCAAGCGCTTTTGCTCCATTTATAGTGGCCATTTTTAAAACTTCGTAACTTTCCATACTCCTAACATCTTCATATATTCCCTTTTGTAAAAGAGATGAGAATTTCATTGTTTCAAACATATCTAAATTAGAACCACTACCTTGACCATCTGTTCCAAGAGAAACATTTACACCTTCTTTTAACATCTTTTGAATCTTAGCAACACCGACAACCAAGTCTTAAGTTACTAATAGGGCAATGAGCAACATTCATTTTCATCTTGCTTAAAGTTCTAATTTCACTTTCTGTTACTTTTACAGCATGGGCAAGTATCGTATGTGTATTTGCAAAATAATCCTCAAGAACTTCGACTGGACTATCTACACTATAATCCTTTTTAATTTCTTCTACTTCTTTTTGATTTTCGCAATAATGCATATGTATTGGTAACTCATTTTCTTTTGCAAAATATATCATTCTTTTTAAAGTCTCTTTTCCTGTTGTATATAGTCCATGTATTCCTACATTTAAAGTAATTAAGTCATATTTATCCCTATATCTTCTAACTAATTTTTCTAATTCTTCCATTCTTTCTTCCTGAAGATTTGCCACATCATTTACAGTCCTAGTAACTTGAAGTCTAACTCCTGCGCCGAATACCGGCTCTTATAGTATCTTCTGCCATAAAATACTGGTCATTTGCAGTTGTGCAACCTGTTGATATCATCTCAAGGCAAGACATCATTGATGCACAATATATATCTTCTGGTGTTAACTTGTCCTCCATTGGCCAAATTTTTTGTTTAAGCCAGTCTTGCAATGAATATCCATCAAGCGTTTCCCTAAATATGCTCATGCTTAAATGTGCATGAGTATTTATAAGCCCTGGCATACAAATTTTATTTTTTGCATCAATAATATATGCTCCTGGGCTTGGAGTAACATCTTCACTTATTTCAGTGATTTCTCCATTTTCTATATATATATCCATATTTTCTTCATATTTCTTCCTATTTTCTGACATTGATATTAAATTACAATTTCTTATTAAAATATCCATAATCCTCTCCTTATATAGAAACAGCATAACCTTTTATCAAAGATTATGCATCATTTTGGTATAATTCTAATTTATAACTTCCATCTGTTTTATATATTGTAAGTCTAAATCTACTTTGGTTTCCTTTTTCTAATCTGTATACAGTATATTCATCTGTATCTTTTTCTTCAATTGCTTTTATGTTTGCATTGCTGTTATTTAATATTTCTTTTACGTTTTCTGGCATTGTTGCAAATGTAAATGAAGGCGCAAGTAACGATTCTAATGTCTTAATTTTCCCTTGAGAAATTGCTAATGTTATTGTTTCAATATCTTGTGATGCCATATAAGTTTCAGCTGCATCTGCAGTTCTATCAACGATTTTTGCTTCGTACATTGATTTTATCGTTACTGCTGATAATATTATAATTACTACTATAGATATTATAAGTGCAATAAGCGTAATACCGCTTTTCTCCTCCTAATTTCATCTTTTGTCCTCCAATTTTTATTATACTGCTTTTATTATATAATAACTCCCTAATATTGTCAATCATATTTTCTTTTAAAAAAATGATATTTTTTCAATTTCAAAATTCGTAACGATAAGCGGTCGTTTTTCAGGGATGAACAGTTTTTTTTGGATTTTTCGCTTGATTTTTGTTTTATACGCTAGTATAATAATTAGGCAAATTATTTTTGCAAAGGGATATGAGGTTACCATACTAGAACTTAGGAGGATAATCTACCAACTAGTTAAGCACATTCTTTAGGAACTATTAGTTAACTAGCTCTTTCAGTTTTGCAAAGGCGTTTCTTTTTGAAACGCCTTTGTTTTATATATTTTCATTTCTAATTACTTCAATAATACTATTATTCTTCTTTGAAGATTTGTGCTTTGCTTTTCTTATAGCTATAAATATTGCTAAATACGTAACTGCTATGCTAATTAGAATATTTGCATATGGTATTTGAAAACTATATAGCTTTATATCTACCATTTTTAAGTATAATATATATAGCAAAACTCCACTCGTCAATGCTCCAAAAACAAGTGAATTTATTCCATAAAATATTCCTTCTAAAAATAGCATTTTACTTATTTGCTTTTCACTCATTCCCATTGATTTAAGTATTGCAAATTCTCTCTTTCTAGCTACTATATTTGATGATATTATATTTCCTGTACTTATAATTGTTAATGCTGTAACAAATATTATAAATGTATATACTGCAAGTTTTAAAGTAGCTCTTGCACTAATATCTGATAGTTTCTCTGCAAAGCTATTAATTACGTACACTCCCATTTCATTTGCAATTTTTTCTATCTCATAAGGTTTATTTGTATGAATTGCATATTTTGTAGAATTTATATCCATCCATTTATTTGATAACTCATGGCTTACTATGATTTGCATATTATCATTTTTCACTCCATATTTTTCCATATCATCAATGACTGCTACAATTTCAAACTTTCTTTTTTCTCCGTTCTTCTGCATGTGTTGAGATTAATGCATCAATAATATCTCCTTTTTTGTATGAAGTAATCTTTATGTCATTTCCAAATTTTGAGCTTGCATCCTTCATGGAATTTACTAATATAACTTCATTCTCTTTTAACTCTGATATCCCTTCCTTATTTAATATCTCTTGATAGCTCTCTTCCTTTAGTTTATATGCAATAGTTGTTATTTTTACACTTCCATCTTCTTGAACTAATTTTTTATATCTTTCTGTTTTTATAAGTCTTTCCATATCCTTTGTTAATTTGTTTCTTGGAATACTAATTTCACTCTTAGCATTATCACTTATTGCCATATATTTTTTCATTAAATTTTTTTTATTAAGTTTTTCTAATAATTCATCTTTTAACTCATTGCTTACGTTGATTACAATATCACAGCCATCATCAAAGATTTCTAAACCTCTGTATAGATTTTCTGTAAATCCACTAATTCCTGCAAATATTGTTATATTTAAAGCTATTAGCACTATTATCATTCTATATTTTACTTTTTGCTTTTTTATATTTTTATATGCTAGTTCTCCTTCTTGTTTAAAAATTTTTGTTATAATTTTAGGCACATTCAAGTATTTTTTATCAAGTTTATTTAGTCCGATTTCCTCTTATGGCGTCTATTTCAGAAATTTTGTTAATTCTTCTTATGCTTAAGAAATTTGCTGAAAATATTATTATTCCAGTAAATAAAACTGCTTCTATTATTGAAATAATAGATATCTTCATCTTTAATCTTTCATTTAAGCTAAACATTAGATATTTGTCAAAAGTGTGCCTCAAGTTGTCGAGTAATACATTTTCTAAACATATTACACAAAAAGAAATAACTAGTCCTAATATTATACCAATTGTTGTTCCTATCACACACAATATTAAGGTTTCTTTAAAAATTAATATTCTTCTGCTTTTTTTATCCATTCCAATAGAAGATATCATTCCAAGTTCGCTTATTCTTTGTTCATATGTAATAGAAACTATTGTGTATATTATTATTATTGAGAGTAATATTACAATAAATATTATGCCGTATTTTGCTAATGCCATGATTTCGTAAAATTCATCGCAAAATCCTTTTACTCCTTCATATTTTAGCACTTCTTCATTATATATTATTTTCTCATCATTGTTTTTTTGCTCTTCTTTTTGAATTTCTCCAAATTCTTGCTTTTCAAGTTCTTTCATTTCTTTAAATAACGAACTCTCATTACTGCTATTATTTGTTATTCTCTCTTTGTTTTTTATATCATAAATATTAAATTTTTCTGCAATATTTTTTGTTGTTTCTTCTATTTTTTTCACATTTCTAGTTAGAATTCTAGCACTTACGAGAGTTTCATCCGTAACTAATTTTTCATCTAAATAGGTAACAACTCCTGTTCTAAAATCATCTAAATCACGAGTGTCTTCTTCTAAGTATTCAGTTTTTCCTACAACAACAAATTCTCGAATTTTTCCTTCTAATGTAATCTTTAAAGTATCCCCAATATTCTTTCCAAAATTCTTTTCTTGACTTAATACTATCTCTCTAGAATTTTCTGGTAATCTTCCTTCCACTACATTTAGTTTAGCATATTCAAATGCTTCATCTGAATACGCTTTTACCCAAAAATATTTATCAAAAATAGGTTGGTCAGGGTCTTTCTCGATTGACTTTCCAAAATCGTAATATATAAATCTCTCTTTTATATTTGGCTCATCTAAAATTTTAACTGCATCTTTATACTTTATATCAACAAATTCTGCGTCCCAATTTGCTCCTTCTCTAGTAACTTGTACTAAATATCTTTGATAGCAATCAAACATAGTATTAATAAATATAATAAGTACAGCTATAGTAATTATTCCGTAAAATCATTGTAATACTTCTACTTTTATTTTTTTTTATATATTCAATCGCAAGTTTTGTGGTTATTTTCATATTTTTATTTCCTTCCTATGACTTTCACAAGGCGCTTATACTCATTTCTATATTTTTATTTTATTTATTATATCTTTCGTTTCCTTTCTTTGACTTATAATTACAATTATTGCTATTATAACATAAGTTATAATAGTTGACATTATTATATTTAATATTGCAATTTTAAATGTATCTACTATTGTATTTGACATAAGCAAGTATAGAAGATAACTAATTCCAATACTTATTGATACACCACAAATAATTCCAATTGTACCATAGAATATCCCCTCTATTATTAACATTTTTATAATTTGCCTTTTACTCATTCCAATTGATTTTAATATTTCTAATTCTTTTTCCCTTAATTTAATACTTGAGAAAATTATATTAAATATATTCAATATAAACATAAGGTTCATTAATCCGCACAAAAGAATATCCTATTAACTCTAGAATGGCCTTTTTACTTAAATCTGACACTGCCTCATTATAGTAATTTCTTCCATAACAATCATATGGTGTACATATATCTTTTATCTTTTCAATTCTTTTCTCTATTTCATCAGTCCTGTCTGTATCTAAAAACATTATAATACTAATTATATCGCTATCATTTGTAAAAGGATTTATATTAGAGAATTCATCAATTTTCTGCATTGTTTTTCTATTTACGATTTGCTTTAATTCTATAATTTGTTCATTAGTTTTTAGATATTTTGTATACGGTTCAAAATTATCTAATATTCCCACTATTTTAAGATTAATGCTTTTTCCAAAAGGTGAACATATTTGATAAATATCTCCTACCTTAAATGTTGTAATATCTACTTTTTTCCCATTATCGATATATTGATTTGCTATAATGACTTCATCCTCATTTAGTTCTGTAATTCCTACTTTTTTTAATATTTCATAATATGTCTCTGATGAAAATTCATATGTACCGAGCTATCATTTCATAATTTTTAATATCTTTATTTCCTCTATTATTTTGTATTATACTCTTAAATTTCTTTGTTATATTATTTTCTTTTAATTGAAGCATATAATTGCTATTTTTTATAAAATATGAATTAATCAAATTATTCTCATTAAGATATTGTATTACTTTTTCTTTTTGATTTCCACTATCTTGAAAACTTAAAGCATAGTCTACATATTTCTTCTTTTTTTCTATATTATAATTATTTATTATGAACTCACTAACTGTTAAAAATAAAACAATACTTATAGTTATTGAAATAATTATCGACTTGTATATACCTTTATTTCTCGAAATGTTTATATATGCAAGATTTCCTTCTACTTTAAATATTTTTCTAATTAATTTATTTTCTTTTTTCGCTTTTATACTTTCTTTTTCTTTAATTGCTTCTATTATTGCAATTTTATTTACTTTTTTACATACTTCTATATTCACTATAAATACAATTAGATATATAATTATAATTGACAATAAAATAACATATATAGGAATTTTCATATTAAAATCTATATGACTATTGATAATTTGTAATGTTTCTGCATCAAGTGCTATATTTTTAATATAATTATTTAAAATATTTATTATTATTTTAGAACTAATAATACCAAGTAATATTCCCACTATTATTCCAAATGTTCCAGTTATTAAAGCTTCTTTTAATATCATACTGTTTTCCTGTTTTTTGTCCATCCCTATCGATTTAAGCATTCCTAAAGCCTTCATTCTCTCCGCATATGTTATTTTTAATGCTGTATATATTGTAAATATAGCAAATGGAGTTATAATACAGATTGCAAGTATTTCTATTAATTCTAATCTTTTGGCAAATTCGTTCTTTTCACCTGCCATACAAGTATAATTTAAAAGTTCTGTATTAAATAAGACTCTCTTTTCTTCATCTAATACTATACCATATTTTTCTAAATTCTCTATCATCTTCTCATATGTTATTTCATTTTCATTACTTATATTTATTTTGTCCTCTATACCTATACTTCTAGCAATATTTTTTGTATTTTCATATATTTTTTGCATATTCTTCGTAATAATTGATATATCTACTATTGATTCGCCATTCAACTGATTATCTTCTAAATATGTAATAGCACCTATTGATGCTATTCTAGATATTGCACAATCAAAATCTATCTTTTTTACTATTCCCACTATTTGATATCTTTTTATTTGGTTATTTATCTTTATTTCTATTTCTTCATTTATATTTTTAGGTATACCTTCTATTTGCATATTCTCATGCTCAGCAATCACTATTTCTCTTGAGTTTTCTGGCAATCTTCCTTCTATAATACATAAATTTTCGTTTTTCAAAGCATTTCTATCATAGGCTCTTACATCTAAATGAATTTTAAAAAAACCATTGTCTATAAAAGGCTCAGAAATTCCAATTTTACTAAATATTGATATCTCTTTTGTATTTATATCTTCTTTAATTTTTATGGCATCTAAATATTTTATATTTGTAAATTGAACTTCCCAATTTTTTTTATTTCTTACTATATTTATCATATATTCTTGAAAACTCGAAATAAGTATAAACACTGTCACTATTAATATAGTTGTTATGCATATTCCGCATAATTATACTCAAGTTTCTCTTCTTATTTTTTTTTATATATTCAATCGCAAGTTTTGTGGTTATTTTCATATTTTTATTTCCTTGTCTTTATTTTGATTATATCATGTAGTTCTATCAGCTTCAAGGAAAAACAGTAAAGTTTGAAAATTCGTAGCGATAAGCGGTCGTTTTTTAGGGATAAACGGTTTTTTTTGAATTGTCAAGAAAAATAAGTTATGTTATAATATATATAACTAATGAAAAAGGGGAATAAGTTATGGAAAAGAAAAAAGTTTTAAAAGTAATACTAATTGTTATAGCTGTAATTTTAGTTTTAAATATAGGATATTTTATAAGGAATTATATTATAATAAGTAAAATAGCAAAGAAATCACGGTGAAATTACCAATTTTTCGATGACTGCAACATATATACCTGTTGACCCGAAATATGGTGAAGAGTTTACGGTAGAACAATATTGCACAGATGAAAAGATTTTAAGCTTTAACAAATTTGAAAGAGAAGAAAATAATTCAATTAGTTTATATGAGAAAAATAGTAGAATATATACTTCTGCATATCCTTATCTTATGAGTGCAAATGTTCAAAGGGCTTATGAACAATATGCAACAGTGCCATTTATAGAATATGAAACAATTTGGCAAAAAATGAGAAGTGCAATTATAAATAAAATATTAACTGAAACAGTAAACGGAGAAAAATGCTATGCCATGTCATATTGGCGGAGATGATTTTAATATAATATATATTAGTGCAGAAGACGGAAGATTTATAAAGAGTAAAAATGGTAATTTTATTACAGAATATAGTGATATTTCTATTGGTAGTGTAACAGATGAAGATGTAACAATTCCTAACTTAGAAAACTATAAAATGACAATTGGAAGAAATCTCCAATAGAATTAAAATATTAACAATTAATAAATTTTTACAAAATAAAAATCGTGAATTGATAAAATATTTTTCAATTCACGATTTTTTGTGAGCTAATTTTTAGCTACTTTTTTAGCACAGTTTGTGCTCTTTTTTATTCTTTTATTAAACTAATTCAACTACAGCTCCTGCTTCTGTGAACTTAGCTTTAAGTTCTTCAGCTTCTTCTTTTGCTACGTTTTCTTTTACTGTTTTTGGTGCTCCGTCTACTAGCTCTTTTGCTTCTTTTAATCCTAATCCTGTTGCGTCTCTAACTACTTTGATAACTTGGATTTTGTTTGAGCCTGCATCATTAAGTACTACATTAAATGCTGATTTTTCTTCAGTAGCTCCAGCTGTTGCTCCTCCTGCTACTGGTGCAGCTGCTGCTACAGCAGAAACTCCATATTTTTCTTCAATTCCTTTTACTAATTCTGATAATTCAACAACTGTTAAACTATCGATAGTTTCTAATAATTCATCTATTTTAGCCATTTTAAAATTCCTCCTAAAAATTTTTTAAATTTTACGCATTAGCGCTTTCTTTTTGCAATTTAACTTGGTCAATTGCAATAGCAAGTTTTGATATAGTTCCAAGTAATCCTCCAGCAAGCATTCCAAGTAAAGTTTCTCTTGATGGTAGTTTTGCTAGAGTTATTATCTCTTCTGCTGTCATAACTTTGCCTTCAATAATTCCACCTTTAATTTTATAAAAGTCGTGGTCTTTTGTATATTCGTAAATTGCCTTAGCAGGTTCAAGATAATCCTCTTTTCCAATTATTACTGCTGTAGGTCCTTCTACTGCTACTTCTAGTCCTTTAATTTCGCATTTTTCTAGAGCTCTTTTAGAAATATTATTTTTGATTATTGAGTATTCTGTGTTTGATTTTCTAAGTTCTTTTCTTAATTTTGTTACATCTTCAACATTTATTCCTCTATAATCAGCGAAAAGTACTAGTTTTGCATCTTTTATTTTATCAGCTAGTTTATTTACTTCTTCTTCTTTTTGTTTAATAATCGCTTTATTTGCCATTTTTTCACCTCCTGTATAATTAATTTTATAAAAATTTAAAGCCTTAAGTTTTTTCCCAAGACTCTCAGGTTAAAACTTAAGGTTTTATTTCCTCTCATTTTTCCTCGGTAGGACTTATTTTTGCCTACTGTCTTAGGATATCTATTAACTATAACTTAGAATTTTTTAATTTATTTATAAATTAAAATTACTTTTGGTCTACGAATAGTCCTGGTCCCATAGTTGTTGTAATGCTTACACTTCTAATGTATTGTCCCTTTGCAGCTACTGGTTTTGCTTTAATTATAGCCTCCATAACTGTTGTATAGTTTTCTAAAAGCTTTTCTACTCCAAAAGATACTTTTCCAAAACCTAAATGAATTATATTTGTTTTATCTAATCTGTATTCAACTTTACCAGATTTGATATCTGCTATAGCTTTTGCTACATCCATTGTAACTGTTCCAGATTTTGGGTTTGGCATCAAACCTTTTGGTCCAAGTACTTTACCTAGTCTTCCAACTACCCCCATCATATCTGGTGTTGCAACAATAACATCATATTCAAACCAGTTTTCTTTTTCAATTTTTGGTATTAATTCTTCTGCTCCAA